>NZ_SOFM01000007.1:0-362547 GCF_004402705.1 Cryobacterium mannosilyticum | reverse complement strand
CGGCCGCGGTGTCTGCGGTGTCGGCTCCGGGGATCAGGGCGCCGGCGTCGATTCGGGCCTGTTCCTCCTGGGTGGGGAACGCGGGCGCGGCCCGGGCGGAGAGGTAGCTGTCGAAGAGCACGTTCATGATGCCGCGGAGCTCGGGGGTGACGCCGCCGCGGAGCGGGTAGAGGCCGTCTTTGAGCAGGCCGAAGCCGAGGGTGCTGCGGCCCTCGAGCACAGGCTCGGTCGGGGCTGTCCCGTCAGGGTCGAGCCGGGCCTGCCACTGCAGCATGATCCCGCGGAGGATGTCGGCGCTAAACGCGAGGCCTTCGCCGGGCAGGCCCCGGGTCTCGTCGGTCACCGCCCCGGTCGCGCACGCCACCAGGGCCCGCTCGGCGGTGTGCAGGTCGTCGGGGGCGACCCGGGCGCTGATCTGCTCCAGCCCGGTCACGATCACCTCCGCCGCCTCCAGCCCGAGCTCACCCTGGGTCAGCGCGGCGGCCACCGCCGGGTAGAACGGCGGCACGGTGCCCCCGACCCCGGTGCGGGCGGTGACGAATCCGCCCAGCCGGGACCGGCGTTTGGCCTCCCGCACCGAGATCCGGGTCGCCCGCACGATCACCTCCAGGCCGTCCCGGCAGCCCAGCGCGGCCGGCAACGCCGGCTGGGAACGCCCCGGCGCGATTCGCACCGCCCGGCTGCCGACCTCGGCCGCNCCGGCAACGCCGGCTGGGAACGCCCCGGCGCGATTCGCACCGCCCGGCTGCCGACCTCGGCCGCGGCGGCCACCCGGGCCGCATCAATGCTCCGGCCCAGCCCCTCCACCACCGTGAGCACCGCCACCGTGTCCAGATCACTCAACCCCGCCAACGGCACCGCAGCCAACGCGCCCGCCACCGTCGCCTGCAGGGCAGCCAGTTCCCGCAGTGGCGACAACCCCGCCATACCCGCACTGCCGGCATCCGCACTGCCGGCATCCGCCTCGGTGAAGGCGGTGGTGGCACTGGGATCAGGGGTTCCTGCCATGACCCCAGAATACCATAATTCGAACAAAGATACGAGTATTTCTCAGATCCAAAGCTCAATTCATACGAACATAGAATTTCATTGAGACGGCGATGCCGTGGCGAAGATCCCGGTCAGATCAGACCATGGCGGCGGAAGGCATTCCAGACGCCGTCATCGAGCACGGACGTGGTGACCTCATCGGCGTGGGCCTTCACCTCATCGGTGGCGTTTCCCATCGCGATGCCGACGCCACACACCTGCAGCATTTCGATGTCGTTGGTGCTGTCTCCGAGCGCGATCGCGGATGCCGCGTCGATGCCGAGCAGGTCGAGCAGCTGCAGGACCGTGCTGCCCTTGTTCACTCCGCCGAGGGTCACCTCGCCGCTGCCGCGTCCCAGGTGCGGGATGGTGCCGGTGATGACGTGGAAGTCTCCGCCGAGTGCTTCCGATACGCGATCGAACGCCTTCAGGTCGCCGGCGAGGAACACCGACTTCGCGATCCCGGTGAAGCTGAGGGGCCGCACGTCGGCAAACGCTCTCAGGGCGGGGTGCTCGGCGTGCTCGGCGACTGATTCGGAAACGGTTCGGTTCTCCCCCCTGCGCTCCCGGTCGTCGTCGAGGTAGGTCGCGAAACGCCCGCGCACCCCGAGGCTCGGGTATAGCTGGTCGAATGCCTGCAGGTAGAAGTCGTATCCCGACTCCTCGTAGAAGCCGACCATGCGCGCCACCGCGTCTTCGGGCATCGTGCGGGTGATCACCAGTTCGTCGCCGACTTCGGCGAACCCGCCGCCGGCGCTGATGGCGCCGTCGAATCCGATGTCGCGGATCGCGGGATAGATCTCGACGGAGGCCCGCCCGGTGCTCAGGTACACCAGATGGCCGTTCTCCCGGGCGGTCCGCACCGCCTCGATTGTCGACGGTGCGATCACCTCACCCGAGTCGATGAGGGTGCCGTCGACGTCGAGGAACGCGATGCGGGGGGAAACCATGGTGTGCTCCAGACGATTCCCCCGAGCACCCCGGGGCAGACTGAATTGCGTTCCCGCGTCAAGCAATGCATCGAAGCAGGATTTGGTGCCCCTGGAGGGATTCGAACCCCCAACCGTTTCCTTAGGACGGAACTGCTCTTCCGTTGAGCTACAGAGGCTAGCGGTGAAAGCTTAGCCGGTCCAGACGACCGGTCAGGCCGGCGGGTAGAGGAACAGCGGCACTTCGCTGGCCTTGATCGTGCGCTTGTTGTACGCGTGGGAACCCATCCAGTTGTATTCCTCCAGCACGACCGACCCGTCGCCACCGACCGACTGCACGTAGGCGACGTGGTTGAAGTTGAACCAGGCCACCGCACCGACGACGGGCGTCTTGCTGGTCGGCCAGCCGTGGCTCGACCAGGCGTTGGCCCAGTTGCTCGCGTTGCCGCCACTCGGGGTGAGGGAGCTCCAGGTCCACTTGAACGGGGCGCTCGTCGAGCCGGCGTCACGGTTGAGACGCCAGGCGACGAAGTCGACGCATTCGCGGTAGTAGTAGTTGAACGGCGAAAACCCTCCGCCCTGGGACTCGGTGGGCATGTTGTACCACTGGTAGTCGTCGCCCTCGGCGCGCACGCCGTAGACGGCGAAGGATGCGGCGGTCGCCCGGGCCGATTCGGCGGCCTTCTGCGCCGCGAGGGCGCGCTTCGCGTCGGCTTCCTTCTGGGCGAGTTCTTCCTTGCTCGTGGCGGTGAAGCCGTCCCGGGCCACGGTCACCGCCGAGGCGCCCGCCGCCACGGTGACGCCCTGGGCGCCGGCCTCGGCCAGCGAACGGGTGGATGCCGCGCCGTGGTTCGCGCCGGCGCCGGGTGAGAAGGCGTAGGCGGGAAGACCCGCGGTGAGGAACAGTCCGGGAATCGCGAGAAGTGTGACGGCGATCTTCAGCGGGCTGCGCCGGTTGGAGACCCTGGCCGGGCGCGGGGCCGGGCGGGGCGCAGATGCAGCGGACGCAAGACCGCGGCGGGCGGCCGGTGTGCGGGCGAGCGGAGTGGAGGACACCCCAGAGCGGCGGCCGGCCTGGGCCACGATGAGCGCGACATCCTGGTCGGCGCCCGGAGTGGAGACGGCGGGCACTGATGCCAGGGGAACCGACGTCATCGGGATGGACTCCGCGGGGACCTCGACGGACGCGTCCGACGGGGCGGAACCGGCCTCCCGCTGCGCGCGCAACTCGCGTCGCGACGGGAAAGCGTTCTGGTTCTCTGAAGGAGCGGATGTGCCGGGTTCGCCGGAATGGGGCAAAATCTGGTCCTCTGCGTGGCTTGGTTCGGGTCGAAGCTCCCCCCACCCTATGGGAATCCGCGCGGGATGTCACCCCCGTGCGTTACCTTTTCGTTACATCTGCTGGTCAGGCGGCAGGAGCGAGGAACTCATCCCATTGCGGCAACGGCCGCTCGGCGCCGCGCACCACCCAGGTCGTGCCCAGCGGCATCCGCGGGTGGAAGAGCAGATTCCAGCCCATCTCTCCGGGCGTCCGGTCGCTTTTAAGGTTGTTGCAGCGCAGGCAGCACGCCACGAGGTTGTCCCAGGTGTCCCGGCCGCCGCGCGACCTGGGCAGCACGTGATCGATCGTGTTCGCGGTCTTGCCGCAGTAGCAGCAACGGTGATCGTCCCGCCGCAGCACGCCCCGCCGGCTGACCGGCACCGACCGCAGCCGCGGGATGCGTACATACCGGGTGAGCAGGATCACGCTCGGCCTGTCCCACGACCCGGATGAAGCCCAGACCGGGTGGCCCTGGTCGGCCTGGACGATCGTGGCCTTCTGGTTCATGACCAGGATGAGGGCCCGTTTGAAGGAGACCACGGCGAGGGGCTCGTACCCCGCGTTGAGGACCAGTGTGCGCATGCGTTCCCTTTCGAAAAGGGCTGGACGGCTTCCAGCCATTCGAACTACGTCCCGATGCGGCGAGGGGGAAGCGAGCAGGCAAACAAAAAGGGCGTCGTCACAATGACAACGCCCTACGGGAAACAACGTGGCTGAGACACGCGCGACCGAGACATGCTTGACTGCTGCGCCGTGGCGCGAAGCGGCAGCGCACATCCATGGTGTGGATCGTGCGCCGCTCGCGCCGTGGCTCTTCCGAAAATTCGCAGAACATCAGAGCAACAGGTTAACCCAGATTCGGCAGCGCACGAAGCGCGCGGCTCAGAATCCGCCAGCTGTTACGAAACGTTCACATTCCGGGATTCAGATGCCGAGCCGGACGATATAGTACGAGCTTGTCCAGAGCGGCTGCACGCGCACGGCGGTGCCTTCGTATGGTGCGTGCAGGATGTTCCCGTTGCCGGCATAGAAACCGTCGTGACCGTCCATGATCACCAGGTCGCCTGGCTGGGCATCGGCCAGGGCGATCCGGGTCCCCGCGGCACCCTGGCCGACCGAGGAATGCGGGAGGCTGATCCCGAACTGGGCGTAGACGTACATGACGAAGCCCGAGCAGTCGAAGCCGGCCGGGGTGGCCCCGCCATAGACATACGGGACACCCTGGTACTGCGACGCGACGCCGTACACCGACGCCAGGTCGAAGCTCGGATGGGACGGATTCGCGAGGTACTCCGCCACGGATGGGCCGGAGTACGACGCGGCGTAGGACGACATCTGCGCGGCGACCTCGATCCGGCGGGCTTCCGCGGCCTTCGCGGCGGCCGCGGCCGCCAGTTCCTCGGGCGTGGTCGCGGTGAAACCGTCCCGGGCGACGCTCACTGTGGCCGCCTGCTCGGCGACCTCAACGGTCTGCGCCCCCGACCGGGTGAGCTCGGTGGCCGCCGTGGCGCCGAAGTTCGTCTCCTTCGAGCTCGGGGCGAATGCATAGGCCGGGATGGCCATGGTCGCGACGAGCCCGCCGGCCAGGGTCATGAAGACAACATTGGCCAGCGCTCCGCGGCGGCGGCGGGAGATGGATCGTTTCGGCGGGGCGGTGCCGGGCTCGCCGCGCGGGCTGAGCGCCGTGCCGGACCGAAGCACGGCCCGGGATTCACCCGCCGAGTCGGCTGGCGGGCGTGTTGCTCGAATGACGGATTTTCTACCTGAAGCGGCCACAGTGGGAACCTCCGGCGCCTCGGCAACACTAGGGAGTTGCCCCGTCCACTGCGCTGATCGCGGGTGGTACCGCACCTGGAGACGGAGAAAGGCGTCCTGGTCCGGGTCCGTCGGCCGGTTTCCGGCCTGTTGACGCCACCGAGGCTACGTGACGTTCATCCGTTTGTCACCCGAAATTCACATTTTTCTAACAAATTGGTAACGAAGCCCGCGCCGTTTGGCGCCCTCGGGCGTCGAGAATCAGGCCGGGACGCGCGGCGTGGCGACGAAGATGTGGCTGGCGACCTCGTTGGGAAGTTCGAGTCCGTCGCCGCATCCGTCGACCCGCACGAGCACGTAGGAACCGGCCGCGGAGAACACCCCGGTGTTGCCCGGAAGCACCCCGGAGTTCTTCAGCTGGGCCAGAAGCTCCGGGTCGAATTGCACGGGTTCGCCGAGGCGACGGATGACCGCGGTGACCGGTTCCGCGGAACTGGCGACCACGTCGACCAGGCTGGTCACTCCGGCCATGAACGCGACCGCGGGGGAATCGCCCAATTCATCGAGGCCGGGGATCGGATTGCCGTACGGGGACTCGGTGGGATGGCCCAGGATCTCGAGGATCTTGCGCTCAACCTGCTCGCTCATCACATGCTCCCAGCGGCATGCTTCGTCGTGCACGAACTCCCATTCGAGCCCGATCACGTCGCTCAACAGGCGTTCGGCGAGGCGGTGCTTGCGCATCACATGCACGGCCTTGCGGCGACCGGGCAGGGTCAGCTCGAGGTGCCGGTCACCGGAGACGACGACGAGGCCGTCCCGTTCCATCCTCGCGACGGTCTGCGACACGGTCGGGCCCGAGTGGCCGAGCCGCTCGGAGATGCGCGCCCGGAGGGGAACGATGTTCTCTTCCTCGAGGTCCAGAATCGTCCGGAGATACATCTCGGTGGTGTCGATCAGATCAGTCATCCCCAGAGCCTCCCGGTCGGCCTCCATGCAAGTGACAACCTTACCGTCGCGGCACCGACAACTAGAATCGCCCTATGCAGAATCTGACCATTCCCTCTGAACTCTTGCCCCTCGACGGACGATTCGGCTGCGGCCCGTCCAAAATACGACAGGAACAACTCGACTACCTCTTAGCCGTCGGATCCACCGTCCTCGGCACCTCGCACCGCCAGGCCCCCGTTAAGAATCTGGTCGGCCGGGTGCGCGCCGGACTCAGCGAGATGTTCCGGGCGCCGGACGGCTATGAAGTCGTCCTCGGCAACGGCGGGTCGACCGCCTTCTGGGACGCGGCAGCTTTCTCCCTTATTTCGAAGCGAAGCCAGAACCTCGTCTTCGGCGAGTTCGGCGGCAAGTTCGCCAGCGCCGCGGCGGCCCCGTTCCTCGAGGCCCCCGATGTGATCAAGGCACCGGCCGGTTCGCGCAGCGCGGCCGTCGCCACCGAAGGGGTCGACGTCTACGCCTGGCCCCAGAACGAGACCTCCACCGGCGTGATGGCCCCCGTCACCCGGGTGAACGGCGATCTCGGCGCCCTGACCGTGATCGACGCCACCAGTGCGGCGGCCGGAATCGACTTCCAGGCCGACCAGGCGGACGCCTATTACTTCGCCCCGCAGAAGAACCTCGCCTCCGATGGCGGCCTGTGGATCGCCCTCTTCTCCCCGGCCGCGATCGAGCGGGTCGAACGCATCGCCGCCAGCGGGCGGTACATCCCCGAGTTCCTCAGCCTGAAGAACGCGATCGACAACTCCCGCCTCAACCAGACCCTGAACACCCCGGCCGTGGCCACCCTGCTCCTGATCGAGAACCAGCTCGACTGGATCAACGGGAACGGCGGCCTCGCCTGGGCGTCGGCGCGGACGAAGGAATCGTCCTCCGTGCTCTACGACTGGGCCGAGAGCGTCGACTACGCGACTCCGTTCGTGACCGATCCAGACCACCGTTCACAGGTCGTGGCCACGATCGACTTCGACGACCGGATCGACGCCGCCGCCGTGGCGAAGACCCTGCGGGCGAACGGCATCTCGGACACCGAGCCCTATCGCAAGCTCGGCCGCAACCAACTGCGGGTGGCCACGTTCACGGCGATCGAACCGCACGACGTGCGCCAGCTCGTCAAGTCGATCGAGTACGTCGTGCAGAACCTCGGCAGCTAGGCGGCACCGTGCGTCTCTGGTTGAAGGACAGCGAACGCCGGCCTGACCCGCTGCCCGCTCGCACGGACGCCCGGATGGCGATCCTGGCGGGCTCGGCCGGCTGGCTCCTAGCCCTGGTGCTCGCTGTCTTCTTCCAGGACGACCTTGCGGCGGCGGGACTTGGCTGGTGGACGGCGTGCGCCGCCATCGGCCTCGGCCTCGGGCTCGTCGGCCTCGGCTGGGTTCAGTTCCGGCGTCGGTAGCGCCTCACCGAAGTCGATCCCGTCGAGCACGTCTTCGCCGTGGTCGTCGAAGTCGTCGTCGAGGGCGAGCGGGTCTTCATCCGGCTCGTCGTCTTCGTCGTCGTCCGACTCGTCATCATCGTCGTCCGACTCGTCGTCGTCCGATTCGTCGTCGTCGTCCGTGTCGAGCGTCTCGGCCGCAGCGACCGCGGCGGCGAGCTCCTGCGCGGTGCGGTAGTCGGCGAGCCGGTCCGACCACGGGATCCAGTCGGGGGCGATCAGCGCTTCATCGCCGGGAGTGAGCTCGGTCTCGAGAACCGACGGCAGGGAATCCTCGTCGACCCGGGACAGGCTCACCGTCCACCGCCAGCCCGGGTACCCGGGCATGGTGCAGTCGAGGAGCAGAGTCAGCACGTGCTCGCCCTCGACGACGTGCCCGACGAGCTCGCCGATCGTGTCGGCCGGGGTGATGTCGAGCAG
This sequence comes from Cryobacterium mannosilyticum, assembly GCF_004402705.1. Taxonomy (NCBI): domain Bacteria; kingdom Bacillati; phylum Actinomycetota; class Actinomycetes; order Micrococcales; family Microbacteriaceae; genus Cryobacterium; species Cryobacterium mannosilyticum. The sequence goes on along the minus strand of NZ_SOFM01000007.1, from coordinate 354,650 downwards.
GGCCGCGCGGGCCAGGTCCACGGCCGCCAGGAGGGTCGGGTCCGCCTGGTCAAGCATCGAGTTCCTCCGCGACCTTGCGCAGCATCGCGGCGATCTTGTGGCTGTGCGCGCTGTCGGGGTAGCGACCCCGGCGCAGGCTCGCACCGATGCCGTCGAGAACCTTCACGAGGTCCTCGATGATGATCGCCATGTCGTCGGCCGGCTTGCGGCTGAGTTTCACCAGGCTCGGCGGCGCCTCGATGATGCGCACGGAGAGCGCCTGGACGCCCCGCTTGCCGTCGGCGATTCCGAATTCGAGTTTCGTCCCTGCCTTGACCGTGACTCCGGCGGGCAGCGCAGAAGCGTGGAGGAAGACCTCGTGGCCGTCATCGGAAGTGATGAAGCCAAAACCCTTCTCCTCGTCGTAGAACTTGACCTTGCCGGTGGGCATCTGGACCTCGCTGCATTCCGGGCGCGCGGAATGCGCGCCAACCGCACCCAGCCTATTCGGTCGGACCGAGAGATGCCCCGTATCCTTGGGAGTGTGACCAATCAAACTCCACACGCCGCCGGTCGGCTCGAACGCATCCTGGCTTACATGGTTGCGGGTGTGGTGGGTCTGTCGATCCTCGCCTTCCTCGCCGTCATCATCGGCACCGCCGCCGGAGCCGGAGCCGACAACGGTTTCGGCCAGGGAGTCTGGCCGGTCGTGCTGGCCCTGCCGCTCTTCGGCCTGCCGCTCGGGTTCCTCCTGATCATCGCCCTCATGGTGATGACCGCTCTTCGCCGCGCACGCGAGGCACGACAGAACAGGGAGTAGCCGCCATGCTCACGCTCGCCTCACGCCTCCGGGCACTCGACGACGCAGCGTTGCGTCGCACACTCGAAATCCGCGCCGTCCCGGCCACCGGCATCCGTGACTTCTTCGACCTCGCCGAGACCCTTCTCGAACCCGAGGCCGTCCAGCGCACCCTGGCCCAGCTCGACCGGGCCACCCTCGCGGTGCTGGCCGTCGCCGGCGAACTAGCCGTCGAGACCGACCCGGACTCGGCGCCGCCCGCGCCTGCCCTCGCCGAGTTGACCGAGCGCCTGTCCGACCTGGCCGGCTCCCCCGTTCCCGAAGCGGATGTCGCCGCCCGGGCCGCCGTGTTGGATTCCCTGATGTTGGGCCGCCTCGCCGACGACCGGTTCCGGCCGTACGACGCCGTGGCCGCCCAGTTGCTGGTCTGGCCGGCCCTCGGGCTGCCGACCGCGACCGAACTGGCCGGGGCGCCCGCGCCCTCCGCCCTGGCCGGCGTGTCCGCCACTGACACCCGTTTCACCGACCGGCTCGCCGCCGAACGCGCGTTCGCCGCCGTGTCATCGATCGCCGAGCTCGTCACCGAGCTCGCCCGGGAACCGGCGAGGGAACTCAGCCGCGGCGGCCTCGGGTTGCCTGACACGAAGCGCCTGGCCGCCGTCATGGGCGTCGACCTGGAGGCTGTCGCCTCCGTGGTCGCCACCGCGGCCCGCGCCGACCTGATCGCCCACTCCGACGGCTACTGGAACGAGACGGAGGCCGGCGAAGCCTGGCTGCTCGAGGGCACCGCGCGTCGCTGGGCCACGATCGCGCAGTCCTGGCATGCCGCTCTGCCGCCGGACGTGCGCGGCATCCTCGCCCGGCGTCCCGGCGTCTCCTGGGGCGAGGGCCTGCGTTCCTTCGTCGCCTGGCTGTACCCGGCCGGCGGCGAATGGATGGACGATCGGGTCACCGAGTTCGCCGACGACGCCGAACTCATCGGGATCACCGCCCATCAGACCACGAGCCCGGCCGGGGCCGCGGTGCTGGCCGGCGACCTCGACGCGGCGATCGCCACGATGACGGCAGCACTCCCGGCCGAGGTCGGTGCCGTGTACCTGCAGAACGACCTGTCCATCGTCTCGCCCGGTCCGCTCGCCCCGTCGATCGACGCCCGGCTGCGCGGGCTCGCCGACGTCGAGAGCCGTGAACTCGCCCTCAGCTATCGCATCTCGGCGACCTCGGTCAACCGGGCCCTCGCCGCCGGCGAGAATGCGGATTCGCTGCTCGACTTCCTCCGCACGGTGTCCCTGACCGGGATCCCTCAGCCGGTCGACTACCTGATCCGCGAGTCGGCGGCCCGGTACGGCCGGGTGCGGGTGGGCGCGACCGACCCGGCCGCGTCACCGGCCCAGAGCTATGTGCAATCGGAGGATCCCGCCCTGCTCGGCACGATCGCCGTGGACCAGACCCTCGCCCCGCTCGGCCTCGTCCGAGTCGACGAGAACCGGCTGGCCAGCAGGTTCGGCAGCGACGTCGTGTTCTGGGCCCTCAGCGACGCCCGCTACCCGGTCGCCGCCGAGAACGCGGCGGGCGAGATCGTGCACCTGCGCCGCCACCAGCTCGCCCGGGTGCTGCCGGTGTCCACCGTCGACCCCACGATCGCCCTGGTCGAGAAGTTGCGCGCCAGCGACGGCGGTGAGGGACAGGCGGCGGATGCCTGGCTCGCCAGGCAGCTCGACTCGGCAATCAAGTCCAAGCAGACCGTCGTCGTCAGCATTGCCATGCCGGGCGGCGTGGTCGTGGACTATCTGCTGGAACCGGCCAGCGTGGGCGGCGGACGCTTCCGGGCCCGGGACCGGCGGGCCGACATCGAACGTACCCTCCCCCTCTCGAGCATCATCAGCATCACGCCCGCCCCGTAAGCGGGTGGCCGTCGTTCCAGCACACGCGGGTAGGATTGACGGTTATGTCTGATGGCCCCCTGATCGTCCAAAGTGACCGCACCGTGTTGCTCGAAGTCGCGCACCCTCTCGCCGAGGACGCCCGGCACGATCTGGCCGTGTTCGCCGAGTTGGAACGCGCGCCGGAACACATCCACACCTACCGGATCACCCGGCTCGGCCTGTGGAATGCGCGCGCCGCCGGACACGACGCCTCCGACATGCTCGCCACGCTCGAGAAGTACTCGAAGTTCGCCATCCCGCAGACCGTCAGCGTCGACATCACGGAGACCGTCGGCCGCTACGGACGCCTCGTCATCGAGCGGGATGCCGAGGGCCGGCTGGTCCTGCAGAGCAACGACCAGGCGGTGCTCACCGAGGTCGCCGGCGCCAAGCGCATCTCACCGCTGCTGATCGGGCATCCGTCCCCCGACTCGTTCCTGGTCGAGCCGTGGGCCCGCGGGCAGCTCAAGCAGGAGCTCGTGAAGCTGGGCTGGCCGGCCGAGGACCTCGCCGGGTACACGCCGGGCACCCCGCATCCGATCTCGCTGCTCGAAGACGGCTGGGCGCTCCGGGACTACCAGAACAAGGCCGTCGCCAGTTTCTTCGACGGTGGTTCCGGAGTTGTCGTGCTCCCCTGCGGCGCCGGCAAGACCCTCGTCGGGGCCGGGGCCATGGCCACCGCCAAGACGAACACGCTGATCCTGGTCACGAACACGGTCTCCGCCCGCCAGTGGCGCGACGAGCTGCTCAAGCGCACCACTCTCACCACCGACGAGATCGGCGAGTACTCCGGCCAGGTCAAGGAGGTCAAGCCGGTCACCATTGCGACCTACCAGATCCTCACCGCCAAGCGGAAGGGCGAGTACGCCCACCTCGAGCTGCTCGACGCCATGGACTGGGGCCTGGTGATCTACGACGAGGTGCACCTGCTGCCCGCGCCCGTTTTCAAACTCACCGCCGAGCTCCAGGCGCGCCGCCGCCTCGGCCTGACCGCGACGCTCGTGCGCGAGGACGGCCGCGAGGGCGATGTGTTCAGCCTGATCGGCCCCAAGCGATTCGACGCCCCGTGGAAGGAGATCGAGGCCCAGGGCTTCATCTCGCCGGCCTCCTGCTACGAGGTGCGGATCGACCTGCCGCAGTCCGAACGGCTGAGCTACGCCGCGGCGGCGGACGACGAGCGCTACCGGATGGCGGCCACGGCGCCGGCGAAGCTGGACGTCGTCCGGCGGCTGGTCGCCAAGCACCCGGGCGAGCGCATCCTCGTGATCGGCCAGTACCTCGACCAGATCGACGAACTCGCCGACGCCCTGAACGCACCCAAACTGACCGGCGCCACGCCCGTCGACGAACGCGAACGCCTCTACCAGGCGTTCAGGGTGGGGGAGGAGAACCTGCTCGTGGTGTCGAAGGTCGCGAACTTCTCGGTCGACCTGCCGGAGGCCACCGTCGCCATCCAGGTGTCCGGGTCGTTCGGCTCACGCCAGGAGGAGGCCCAGCGCCTCGGCCGTCTGCTCCGCCCGAAGGAGTCCGGCCTCTCGGCGAACTTCTACACCCTCGTCGCCCGGGACACCGTCGACCAGGACTTCGCCCAGAACCGGCAGCGCTTCCTCGCGGAGCAGGGCTACAGCTACACGATCCTCGACTCGCAGAACCTGGACTCCCCCACCCTCGTCGCCTGACCTGTCTCCCCCCGCGACCTGAGCATCCCACCTCGCCGAACTGTGAGTTCGGCCGGGCTTCAGGCGGCAAAGGGGCCGAACTCACAGTTCGGCGGGCAGATGGGCGGGCAGGTGGGTGGGCACCGGTGTCATGCCGGGCGGCGGGCGTAGCGCAGGAAGAGCATGTCGCCGGCGGTGAGCACGTGCAGCAGCGCCATCGGCCGGGTGGCTCCGGAGTCGCCGCGGGCGATCCGGTCGGCAGCGCCGCCCTCGAGCACCGGGCTGATCGTCAGGCAGAGTTCATCGACGCAGTCCGCCGCGATCAGCGCGCCGAACAGGTGCGGGCCGCCCTCGCAGAGAATCTGGCGGAGCCCTCGGGCGGCGAGAGCCGCAACCATCATGGTCGGGTCAACGTCCCGTTCCCCGCAGACCAGCACGTCGGCCACCTCGGCGAGTTCGGCCCGGCGCCCAGCCGGCGACCCGGCGTGCGTGACGACGATCGGGCGCACGGCCGCGTCACGGAAGAACGGATGCCCCGGCTCCAGCTCGAGCCGGGACGACACGACCGCCACCGGCACCTGAGCCGGCAGCCCCTGGCCGAGCCGCCAGGCGGCATCCGCCGGGCTGAGCCGGATGCCGCCGTACCCCTCGGCGCGCACGGTCCCGGCACCCACGACGATCACGTCGGAGAGCAGCCGCAGGGTGTCGAAGACGAGCTTGTCATCTTCGTTGCCCAGCCCCCCGCTCAGCCCCTTCACCGTGACGGCCCCGTCGAGGCTGGTGATGAAGTTCACCCGCACCCGTGTCTCGGTGCGGTCGGCCACTCGGTAGCGCCGGATCAGTTCGGCCTGGTCCAGCATGCTCAGGCCTGGTTGTGGCGCAGGTAGGCGGGCGGGCGAAAGCCCAGGATGGCCTCGGTCATCCGCACCGCGTCCACGGCGGCCGTCACATTGTGCATCCGCACGATCCGGGCGCCCTGGAGGATGCAGTAGACCGCGGCGGCAAGGGACCCCTCGACCCTGGCCCCACGTTCGCGGTCGATGCTCTCCCCCACGAAGTCCTTGTTGGACACCGCGACCAGGGTCGGGTAGCCGAGGGCGGTGATCTCCGCGAGCCGCCGGGTGAGCTCGAGCGAGTGGGACGTGTTCTTGTTCAGGTCGTGGCCCGGGTCGACGATGATCCGTTCGGCGGGGATCCCATGATCCCGGGCGAGCGCGACCCGTTCCCGCAGGAACGCGGAGACCTCGTCGACGACATCGACGTAGCTCGGCGCCGGGTGCGGCGTGCGCGGCGGGGCCAGGCTGTGGGTGATCACCAGGGTGGCGTCGCTGTCCGCGACGACGTCGGCCATCGCCGGATCATGGATGCCGGTGGTGTCGTTGATCACGTGGGCGCCGGCCGCGATGCCGGCGGCCGCGACCTGCCAGTGGAAGGTGTCGATGGAGATGACGGCGCCGGAGCCGCGGAGGGCCTCGACGACGGGGACCACCCGGTCGATCTCCTCCTCGATCGGGATGGCCGGGCCGGGAGCGAACTTCGCGCCGCCGATGTCGATCCAGTCCGCGCCGTCTTCGATCGCCCGGCGGGCGGCGCTCACGGCGGCGTCCAGGGCGAAGGTGGCGCCCCTGTCGTAGAACGAGTCCGGTGTGCGGTTGATGATGGCCATCACGGCCACTTCGCGGGAGAAGTCGAACACCCTCCCGCCGATCAGACGGCGGGGCCGGATCAGCTCGGGAAGCGCGACGAACGGTCGGGCGGGCGCGGTGTCCATGTCAATTCCCCTGGTCGGCTGCGGCGGCGAGGATTCCCTCGAGTGCAATGCTCTCATTCCCGGGCAGTCCAGCTCTCAGGAAACCACCAGCTAACGCGCAGATACTTGGGGCATGACCGATGGCCCCCGCATTCTTATTGTCGACGACGAGCCCAACATCCGGGATCTCCTCACCACCAGCCTGCGCTTCGCCGGTTTCGCCGTGCGCGCCGTCGGCAATGGGGCGCAGGCGATTTCCGCCGTGCTGGAGGAAGAGCCCGATCTCATCATCCTGGACGTGATGCTGCCGGACATGAACGGCTTCGGCGTGACCAAGCGCCTCCGTTCGGCCGGATACACCGCGCCCATCCTCTTCCTCACCGCCAAGGACGACACGGAAGACAAGATCACCGGGCTCACCGTCGGCGGCGACGACTACGTCACCAAGCCGTTCAGCCTGGACGAGATCGTCGCCCGGATCAAGGCGATCCTCCGTCGCACCATGCACGCGGACGAAGACGCGGTCATCCGGGCCGGCGAACTCACCATGGACCAGGACACCCACGAGGTGCTCGTCGGCGACGTGCCGATCGAGCTCAGCCCGACCGAGTTCAAGCTGCTGCGCTACCTGATGCTGAACCCGAACCGGGTGCTCTCCAAGGCCCAGATCCTCGACCACGTCTGGGAGTACGACTTCAATGGCGACGCCGGGATCGTCGAGTCCTACATCTCCTACCTCCGCCGCAAGGTCGACGCGCACTCGAGCGAGCCCCTCATCCAGACCAAGCGCGGTTTCGGTTACATGCTCAAGGCCGCCAAGGCGTAGTCCCAGACTCCGTCTCTACACTGGGGGTCTGATGCATCAGTCACTAATGGAGCGGTGGAGCCGCATTTCCCTCCGTTCCAAGATCACCGGCGTGACCGTGCTCATGCTGACTCTCGGGCTGCTCGTGTCCGGGGTCGGCACCATGGCCATGCTGCGCCAGTACGTGATCCAGCAGGTCGACGCCCAGCTGCAGGCGGATGCCCAGACCGCGTCCAACGGCTACTCCGCCAGCGCACTCGGCCAGGGCAATCCCGCGGTGGTCTCGGCCGACTATTTCGTCGCCCTCTACGACGAACACGGCACCCTCAAGGACCACACCTGGAAGGACCGACCGGTGCGGGAGCTCCCGGTGATCAGCTCCTCCCTCGACCTGCAGTCGGTCATCGAACTCGACGGCAGGACCCTCACTCTCAAGGACTCGGCGCGCGATACCGAGTACCTGGCCGTCGCCGTTCCCCTGGTCATCACTCCCCAGGGCACCCTGGGCACGCTCGTGATGGCGGTCTCGCTCAAACAGACCGAGAACACGATGGCCACCTACCTCACCATCTTCCTGGGCTTCGGGCTCGGCGTGGTGCTCGTCGGCGCCCTGCTCACCCGGCTGCTCGTCACGACCACGTTCGCGCCCTTGCGCGAGGTGGAGCGCACCGCGGCGGCGATCGCCGACGGCGACTTCAGCCAGCGACTCGGCGGGGCGACGCCGAACACCGAGGTCGGCCGACTCAATCGATCCCTGAACACCATGTTGAGCCGCATCGACCGGCTCTTCAAGGATCGGGCGCGAACGATCGACCAGATGCGCCGCTTCGTCGGGGACGCCAGCCACGAGCTGCGCACCCCCCTGGTTTCGGTGCGCGGCTACGCCGAGCTCTACCGGATGGGCGCCCTGCAGTCACCCGAAGAGGTGGCCCAGGCCATGGAACGCATAGAGAAGGAAGCGATCCGGATGGGCGGCCTGGTCGAGGACCTCCTCGAACTGGCCCGCCTCGATGAGACCAAGCCGCTCGCCCTCGCCCCCGTCGACCTGATGCCGCTCGCCCGGGACGCCGCCCTCGACGCGATGGCGTCCTCCCCCGGCCGGAGCGTCACCGTCGTCACCCCCATCCCGACCGAGTTCGAGGACGCCGGCGACCGGCCGCAGATCGACCTGGCGCGCTCCACGGGGGAGGTCACGACGCCGGCTCCCGTCCCCTCGTCCGCGGCGGCCCCGCCCAAACCGGAGGAGCAGGCCGTCCACGCCGGCTCCGTCTCCTTCGCCGGCGCCACCCTCGCCCGGCTGCGCACCCGAAAGCCGCGCAAGACGGATGCCGTCGCCCCGCTCCCGGCGGCAGGGCCGCTGACCCCGCCCGGCAACGTGCAGGCGGTCATCATGGCCGAGGAGAACAAGATCCGGCAGGTGATCACCAACCTGATGGGCAACGCCCTGCGCTTCAGCCCGCCCGACAGCCCGGTCGAACTCGAGGTCTCGGTCGACCGCAGGAACCAGCGGGCCTCGGTGGCCATCGTCGACCATGGCGAAGGCATTCCGCCGCAGATCCGGGACAAGATCTTCCAGCGCTTCTGGCGCGCGGACACCTCACGCGCCCGCGAGACCGGCGGAAGCGGCCTCGGCCTCGCCATCGTCGCCTCCATCGTCGCCAGCCACAACGGCACCGTGCAGGTTCTTGACACGCCGGGCGGAGGGGCCACCTTCCGGGTCTGGTTCCCGCTCGCCGGGTCGCCGAACGCGCCGCAGCGACTGCACGTGCCGTCCGCCTCGTAGCGCCCCGGCATCCCTCCCCCGCGGCTTCCCGCATGTTCCCTGCACTGCCTGGACGATGGTCAGCCGCGCACCCGGCCACGGTTCCTAGCCTGTTCGGCATCCCCTGCCGAAAGGACAACCATGACCCGCTACCAGGTCGACAGCGAGGCCGTGCTGAGCACGACCGTCACGTCACGCGCCGCGATGGGACGCATCCAGTCCGAGGTCGCCGCGCTCATCGCCCTGCTCACCGCACTGGAGGGAACGTGGTCCGGCCAGGCCGCCACGGCCTTCCAGGCGGCAGTGGCAGACTGGCGCGCCGCCCAGGAACAGGTGGCCCAGTGCGCGGAGGCGCTCGGCCAGGCCCTGAACCAGGCCGGGCACCAGTACGCGGAGATCGAGCAGGCGAACGTGCGGCTCTTCTCCCGGTGAGCGGCCGGGCACACGAAAGCAGGGCGCCCCCGAAGGAGACGCCCTGCCGTGAATCGGTTCGGACTTAGAAGTCCATGCCACCCGACGGGTCGCCGACCGGCGCGGAGTTCTTCTCCGGCTTGTCGGCCACGACGGCCTCGGTGGTGAGGAACAGTCCGGCGATCGACGATGCGTTCAGCAGCGCGGAACGCGTGACCTTCACCGGGTCATTGATTCCGGCGGCGAGCATGTCGACGTACTCGCCGGTTGCGGCGTTGAGGCCCCAACCGATCGGCAGGTTGCGCACCTTGTCGGCGACAACGCCCGGCTCCATGCCGGCATTGAGCGCGATCTGCTTGAGCGGAGCGTCGATGGCCACGCGCACGATGTTCGCGCCCGTTGCCTCATCGCCGGTCAGTTCCAGCTTCTCGAAGGCGGTCTTGCCGGCCTGGATCAGCGCAACGCCACCACCGGCGACGATGCCCTCTTCGACGGCAGCCTTTGCGTTGCGGACGGCGTCCTCGATGCGGTGCTTGCGCTCCTTGAGCTCAACCTCCGTCGCGGCGCCGGCCTTGATGACGGCAACGCCGCCGGCGAGCTTGGCGAGACGCTCCTGGAGCTTCTCACGGTCGTAGTCGCTGTCGGTGTTCTCGATCTCGCTGCGGATCTGCTGCACGCGTCCGGCGATGGCTTCGGGGTCTCCGGCGCCTTCGACGATGGTGGTCTCGTCCTTGGTGATGACGATCTTGCGCGCGTTGCCGAGCAGGTCGAGGGTGACGTTCTCAAGCTTGAGTCCGACCTCCTCGGAGATGACCTGGCCACCGGTGAGGATGGCGATGTCCTGCAGTTGCGCCTTGCGACGGTCGCCGAAGCCCGGAGCCTTGACGGCGACGGACTTGAAGATTCCGCGGATCTTGTTCACGACGAGCGTGGCCAGGGCCTCGCCGTCGACGTCCTCGGCAATGATGAGGAGCTGCTTGCCGGTCTGGATGACCTTGTCCACGATGGGAAGCAGGTCCTTGATGTTCGAGACCTTGGAGTTGACGATCAGGATGTACGGGTCTTCGAAGACCGCTTCCTGACGGTCAGGGTCGGTCACGAAGTAGGCGGACAGGAAGCCCTTGTCGAAACGCATGCCCTCGGTGAGCTCGAGCTCGGTGCCGAGGGTGTTCGACTCCTCAACGGTGACGACGCCTTCCTTGCCGACCTTGTCGATGGCCTCGGCGATGATCGCGCCGATCTCGGCGTCACCGGCGGAGATTGATGCGGTGGCCGCGATCTCTTCCTTGGTCTCGACCTCTTTGGCGTTGGCGATCAGTTCGGCGATGACGGCAGCCGTCGCCTTCTCGATGCCGCGCTTGAGGCTGATCGGGTCGGCGCCGGCTGCGACGTTGCGCAGACCTTCGCGGACGAGGGCCTGGGCCAGGACCGTGGCGGTGGTGGTTCCGTCGCCGGCGACGTCATCGGTCTTCTTGGCGACCTCTTTGACGAGTTCGGCACCGATCTTCTCGTACGGGTCGTCGAGTTCGATTTCCTTGGCGATGGAGACGCCGTCGTTGGTGATCGTGGGGGCGCCCCACTTCTTCTCCAGCACGACGTTGCGTCCACGCGGGCCGAGGGTGACCTTGACGGTGTCAGCGAGGATGTTCAGGCCACGCTCAAGGCCGCGACGGGCCTCTTCGTTGAAAGCGATGATCTTTGCCATATGTGTTTCTCGTCCCTCCCGGACGTTACCAAAACGATGATGGGTTGGCACTCAAACAGAGAGAGTGCCAAATCGATTCTGGCACTCTGGGGTCGAGAGTGCAAGTGAACGGCGGGGGCTACGGCACCAGGGTGACCGAGCCGCGATCCACCGGGACCAGCTCGATCCAGGTGTTGCCCGGGGCGAGACGGATCACGACCCCGTTGTCGTCGGTCAGGCGGATCGGCGCGGCCTGCCCCGCCTTGGTCCAGAGCGCGTGCAGGGTCTTGCCGCCGGTGGACACCCAGGCCTCTCCAGAGCCGATCATCGTGGTCTTCGGAACGTTGAGGTAGGTGTCGTCGATGGCCACGCGGAGGGCGAGCACGTTCGCCGACCGAAGTTGCACGCCGCCCGCGTCGAGGTCGGGCGCTCCCTCCTGTTTGCGCAGGTAGGAAGTCGACGCGGCATCCCAGGTCCAGTCGGGCCAGCGCGAGTCGGAGAACCTCGAGCTGATCGTGGTCACCGGGGTGCCGTCGACCGCTGCGGATGACTCCGGGACCGTCGCCGCATAGGCGAATTGCTGCGGTGGTGCCGGCACGGTGTCATTCCGCTCGACAAGCGCCTTCGCCTGCAGGACGACGTTGTGCGGCGCGTCCCGTTCGTCCGTGCGGGAGAACAGGCCGGTCTCGTCGGAATCGAAGGCCGCGTTGACCACGGACGTTGCGGTCATCATGTCGATGAATTGCTGCTGGCCGCCCGAGTAGGCCACGATCCCGCCCAGCGGCGCGATGATGTCAGGGTCCATCGGCCGGATCGACCTGATCGGTCCGACCACGTCGGGCACGTCGGAGTGCCAGACGGCGACGTAGCGGGTCAGCCCGCCCTCGACGAGTTCCTCGAAGACGAGGTCGGTTCGCTCGAGCCCGAACTGGGGCCTCGCCGCCTCATGGTCGTCGATCTTCGCCGCCAGGGACGGATGCGCCAGGCTCCCGGTCGGCACGCTGGTGCCGCGCAACGGGGCCATCTCGGTCGCGGGCGGCGCGGTATACGTCGACTCCGCCTGGCCGACCGGTGGGCTCGCGGTGGGCGTCGGCCGGTCAGCGGTGCACGCCGCGAGCAGGAGCGCACAGGGAAGAAGCACGGCACCGATGATCCGGGCCGTGCTTCTCCGCTTGTCTGGTGTTCTCAACGCGCTCACGTCCCACACCCTAACGCCACGCGGTCAACCCGCCTGCGCGCGTGGGGGCGTGCCCTGAGATCCGGTACGCCTGGTCTGAGAATCAGACCGGACGAACCGATTCAGCTTGTGGCCCCTTTGCCCCGGTCCCCAGTTCGAAGATGACGTGCTGGCCCTCTTCGAGAACTTTGTAGCCGTGCATGTCGATGGCGGAGTAGTGGACGAATACGTCCTGTCCACCCCCGTCGACCGTGATGAAGCCGAAGCCTTTTTCAGCGTTGAACCATTTGACGGTTCCGTTCGCCATGTCTTACTCCTTGTTGCAGCAGTTCCTTCAGCACTCGCCTCGTGGCCGTACCGGGCCTGGCGCAGTGACTGCGTCCATCGTTTCCGAGCAGTGGAATACGCCCCCTGCGGAGCGCCTGTGCGAATAAATGTGCGACCAATTTCAGATGTTACTGAAGCCTCCGGCGAACGAAAGGGGGTTGACGACGAGCAAGCCGACGTATATACGGCCAGTGGAAAGTGGAGTCTCGCCTGCACTTTCAGCGGCTGCGGCCCCGGCCGGGCGCGAGGTCAGCCTGCGGGGACGTAGTCGTTGCCGACCACGACGGTGAGGTCCGCACCGGATTCGGCGAAGTCAGTGGCGAGTAGCACGTCCGCCCCGGGAAGAGACGCTGCAACACCGCGGGCCGCGCCCTCCAGTTTCGCGTCGGCGTAGTAGACGATCGTCTTGGGCACGTCTTCGGTGCTGGCGTTGCTGAGCGCTCCGACGGTCCAGCCGGCGGCAGTGAGCAGGTCGCCCACGTCGGCGGCCACACCGGCGCCGGCGGTGCCGTTGAGCACCGTGACCGAGAGTCCGGGGTCGACGGTGGCCACGGCCGTGGGGGCCGCCGCCGGCGTCTCGGCCGGCGCGGAGGCGCTGGAGGAGGGGGACGTTCCGGGCAGGTCGAAGCTGAGGCGGTTGTTCAGTGCCGCGAGCACGGCCACCCCGATTCCGATGAGCAGGACGGTCGCGGCGAACGCCCACCAGAAGGCGACCCAGCCGCGGCCCTTCTTGGGCGGGGCACGGTGCGCTCCGACCCGTTCCGTGGAGTGCGGGAGGTGGTCGAATCGGTCTTTGGGGTGCGAGGTCGTCATCGTGGGACTGAGTCGTTCCTTTTTCGGCTGTGCATTGGTTGGTCGAGCGGAGGCGCGTTAATCGGGGGGGCCGAGAGATCGGCTGTCCCGGGCCTGCGCCCGGGCGTCCCGCATCCGATGCAGGCGCTTCACCAGCATCGGATCGTGGGCCAGCGCGGCCGGCGATTCGATCAGGACGGCCAGGAGCTGATAGTACCGGGCTGCCGAGAGGTCGAACTGGGCGCGGATGGCTTGCTCTTTCGCTCCCGCGTGCCTCCACCATCGCCGTTCGAAGGCGAGGACGGACACATCCCTCTCGGTCAGACCGGAGGGAGGCACGACGAGCCCGGCCGCGTTCGCTGCCTGTGTTCCGTCCACCTGCCACCACCTCCTTGCCTGTCATCCTATTTGTCAGGGTCTGGATACTCGCTGGACCACCCCGGCAGGGTGAAATGGGATGTGAATCCGCTGTACGGTCTCTCAGACCGGAATACCGACCGGGCCGGCCGAGTTTAGGGTTGGAAGGAACAGAAGTCGGCCGCGCCCCGGTCGAGACGGAAGGACGCACGATGGACTACGAAGTCAAGAAGTCAGACGCCGAGTGGCGCGAAGAACTCAGCCCCGAGAAGTACGCCGTCCTGCGCGGAGCAGCAACCGAGCGTGCCTGGACCGGAGAACTGCTCGACGAGGCCCGCTCCGGTGTCTACACCTGCGGAGCCTGCAACGCCGAGCTCTTCAAGAGCGGAACCAAGTTCGACTCCGGCTGCGGCTGGCCGAGCTTCTACGAGTCGGTGCGACCGGAGGCTGTCCAGTTGATCGAGGACCGCTCGCTCGGCGTCGTACGCACAGAGGTGCGGTGCGCGAATTGCGGTTCGCACCTGGGCCACGTCTTCGACGACGGTTTCGGCACTCCGACCGGGGACCGGTACTGCATGAACTCCATCTCGCTGAACTTCACTCCGGTCGAGTAACCGGTGCCCGTGGTCCTCGACGCGGTCGGCCGTCGCCGTTCCCATTCCAGGGTGACGTCCGCGGCGCCCACCCACGAAGACCTCCTGCCCCTCGTCGCAGCGGCGGCCAGGGTCGCCGACCATGGCGCACTGCGCCCGTGGCGACTGATCGAACTCCGCGGAGACGCCCGCCGACGGCTGGGTGAGGCGATGGCGACGGCGGCCGGTGTCACCGGCGCTGACGCCGCCAGGCTGGCCGAGAAACCGCTCCGCGCGGAGCTGCTCATCGCCGTGGTCGCCAGTCGTCACGACAACGCCAAGGTCGCCGGCTGGGAACAGGATGCCGTGGCCGCCGGCGTCGGGCATGCGTTGAGCCTCCTCCTCGCCGAAGCCGGCTGGGGCGTGATGTGGCGTACCGGACCGCTGGCGAGGACCCGCCCCGTCCACGATCTGCACCGCCTCACCGAATCGGAGGATCTCCTCGGCTGGCTCTACGTCGGCGGGGTTCCCGAAGGCGCCAAACCCGGCGTGCGACAGCCCATCGACCCGTCGGAGTACCTGAGCGTGCTCTAGCGGACGGTGCCGGCACCCGGGCGGCCGGCGCCCCCTCCGACCTCGGTCCACCCCGAACGGACACCGGAACGTCACGGAACCGTCGGTTCGCGCTCCTCTCCGGCGCCACCGTCGCGTTCTACTCTCGAGCCGTGAGCACACACACCAGCACATCGACCGCCCGTCTCCCCGTCTTCCACGGAAAGGAGACCAGCAGGCCTGCCGGCCGCGCCGGACGCCTCGAGCCGCTGGTCGACGCCATCCTGCGGCAGCTCTGGCAACTCGTGGGCGCCTACGTCTGGCTGGTGCTGCTGGCCAAGGGGGAACGCCCGGCACGAGCGGTCTGTGGGGCCGGCCACGGGACTTGAACCCGTAACCCCCACTTTACAAGAGTGGTGCGCTACCAATTGCGCCAGGCCGGCATGAGACGGATGCCGCCTCGGAACCCCATCCTAAATGACGATCGCGGCCGGTGGGGCCACCGGGTGGGCCCCGGCGCTAACCGGCCGGCGTCGGAGTGGGGGTCGGGGTGGACGTCGAGTAGGTTTCCCCGGCGGACTGCAGCACGAACGCGGCGAATTCCTTGGGATCGTCGAGTGCGCCGACGTACTGCTTGCCGTTGACGAGCACGGTGGGGGTTCCGGTGATCGCCTTGACCGCGCTGTTGGGCAGCGGTCCGGACAGTGCCCGATCGGTGGCGGCGACGACCCAGGACTTGAAGGTGGCCTCGTCGATGCAGGTGTTGATCTTCGAGCGGGCCGCACCGACCCCCGAGCTCTTCACCAGGCCCTTGATCTCCGTGTCGTCGAGCCCCGCCGTGCCTTCCTTGGGCTGGTCGCCGAACAAAGCCGTATTGAAGGCGTAGAAATCGTTCGGGGAGTAGTTGGCGACGCAGGTCGCCGCGTTCGCCGCCCGGAGTGAGTACTGCGTGCCAGCCGATTTGCTGGTCAGGATCGAAATGGGGTGGATCTCCACGGTCGCGGCCCCCGACTTCACCCAATTGATGATCTGTGCGCTGTTGGTCTTCTCGAACTGACCGCAGAACGGGCAGAGGTAGTCGACGTAAACCCGGATGTCGGCCACGGTGCCGGTCGGGTCCGGCTTGGACGCGACGGGCTTTGCCTTGGGCTGCAGTGCGGCGGTCTTGACGACCGTCATTCCCTCGCCGATCAGGACGCCGTCGCTGGCCATGTTCGCAGGGCCGGGGCCGGCCGGGCGGATCGAATTCATGATGATGAGCGCGATGATCGCGACGACGGCGATGGACGCCACGGCAATGCCGCCCTGCAGGAATACCCGGTTGCGGCGGTCCTTCTTCTTCTGTTCCACACGTAACTGGGTGGCCTTGATCCGAGCCGCGTCGCGTCGCTGGTTCTTAGAGGGACGGCCCTCGGCTGATCCGCCAATAGTCATGAATGTTCGCTCCGGGTAGACAAAAGCACGGCGGTTTCGGCTGCACGTGCATTCCAAATAGTAGGTGCCCAGTCTGGGAAATCCCCAGACGGAGCCTACTAACGGATTGCGCCGCCCAGCCGATCCCCCGCCGGGCGTTCCCCCGCACGTGACATACTGGAGAGGTCGGTCTTCTGCGAACAGCAGGTGAACGGCCGCTAAATCCCATCACTACGGATCGTCCGGCACGTACCTGCCGGTGAAGGAGAATACAGATAATGGCTTCAGTCACGTTCGACAAGGCAACCCGCCTCTACCCGGGTTCCACCCGCCCCGCGGTCGACCACCTCGACCTTTCGGTCGCCGATGGTGAGTTCCTCGTCCTGGTCGGCCCGTCCGGCTGCGGAAAGTCCACCTCCCTGCGCATGCTCGCCGGCCTCGAAGAGGTCAACGACGGCAACATCTTCATCGGTGAGCGCAACGTGACGGATGTCCCGCCGAAAGACCGCGACATCGCCATGGTCTTCCAGAACTACGCCCTGTACCCGCACATGACCGTCGCCGAGAACATGGGCTTCGCGCTCAAGATCGCCGGCGTCAACAAGGACGAGCGCGCTGCGCGCGTTCTCGAAGCAGCCAAGCTTCTCGACCTCGAGCCCTACCTCAGCCGCAAGCCGAAGGCCCTCTCCGGTGGCCAGCGTCAGCGCGTCGCCATGGGACGCGCCATCGTGCGTCAGCCCCAGGTGTTCCTGATGGACGAGCCGCTGTCGAACCTCGACGCCAAGCTGCGCGTTCAGACCCGCACCCAGATCGCGTCGCTGCAGCGCCGCCTCGGCGTCACGACCGTCTACGTCACCCACGACCAGACCGAGGCCCTCACCATGGGTGACCGCATCGCGGTGCTCAAGGACGGCGTGCTCCAGCAGGTCGGCACCCCCCGCGACCTGTACGCGAAGCCGAACAACGTGTTCGTCGCCGGCTTCATCGGCAGCCCGGCCATGAACCTGTTCCTGGCCGACACCGTCGACGGCGGCATCAAGTTCGGCACCGCCACGGTTCCGGTCCCCCGGGAGACCCTCGCCGGCTCCACCGGCAAGAAGGTCACCATCGGAGTCCGCCCCGAGGACATCCACCTGTCGGCCACCCCCGGCGAAGGCCTCGAAGTGGCCGTGGACCTGGTCGAGGAGCTCGGCGCGGACGGCTACCTCTACGGCCACTCCACTGTCGAGGGCAAGCGCACCGACATCGTCGCCCGCGTCGACGGCCGCTCGCACCCCGCAGCCGGCGACACCGTCTACCTCACCCCGACGGCGCACCACCTGCACGTGTTCGACGCAGAGACCGGCCTCCGCCTCGGCGGGGCAGTCGCAGACTAAGACAGAGTTCACCACTGACACGGCCGGACGGAGCATCGCTTCGTCCGGCCGTTTCGCTATGCACAGTTAGGCCCCCGACATGAGCGGTTCTCTCAATATCACCTCGGCCACGGCCGACCCGGCACTGCTCGACCTGCCCTGGCAGCTTCCACTGGACGCCTGGCCGAACGAGAACATCGCGGCGCTGCCCAAGGGCATCTCCCGGCACCTGGTGCGGTTCGCGCACCTCAGCGGGCGCGTCGTGGCCATCAAGGAAACCACCAGCGAAATGGCCAGGCGCGAGTACGAGATGCTGCGCACCCTGCAGGGACTCGAGATCCCCTGCGTCGAGCCGCTGGCCGTGATCACCAACCGGACGACGGATGACGCCGAACCGTTGAACTCGGTGCTCGTCACCCGGCACCTCAAGTTCTCCCTGCCGTACCGCGCGCTGTATTCGCAGACCCTGCGCCCCGACACCGCCACCCGCCTGGTCGACGCCCTCGCCCTTCTCCTGGTGCGGGTGCACATGGCCGGGCTGTTCTGGGGCGACGTGTCCCTCTCGAACACCCTGTTCCGCCGGGACGCCGGCGCGTTCGCCGCCTACCTCGTCGACGCCGAAACGGGCCAGCTCTACCCCGGGGGACTCTCCAACGGGCAGCGCGAGAACGACCTCGAAATCGCCCGCGTCAACATCGCCGGCGAACTGATGGACCTCGAGGCCGGCGGCCGCGTCGCCGACGAGCTCGACCCGATCCGGGTCAGCAACGGCATTGTCGCCGCCTACCGGTTGCTCTGGACCGAGCTCACCGGTTCCGAGTCGTTCTCGAGCGCGGAACGCTGGCGGATCACCGAACGCGTCGAACGTCTCAACGACCTCGGCTTCGACATCGAGGAACTCGCGATCAAGACCGACAGCGCCGGCACGACCGTGCGGATCCAGCCGAAGGTCGTCGACGCCGGACACCACCAGCGCCGCCTGCTGCGGCTCACCGGCCTCGACGCCGAGGAGAACCAGGCCCGCCGCCTGCTCAACGACCTCGACTCCTATCGGGTCACCTACGGCGACCCGGACGGCGACGAGGAGATGCTCGCCCACGAGTGGCTCGTGCGGGTCTTCGAGCCGGTGATCCGGGCGATCCCCCGCGACCTGAAGGGCAAGCTCGAACCGGCCGAGGTTTTCCACCAGCTCCTCGACCATCGGTGGTTCATGGCCCAGAACCAGGGCAGGGACATCCCCCTTGCCGAGGCCGTCACGTCGTATGTCAAGGATGTGCTCCGTCACCGCCGTGACGAGGCGACGGTGATCGAGCCGCCGACCGGGTCCATCACACTGCCGATCGACGTGACCGACGACGCGGTCGCCGCCGCGGCCAACGCGGCCGACACCGCCGCGGACGACGAGGCCGACTGGCGCCTCAAGGTCTGATCCGGGCCCGAGCTACGGGAAAAGCGCCTTCATCCGGTGGATGAAGGCGCTTTTCCCGTAAGTCAACGGCCGATCGACCTGCCGGGACCGACGGGCCGTCAGGCGGTCGCGACGGCCTTGGCGGCCTTGGCTGCCTTCGCGGTGGCGCGGAGGCGGGAGATCTCGTACAGGGTCACGCTCGCCGCGATGCCGGCGTTCAGCGATTCCGTCGTCGCGCTGATCGGGATCGAGACGATGGCGTCGCAGGTCTCGGTGACGAGGCGGGACAGGCCCTTGCCCTCGCTGCCGACGACGACCACGATGGGTCGTTCGGCGAATCCGATGCCGAGTTCCGGCAGTGACGTGTCGCCGGCGCCGTCGAGGCCGATGACGAGCACGCCCTTCTCCTTGAGCGCCTTGAGCGTCTGGGTGAGGTTGCTGGCCATGGCGACGGGGGTGCGCGCCGCGGCGCCGGCGGAGGTCTTCCAGGCCGACGCGGTGACGCCGACCGAGCGGCGCTGCGGCACGATGATCCCGTGTCCGCCGAAGGCGGCGGTCGAACGGATGATCGCACCCAGGTTGCGGGGGTCGGTGATGCCGTCGAGCGCGACGAAGAGCGGCTTGTGCCCGCGGCTGATGGTCAGCTCGAGAAGTTCCATCGGGTGCGCGTATTCGTACGCGGGCACCTTGAGGGCCAGGCCCTGGTGCACGGAGTCGCGGCCGGCCAGGCGGTCCAGTTCCGGGCGCATCACCTCGAGCACGGGGATGCCGCGTGTGGTGGCGAGGGAGAGGACTTCCTTGACCCGGTCATCCATTTCGATGCGCGTCGCGATGTAGAGGGCGGAGGCGGGGATCTTGGCTCGCAGCGCCTCGAGCACCGAGTTGCGGCCGGTGACGACCTCGTGCTCGTCGGCCTGCTTCGCCCGGCGCGTCGACGTGCCGCCGCCGCCGCTGTTGGCGGTGCTGCGGGGAGCCTGCGAGCCGGCGGTGCTGCGGCTGCGGCCGCCGCCGGCCGCGGCGAAGCGGTCCTGGGCTGCCTTGCGCTTGCCGGCGGGGTGGTACGGGCGGTCTTCGGCCTTGGGGGTGGGCTTCTTGCCCTCGAGGGCCTGCCGGCCCTGGCCGCCGGAGCCGACCTGCGGTCCGCGGCTGCCCTTGCGCACGGACCCGGTCCGGGCCTTGCGGTCAGTGTTCTTCATCAGTCAAAACTCCAATGCGCACCCGACGGGGTGTCTTCGATGGTAATTCCGGCGGCGACGAGCTCGTCCCGGATACGGTCTGCGGCCTTGTAGTCACGGCTTTGCCTGGCGATCTCGCGGTCGTCGAGCAGGCGCTCGACAAGGGCGGTGAGGGCGATCATGGCCGGTTCGTCGGTGGCGACGGCCCAGCCGGGCGACAACGGGTTGATCCCGAGGACTTCGCTCATCGCGAGCACGTGGCCGCGGGCGGCGGCTGCGGCGTGGAGGTCCTCGGCGTCGAGTGCGGCGTTGCCGGTGCGCACGGTCTCGTGCAGCACGGCGAGGGCCTGAGGCACGGCCAGGTCGTCGTCCATGGCGACCGCGAATTCGTCCGGCACGATCTGCACGCCCGACCCGGCGAACCGGGTGTCGGCGAGCCGACGGTCGGCACGGTCGAGGAAGCTTTCGACGCGTTCGAGCGCGGCCTCGGCCTCGACCAGGGAACCCTCGTGGAAGTCGATGGTGGACCGGTAGTGAGCGGCGCCGAGGTAGTAGCGCACCACGATGGCACGGGCCTGTTCGAGCAACTCCGCCGCGAACACCGAGTTGCCGAGCGACTTCGACATCTTCTGACCGTTGACGTTGACGAGGCCGTTGTGCATCCAGTAGTTGGCGAAGGCATCCCCGGCCGCGCCGGACTGGGCGAGTTCGTTCTCGTGGTGCGGGAAGCGGAGGTCCAGGCCACCGCCGTGGATGTCGAACTGCACGCCGAGGTAGCGAGACGCCATGGCGGAGCACTCGATGTGCCAGCCCGGGCGACCGGCACCCCACGGCGAGGGCCAGGAGGCCGACTCCGGCTCATCCGCCTTGTGCCCCTTCCACAGGGCGAAGTCGCGCGGGTCCTTGCGGGCGCGCGGGTCGGCATCCGTCGCCGACTCCATGTCGCCGGCGCCCTGGCGGGTGAGGGCGCCGTAGCTGGGCCAGCTCTTCGTGTCGAAGTAGACATCGCCGGAGCCGTCCGCGGCCGGGTAGGCGTGGCCGCGTTCGATCAGCCGGCCGATGAGGTCCTGCATCTGCTGCACGCTGGCGGTGGCTCTGGGTTCGTAGCTGGGGGCGAGGATGCCCAGACGCTGGTATCCGGCCGTGAACTCGAGTTCGTAGCGGTAGGCGAGGGCCCACCACTGCTCGGTGGTGCCGGCGACGCCCACGAGGATCTTGTCGTCGATGTCGGTGACGTTGCGCACGAAGGTCACGTCGAGGCCACGGTAGGTGAGCCAGCGGCGCAGCTGATCGTAGACCAGGGCGCTGCGCAGGTGGCCGATGTGGGGCGATGACTGCACGGTCGGTCCGCAGACGTAGATGCCGACCGCACCATCCTTCAGCGGAATGAAGTCACGGAGGGCCTGGGCCTGGGAATCGTAGAGTCGGATGGTCACGCCTCCCAGCTTAGAACAGGGCGCACGACGAGAACGGGGAACAGAATCGCGGTCGCGAGGGCCGCGATGCCCTCGCCGCGGCCGGTGAATCCGAGCGCATCCGTCGTCGTCGCGGAGACGCTCACGGGCGCGCCGAGCAGCGATCCGAGCAGCGCCTCCGCCTCGGCGCGGCGCGGCGCCAGCTTCGGACGGTTGCCGATGATCTGCACGGTCACGTTGCCGACCCGGAAGCCTGCCTCGGTGACCCGCCGGAGGGTCTCCCGCAGGAAAACGTCGCCGTGCGCCTGCGCGAAGGCCGGGTCGCTGGTGCCGAAGACCCCGCCGAGGTCGCCGAGCCCCGCGGCGGCGAGCAGTGCGTCGCAGACGGCGTGCACGGCGGCGTCACCGTCGCTGTGCCCCGAGAGCCCGCGCTCCCCCGGCCAGTGCAGGCCGGCGATCCAGAGGGCCGAGCTGTCGTCGAAGGCGTGTACGTCGAGGCCCGTGCCGACCCGGGGTCCCCGGTCGGCGGTCAGGCCTGCCGTTTCGGCTGTCGCCGACCCTGCGCTGAGCAGGGATTCGGCGCGGCGCAGGTCCCACGGCGTGGTGATCTTGAAGGCGAGGGCGTCGCCGGGGATGACGTTGACGGGGTGCCCGGCGGATGCCACCACTGCGGCGTCGTCGGTCGCCTCACCGGTCGCGGCGGCCGCGGCGGCGACGAGCACGTCCCGCGGGAACCCCTGGGGGGTCTGCACGGCGGACAGTTCGGACCGGTCGACCGTGCCGAGGATCGTTCCCCGGTCGTCGACGCGCTTGATGGTGTCGACCACGGCCAGGCCGGGAACGATCCCGTTCCCGGTCGCCCGGACGGCGTCGACCACCGCGTCGCAGAGGGCCGACGGGGTGAGCGCCCGGGCGGCGTCGTGCACGAGGACGGTCTGCACGCCGGGCCGCAGCACGGCGAGCCCGCGGTTCACGGAGTCCTGCCGGCTCGGCCCGCCGGCGATGACGTCCACGCGGTCGCAGAGTGGGCCGGCGACCGCGCCGGCGATCACCCGCGCCGCCTCGAGCCGGTTCTCGGGGGCGACGACGATCACCTGGGCGGGCTCCCGCATCCCGAACACGGTCAGCAGGGCGCGCTCGAGCAGGGTGCGGCCGGCGAGGGGCACGAATGCCTTGGGTTCGCTGTGACCGAGCCGACTGCCGCTGCCGGCAGCGACGACAATGACAGCGACCAGGGGCGCAGGGTGATCAGTCATGTCTGGAGGCTATCTGGTGAGGTCGACGTCGGACAGAGCGGCTGCGCCGACTGCCGGGAGGGGAAACGCGAAGGGCGGCACCTTGCGGCGCCGCCCTCCAACGAAAGAACGGTGTTACGAAGCGAGAACCTCGTCGAGAACGGTGGATGCCTTCTCTTCGTCGGTCTTCTCGGCCAGGGCCAGTTCGGAGATCAGGATCTGGCGGGCCTTTGCCAGCATCCGCTTCTCCCCGGCGGACAGGCCGCGGTCCTGGTCGCGGCGCCACAGGTCGCGGACGACCTCGGACACCTTGATGACGTCGCCCGAGGCGAGCTTCTCCAGGTTCGCCTTGTAACGGCGTGACCAGTTGGTGGGCTCTTCGGTGAACGGCGCGCGGAGCACCTCGAACACCTTGTCGAGCCCCTCTTTACCGATCACGTCGCGCACGCCGACGAGGTCGACATTCTCGGCGGGTACTTCAATGGTGAGATCGCCCTGAGTAACATTGAGCTTCAGGTACAGTTTCTCTTCACCCTTGATGATCCGCGTCTTCACCTCGGTGATTGTCGCGGCTCCATGGTGGGGATAAACGACGGTTTCGCCAACCTCAAAAAGCATGTATGTATATCCCTTCAGCAACGTCTAGGATACCACAGCTGACGGTGGTAGGGTTCGCCGCGCGAATTGCCGCCGCTCGCCGGGCCGCGGGCGACCAGTAGGCTAGGCTCAAAGCCAAATTTCCGGTGCTCCGCCCTGGGCGGATCACCGAACTGTTGTGGAGGTCTTGTGAGGGCTCGAGTCTTAGTGTCTGTCGTTCTGGCGGCCGGCGTCCTGTTGGGCACCAGCGGCTGCAACCTCCTGGCACCGCAGTCGACCACCAAGCGCTACGACGCCAGTGACGGCGTGAGCGGCGACGTGGGCGACCTGGCCATCCGCAACGCGATCGTGCTCTCGAACGACGGCCTGACGGGCAGCCTCCTCGTCACGGTCGTCAATTCGGGCGACTCGGCGCACAGCCTTAACGTGCAGTTCACCGGCGACTCCGGCAAGGTCACCCAGAAGGTCACCGTGAAGGCCAGCTCCACGACCGCCTTCGGCACCGAAGATTCCCCGGTCGTCGCCCTGGAGGCCATCGAAGCCCAGCCTGGCTCGCTGTTCCCGGTCTTCTTCCAGTACGGCAACGAAACCGGCGTCGAGCTCCTCGTGCCGGTGCTCGACGGCTCCCTCGGCCAGTACTCGACGCTCGTTCCCACGGCGACGCCCACGCCCACGCCGTAGCCCGGCCGGCATTGCCGCCGGGCCCCGGCCAGGCGTGGAGTCGACGCGCGTTGCGCGAGCCCGCTCCGGTTTCCGCAGCCCGCGGCCGCGGCGGCGGCCGCGGGCTGCGGAAGCGGGCGCGCGGACCAGCGGCCGGGCGACGGTCAGGCCTCGAAGCGGTAGCCCAGCCCCCGCACGGTGACCAGCATGGTCGGCTCGGACGGCGTGGACTCGATCCGAGAGCGGATGCGTTTGATGTGCACGTCGAGCGTCTTCGTGTCACCGAAGTAGTCGGTGCCCCACACCCGGTCGATCAGCTGCCCGCGGGTGAGCACCCTCCCGGCGTTGCGGAGGAGGAACTCGAGCAGTTCGAATTCCTTGAGCGGCATGTTCACAACTTCGCCGGAGACGGACACGGTGTGCCGCTCGATATCCATGCTCACGGTGCCGGCGGTGAGGACGCTGTCATCCTCGAGCTCCACCTCGGTGCGCCGGCGGCCAACGGCCCGGATGCGCGCGAGCAGTTCCCTCGTCGAGTACGGCTTGGTGACGTAGTCGTCGGCGCCCAGCTCGAGCCCGACGACGATGTCGACCTCGGAGTCCTTCGCGGTGAGCATGATGATCGGGACGGTCGACCGGGTGCGGATCTCCCGGCAGACCTCGGTGCCCGGGATGCCGGGCAGCATGAGGTCGAGCAGGATGAGGTCGGCCCCGGTGCGGTCGAACTCACGGATGGCGCTTGGGCCGTCCTCGGCCACCGTGACCTCGTAGCCTTCCCGCTCGAGCAGGAAGCTCAGCGGCTCACTCAGGGCTTGCTCGTCTTCGACCAGAAGGATGTGCGTCACTGTGGATCTCCTGTTTCACTCTGCTGGAGGAGAGCCACCGCCCAGCGCGTCACCGCGTCATGCGTCACTGTGCCTCTCCTGTCGTCAGTGGGGCGGGCTGGGGCGCCTCGGGGAGGCGGATGGTGAAAGTCGACCCGCTGCCGGGTTGCGACCAGACGCGGATGTCGCCGCCGTGGATCTGCACGATGTGCTTGACGATCGACAGGCCGAGGCCGGTCCCCCCGGTGTGCCGGGACCTGGCCTGGTCGACCCGGAAGAAGCGCTCGAAGATGCGCTCCAGGTCTGCCTCGGCTATCCCGACGCCCTGGTCGGTGACGGTGATCTCCACCACGCCGTCGTGGCGACGCACCCCGACCCCGACCCGGGAACCCTCCGGCGAGTAGTGCACGGCGTTGGCGACGAGGTTGTGCACGGCCATCACGAGCAGGCGTTCGTCGCCGCTGACCTCCGCGCCGGACTTCTTGCCGACGGCGATGGTGATCCGCGCCGCGTCGGCCACCACCCGGCTCTGGTCGACGGCGGCAGCGACGACCGCGTCCACGTTGAGCAGTTCCGGTTCGGAGAGCGAGTCCTGGGCCTGAAGCCGGGAGAGTTCGATGATCTCCTGGGTCAGCCGGGTGAGCCGGCCCGACTCCGTGGTCAACCGGTTGGCGAACCGACGAACCTGTACCGGTTCATCCGCCGCCTGGTCGAGCGCCTCGGCGAGCAGTCCGACCGCGGCGATCGGCGTCTTCAACTCGTGGCTGATGTTCGCGACGAAGTCGCGGCGCACCTCGTCGAGCCGGAAGGCCTCGGTGCGGTCCTCGGCCAGGATCAGCACGTACCGGGTGCCGAGTCGGGCCAGCCGCACCCGCACCCGCATGCTCGCGTCGTTGAACGGGCCGCGGGAGAGGATCAGGTTCTCGGAGATCGGATCGCCGGAACGGCGAACCCGCCTGGCCAGCTCGAGCAGTTCCGGATGCACCAGTTGCTGGTTCCAGACCAGGCCCATCGACACTGCCGCCGGTGACGCTTTGATGACATTGTTCGACGGGTCGAGCACGGCCCCCGCGCTTTCGAGGGCGTCGAGCACCTGATCGATCCCGTCGGGGACCGCCGGGTTCACCACCTCGGCCGCGCGACGGCCGTGGCGTTCGGCAACGTGCAACAGGGTGACGAAGCCGGCACCGACGGCCAGGCCGAGTGCCAGCGACACCAGCACAAGCCATGTCGATTCCATTTAGCCAGATTACTGACAGTTAATCGGGCCGGTTGACGCGCGACCGCCGAGCGCAAGCTACTTTAGGAAGTGTTCAAGCCCGCGGCACCTGCCGTTAACCTCGGTCCAGCATGATTCGCTGGGGGCCAGGTGGGTCTCACGTGTCTGCGCGTAACGCGCGCCCAGGAAGGACCACACACTTATGCGTGAAGTATTTCAACAGGAGCTCGCCGAAGTCCAGGACCGTCTCGTGGAGATTTCCCGTCTCGTGGCGATCTCGATCAACAAGGCGACCCGGGCGTTCAACGAATCCGATGTGAGCCTGGCCGACGAGGCGATCAGCGAAGACGACAAGATCGACGAACTGACGATCGAGCTCGACGAACTCGCGATCACGATCCTCGCCCGGCAGCAGCCGGTCGCCCGCGACCTCCGCATCGTCGTCAGCGCCCTGCGCATCAGCGCATCGCTCGAGCGGATGGGCGACCTGTCGACCCACATCGCCCAGCTGGCCCGCTATCGCTTCCCCGACAAGGTCGTGCCGAAGAGCCTGCGCGTCACGTTCGCCGAGATGGGCAGCCTCGTCACGGCGATAGCGAACATGCTCACCGAGCTCCTCACCAACGAGGACATGGTGCTGGCCGAGACGATCCGCAACGAGGACGACAAGGTCGACGCCCTGCACCTGAGCGTCTTCGACGCGGTGCTCGGTGAGACCTGGAAGGGCGAGGCCGCCGACACCGTCGACGCGACCCTGGCCAGCCGCTACCACGAGCGGTTCGCGGACCACGCCGTCTCGATCGCGAAGAAGGTGCAGTACCTCGGTACCGGTGCCTGGCAGCAGAACACCGGCGCGGCGCACTCCGGCTGATACCGGCCGCCGCAGTCCCCGAACGAGAAAGCCCCGGAAGCGATTGCTTCCGGGGCTTTCTCGTTCGATCGGTTGGGGAGGGAAGGCTACTTCTTGGCGCCCTGGGCGGCGACGGCCGCGGCTCCGGCTGCGGCGGCCTCGGGGTCGAGGTAAGTGCCGGGGCCGAGAGGCATGAGGTCTTCGCCGAGGCGGTAGACCAGCGGGATGCCGGTCGGGATGTTCAGCTCGGCGATGTCGGCGTCGGAGATGCCGTCGAGGTGCTTGACCAGGGCGCGCAGCGAGTTGCCGTGGGCGGTGACGAGCACGGTCTTGCCCGCGCGCAGGTCGGTGGCGATGTCGGACTCCCAGTAAGGCAGCATCCGGTCGACGACGTCGCTGAGGCATTCGGTGCGCGGGAGGAGGTCGCCGAGGCCGGCGTAACGGGGATCGTGCGCCTGGGACCAGGGGGAATCGTCGGCGAGCACGGGCGGCGGCACGTCGAAGGAACGGCGCCACAGCTGGAACTGCTCCGGGCCGAACTTGGCCAGGGTCTCCGCCTTGTCGAGTCCCTGCAGCGCGCCGTAGTGGCGCTCGTTCAGACGCCAGGACCGCTTAACGTCGATCCAGAGCCGGTCGGCCTCTTCGAGCGCGATGTTCGCGGTCTGGATTGCACGGGTAAGTAATGAGGTGTGCAGCACGTCGGGTAGGAGGCCCGATTCGGCGATGAGCTCGCCGGCACGGCGCGCCTCGGTCGCTCCCTGCTCGCTGAGCCTCACGTCCACCCAACCGGTGAAGAGGTTTTCTTGGTTCCATAGGCTCTGGCCATGGCGAAGAAGGATGAGATTGTATGTTTCTGACATGCCTTCAACTCTACCGAGGTGCCGGGTCGGGGCGGGTCGGCCGGGACCGAGACTCAGAGCGCCTGGAGCGCCGTTGCGCGCCAAGCGTGCCTGGAGCGCGACGGCGCAAGTGGCGCGCTCGCGTGGGGACTGTCGCGGCCGACGGCCGGTCAGCGACCGGGGGTGCGGATGCCCAGCCGCGGCAGGCGGGGAATCTCCGCCACGGAGCCGGCCGATTGCGGCACGATGACCTCCTGGGCCGCCGCCACGGAGATCCCCTGGGATTGAACATGCAGGGTGACGTCGGCCGGGACGGTGCGCTTGATCACCGCGAGGGCGATCGGACCGAGCTCGTGGTGCCGGGCGCTCGAGGTGATCACGCCGACCGCGCGCCGCTCCGTCTCACCGTCCGCCAGCTTCTTCGTCGCCTGCACCTCGTCACCGTGCACGGGCAGCACCGCGTCCGACCCGTCCAGGTGGAGCAGCACGAGCCGGCGCGGCGGGTGGCCGAGGTTGTGCACCTTCGCCACGGTTTCCTGGCCGCGGTAGCAGCCCTTGCTCAGGTGCACGGCGCTGCGCAGCCAGTCCAGTTCGTGCGGCAGGGTCTTCTCGTCGACCTCGGTGGCCCGGCGTGGGCGCCAGGCCGCGATCCGGAGCGCTTCGAGGGCCAGGGTGCCGGCGGCGGCGACCGTGCCTGCCCGCACGGCGTCGCGCAGCGCAGGCAGCCAGTCGCGGGGCACGAGCGCCTCGGTCCAGTGCCAGTCCTCGGCGGGATGGGCCGGGGCGTCGGCGTACTGGAATCCGCCGTTGCCGACGGTGTTCCAGGGGTCCCGCCAGGCCAGCGCGACACCGTTCGGTGCGGCCGGGACCAGGTGCACGGCCGCCGGTTCGGCCGCCATCGTGCCGATCACCGCGTAGGCCAGGCTGTGGTCGACGACCTGCACGCGCAGGGTGAAGCGCATTCTGTCGAGCCAGGCGTGCAGGCCGGGCAGCTCGCCGGCCTCCAGGATCAGCCAGGTCTCCACACCGTCGTCCACGACGGCCATCGCGTATTCGATCCGGCCGTTCGGGTCGAGCAGCAGCGTCTCGGTCGATTCTCCCGGGGCGAGCCTGCGCAGTTCCTGGCTGGAGATCGAGTTGAGCCAGGTCAGCCGGTCGGGCCCGGCCACGCCGAGCACGCCGCGGTTGGAGAGGTCGACGACGGCCTCGCCGGCCAGCAGCCGGCGTTGCTCGATCATCGGGTTGCCGTAGTGCGCGGCGACACCGGCGTCGAGGCCGTCCGCCTGCACGGCGCCGTCGAGTTCGAGGAGGGGGGACACGGGTGCCGGGCTCATGGTTGCTCTTTCCGTAATCTCTACTCGACCCGCTTGAGCCGGCCGGAGGCGTGCGTGCGGAGCGGCTGGCCCAGCGCCGCGATGTCCCAGGCCCAGAGCAGGTGGCCCTCGACGAGGCCGTACAACCGGGTGGCCGCCGAATACGCCTTGGCACCCTGCGTGCGCATGACGGCATCCGTGGCCAGGTCGATCCGGGGGCCCTTCACCTGGCCCAGGTAGATCTCGGCCACTCCCCCGGGGTGCACGAGGGTCACGTCGATGTCGAACCCGCCGTCGGCGTTGCGGAGCGTCTCGACCGCCGCTGCGGTGACGAACGGATGCTCGCCCTCGGCGGGCAGCAGGCCGGGGCCGGGGTCGCCGGGCCCCTGCGGTCGGCTCAGCCGCCAGTAGCCCGTCTCCGTCATCAACGGGGTCTTCTCATCGCTGCCGGAGCCCGGCACCGGCTCGAGCCAGGTGTAGGAGCTGTAGTTCAGGTGCGGCAGGCCGTCATGGCTGAAACTCAGGCGATGGCCGAATTCCCGGTTGACCGACGTGTCGCCGATGGCGTAGTCGAGGATGCCGGAGCCTTCCCAGACGCCGAGAAGCCACGAGAGCGGGACGATTTCGGACGGGAGCTGGGTGGGAAGCTCGAACATCGAAGGTTACCGCTGCCCCCGAAACAGCTTGAACAGGACGATTCCGGAGACCCAGGCGATCGACAGGCTCGCCAGCGCGAGGAGCCCCAGGAAGAAGATTTCGAGTGCGAGGGTTGACATGCCTCAACTCTAGCCCGCCCGCGGTCGAAATCTAGGCGAGGCCGGCCAGGGCGAAGATCCCGGTGGCACCGGCGAGCACGGCCACGGCGCCGACGAGGCTCACCGTGACCCGGTTCACGTAGCCTTCCTTGCGGCCCGTCGCGAGCTGAACGCAGAGCGTTCCGATCACGCAACCGGCGAAGGACAGCCCGATCCAGACCAGCGCCTGGCCCGGGAAGGAGAGCAGCCCGGTCAGCACCGCGCAGACGAGCGCGAACAGCCAGACCACCACGACGCTCATCCACTGCCAGCTCACCCTCTCATTCTGCCCTGCCCGGGCCACATTCGCGGCACGCTAGTATGGGGCCACAATCCTTGGAGGGTGCGCGTGGCGCAGTTGTTGATCCTGACCTCGGCGGCCAACAGTGAGGTTCTCCCCGCCCTCGCGTTGCTGTCGCACGGCACACGCATCATCCCGGCCCAGCCGGACCAGCTCGTCAACGCGCCCGACTCCGACGCGATCCTGGTCGACGCCCGGACCAACCTGATCGCCGCCAGGTCGCTCTGCCAGATTCTTCGCACCACCGGGAACACGGTTCCCCTCCTGCTCGTGATCACCGAGGGCGGGCTGGCCGCGGTCAGCGCCGACTGGGGCGTCGACGACGTGATCCTCGACGCGGCCGGCCCGGCCGAGGTGGACGCCCGCATCCGGCTCGCGATCGGCCGCGCCCCCCGGCCCGAGGAAAACGCCACCATCCGCGCCGCCGGCGTGGTCATCGACGAGGCCAGCTACTCGGCAAAGGTGCATGGAAGGCCCCTCGACCTCACCTATAAGGAGTTCGAGCTGCTGCGCTTCCTCGCCGCGCACCCGTCGAGGGTGTTCACCCGGGAGCAGTTGCTCAGCGAGGTCTGGGGCTACGACTACTTCGGCGGCACCCGCACAGTGGACGTGCACGTGCGCCGGCTGCGCGCCAAGCTCGGCGACCAGGAGTCGCTGATCGGCACGGTGCGCAACGTCGGTTACCGGTTCAACGTGTCGGAAGAGGACGGTGTGCGTGGAATTCATCCGGTCAGGGCCTGATCTGGAGGATGGGCCTGATTTGGAGGATGGGCCTGAACCGGCGGAGGGTCCCGATCTCGCTGATGCCGCGTTCACCTCGGAGTTCCGTCGCATCGCGGCCGAGGCCGAGGAGGCGGACGGCTACCACCCGTTCAACGAGCAGTCCCTGTTCGACGTGTCGGCCGGGCGGCGCACCCCGCTGCTGCTCGCCGACGCCGGACACCCCGTCGGCGCCGTCGTCACCGGGCGGGGCGAACTCGACCTCGTCCTGCGGCCGGCCGCCCGGCGCCGCGGGCACGCCACCGCCGCGCTGACGGCACTGCTGCCCGGCCTGCCCGGGGAACTGACCGCCTGGTCGCACAGTGACCATCCGGGAGCCAGAGCCCTCGCCGCCCGGTTCGGGTTCACGGCCGACCGCACCCTGCTGCAGCTGCGAATGTCGCTCCCCGCGGGCACCGGCGGCACCTCCGCTGCGGCAGAGCCCGTCGACACGCCGGGCGCCGCGACGGACATCGGCCCCTTTCTCCCCGGAACCGACGACGCCGAGTGGGTGGCCCTGAACGCCCTCGTCTTCGCGGGTCACCCGGAGCAGGGAGCGCTCACCCTGACCGACCTCGAGGCCAGGCAGTCCGAGCCCTGGTTCGACGCGGGCGATTTCCTGCTCGCCCGCGACCGGGCGAGCAGCCGCATCCTCGGCTACAACTGGCTCAAGATCGAGCCGGGCGATGCCGTCGGCGAGATCTACGTCATCGGTGTGCACCCGGATGCCGCCGGGCAGGGCCTCGGCCGCCGGCTGATGCTCGCGGGCCTGGAACGCCTGCGCTCCCGGGGCGCCGCCACCGCGGCGCTCTACGTCGAGGCGGACAGCACCGGTGCCGTGCACCTGTACCGGTCGCTCGGTTTCGCCGACCACACCGTCGACGTGCAGTACCGCCGGGACACGCGTTAGCCATCCGTTCATGACGGATCGTCGCCTCGGCCCCGCACTCGGTGTCAAGATGGACAGATGGACGGCGACAACATCCCGACGGACTCCGGTCTCGGCACGGACTTCGATGACGATTTCGATCCCCTGATCGGCACGAACGACCCTGCCCTGCCCTCGGACCGCTACCTCGACCGCGAACTGAGCTGGCTCGCCTTCAACCAGCGCGTGCTCGAACTCGCCGAAGACCCTGACCTGCCGGTGCTCGAGCGCACCAACTTCCTGGCCATCTTCGCGAGCAACCTGGACGAGTTCTTCATGGTGCGGGTCGCCGGGCTCAAGCGGCGCATCCTCACCGGCCTCGCCGTGCCCACCAACATCGGCCGAGCTCCCCAGGACGCCCTCTCGGATATCTCCGCGGCGGCGCACGTGCTCCAGGCCAGGCACGCGCACGCCTTCCAGGACCAGGTGATCCCGGCGCTCTCCGAGGCCGGCATCGACATCGTCAAGTGGGACACCCTCGACGAGGCCGACCACCGCTCGCTTCGGGGCTACTTCTCGAACCAGATCTTCCCGGTGCTGATGCCGCTGGCCGTCGACCCGGTGCACCCGTTCCCATACATCTCCGGGCTCTCCCTCAACCTCGCCGTGCGGGTGCGCAACTCGAAGACCGGCAAGCAGGAGTTCGCCCGACTCAAGGTGCCGACCATGCTTCCCCGTTTCATCCGGGTCGACCGGCGCGAGAACGTGGAGAGCGTGCGCTTCATCACGCTCGAGGACCTCATCGCCAACCACCTCGGCGACCTGTTCCCCGGCATGGACATCCTCGAACAGCATGTCTTCCGGGTGACCCGGAACGAAGACGTCGAGATCGAGGAAGACGAAACCGAGAACCTGATCAAGGCGCTCGAGAAGGAGCTCCTCCGGCGCCGTTTCGGCCCACCCATCCGCCTCGAGATCACCGAGGACATGGACGAGGTGACCCTCGGCCTCCTCGTTCGCGAACTCGACGTGACCGAGCAGGAGGTCTACCGTCTGCCCGCCCCGCTCGACCTCGGCGGTCTCTTCGACCTGCGGATCGACCGGCCCGACCTGCACTACGCCAAGCACGTGCCGACCACGGCGGTGCAGCTGATGGCCGGCGAGCCCAACGCGCAGCCGGACATCTTCAGCTCCATCCGCCGCCGGGACATCCTGCTGCACCACCCGTACGAATCGTTCGCGACCAGCGTGCAGGCGTTCCTCGAACAGGCCGCGGCCGACCCTAACGTGCTCGCGATCAAGCAGACCCTCTACCGCACCTCCGGGGACAGCCCCATCGTCGAGGCCCTGATCGACGCCGCGGAATCCGGCAAGCAGGTGCTCGCCCTGGTCGAGATCAAGGCCCGCTTCGACGAGCAGGCCAACATCTCCTGGGCCCGCAAGCTCGAGAAGGCCGGGGTGCACGTCGTCTACGGCCTGGTCGGATTGAAGACGCACTGCAAGCTCGCCCTCGTCGTGCGCAACGAGGACGGACTGCTGCGCCACTACAGCCACATCGGCACCGGAAACTACAACCCGAAGACCAGCCGGCTCTACGAGGACCTCGGGCTGCTCACCACCGACCCGCAGGTCGGCAAGGACCTCACCCGGCTGTTCAACGAACTGTCCGGCTACGCCATCGAAAAGAAGTTCAAACGCCTCCTCGTGGCGCCGCTGCACCTGCGCCGCGCCCTGCTCAAGAGCATCGCCGACGAGACCGCGGCCGCGCTGGCCGGCAAGCCGTCCGGCATCCGGATCAAGGTCAACTCGATGGTCGACGAGGCCATCATCGACGCGCTCTACCGGGCCAGCCAGGCCAGGGTGCCGATCGAGATCTGGGTGCGCGGGATCTGCAGCCTCAAGCCGGGAGTCCCCGGGATGAGCGAGACGATCAAGGTGCGGTCCATCCTCGGCCGGTACCTCGAGCACTCGCGGATCTTCTCCTTCCACAACGCCGGCGACCAGCAGGTGTTCATCGGCAGCGCCGACATGATGCACCGCAACCTCGACCGCCGGGTCGAGGCGCTCGTGCGCCTCGTCGACCCGGAACACCTCAGCGAGATCGATGCGCTGTTCAACCGGGCGATGGACGACCGCACCGCGTCGTGGTGGCTCGACAGCACGGGCGAGTGGATGCGCCACCACCTCGACGGCGCCGGGCATCCGCTCGACGACATGCAGAACCGGCTCATGCAGCAGATCTCCCTCCGCAAGCGTCCGACGGGCCGCCGATGACCGAGTCGCCCGTCTTCGCCGCCGGAGCCGTGTGCTGGCGCCTGATCGAGGGCAGGATGCACGTGCTCCTCATCCACCGCACGGTCTACGGCGACGTGACCATTCCCAAGGGCAAGGTCGATCCCGGCGAGACACTGCCGCAGACGGCGGTGCGGGAGATCGAAGAGGAGACCGGGCTTGCGGTGGCCCTCGGCGTTCCGCTGGGCATCTCCACCTACGCGATGCCGGGCGGCCGAGAGAAGATCGTGCACTACTGGGCCGCCGAGGTGAGCCCGGAGGCGATCCAGCGCTCCACCTTCGTGCCCAACGGCGAGGTCGCCGCGATCGAGTGGGTCACCATCAAGAAGGCCAGGACCTACCTCAGCTACACCCCCGACGTGGAGATCATCGACGCGTTCGCCAAGCTGGTGGACGCCGGCGTCACCCGCACCTTCGCGCTGATCGCGCTCCGGCACGGCAAGGCGGTGCAGCCCGGCAACTGGGACGGGCCGGACAGCACCCGTCCGCTCACCGAGCGCGGGGTCACCCAGGCCGCCGGTCTCGTCGGCACCATCGCCGCGTGGCGCCCCCGCCGGATCATCTCCAGCACCGCCACCCGTTGCGTCACCACGGTGGCGCCGCTTTCGGCCGCCACCGGCATCCAGATCAAGCGCACCGAGACGTTCAGCCAGGACGCCTACGAGCAGGGTCTCGCCGACGTGCGCTCCGGAATCGGCAAACGGGTGCGGTCGCGCAAGTCCGCCGTGATCTGCAGCCACGGACCCGTGCTGCCCGAGATCCTCCACGAAATCGCCCTCGCCACCGGCACCACCTTCGGTTCGTTCGTCGCCGACGCCGCCAGCCTCGACACCGGGGCTTTCGCCGTCGTGCATCTCTCGGCCGAGAACCCGAGCGCAGGCATCGTCGCCATCGAAACGCACGCCCCCGCCGCGTAGCCACCCGTGTGGGCGGGCGGCCCGCCCGACCGATTCGTTGACGCGCGTTCACCTCCCGTTCACCTGACGGGGGGAGTGTCGTTAATCGCGGTGAATATGGTCTCACCGAGGCCAGCACCGGCCTTTGCCTTGCCCCAAGTAATTCTGCAGTCAACCCTCGAAAGGGATCCTTGTGAATTTCACGCGTTTTGGCCGACCCGCGGTCATCGCCGTCGTTGCCGCTCTTGCACTTTCTTCCTGCGCCGCGAACGAGGCCGCACCTGCCGCCTCTGACGCCGCCAGCACCCTCACCGGCACCCTGACCGGCGCAGGCTCGTCCGCCCAGGGCTCAGCCCAGGAGGCCTGGATCGCAGCGTTCCAGACCGCCAACCCCGACGTCACGGTCAACTACGACCCGTCCGGCTCCGGCGCAGGCCGCGCAACGTTCATCGCCGGCGGCTCCGACTTCGCCGGCAGTGACTCCTACCTGAAGGACGAGGAGCTGGCCGGCACGTTCGCCGCCTGCGCCCCCACCGGCAAGGCCGTCGACCTCCCGGTCTACATCTCCCCGATCGCCGTCATTTTCAACGTCGAGGGCGTCAAGGACCTCAACCTCGACTCGGCCACCCTCGGCAAGATCTTCAAGGGCGACATCACCACCTGGAACGACCCGGCCATCGCCGCGTTGAACCCGAAGGCGACCCTGCCGACCACGGCGATCACCGCCGTGCACCGTTCGGACGACTCCGGTACCACGAAGAACTTCTCCGACTACCTCAACCAGACCGCACCCGACGTCTGGACCGAGAAGCCGGGCGACCCCTTCCCGTACCAGACCGGTGAAGGCGCCAAGGGCACCTCCGGTGTCGTCGACGCCGTCACCAACGGCACCGGCACCATCGGCTACGCGGATGCGTCCAAGGCCGGCAAGCTCGGCGTTGCGAAGATCAAGGTCGGCGACAAGTTCGTCGGCTACACGGCCGATGCCGCCGCCGCTGTCGTGAACGACTCGCCCCTCGTCGAGGGCCGCGACGCGAGCGACATCGCCATCAAGATCGACCGTCTCACCACGGACCCGACCCACTACCCGCTCGTGCTCGTGAGCTACGCGCTGGTCTGCACCGAGTACGCCAAGCCGGCCCAGGGTGAGCTCGTCAAGGCTTACGTCAGCTACATGGCCGGCACCGACGGCCAGTCCGTCGCCGCCTCCGCCGGTGGTGCAGCGCCGCTGTCCGCCGAGCTGGCCGACAAGGTCGCCGCGGTCCTCGAGACCATCAAGTAGCACCGCTTGAAGTCTGCCCGGCCCGGGAGTCGCATTGCATGCGCCCCCGGGACCGGGCACACTTAGGTTTGTGGCCAGCGGCTCGAACCTCCTCCCCCCAATCCAGCACCTCACCACTCCAGGGAGACGCCCGGCATGACCACCACCGCTGCCCGTGACACGATCCGGGCGCCCCAGCGCGCCGGCGACCGTGTCTTCTCGACCGCGACCGTGGTGGCCGGCAGCCTCATCCTCGCCGTGCTCGCCGCCGTGGCGGCCTTCCTGCTCATTCAGAGCCTCCCGGCGTTCGTGGCCACCCCCGCCGACTTCAACGGCGACGCCGCCAACTTCTGGGCCTACGTCTGGCCCCTGGCCTTCGGCACGCTCTGGTCGGCATTCCTCGCGCTCCTGATCGCCATCCCGCTCGCGATCGGCATCGCCCTCTTCATCTCGCACTATGCCCCGCGCAAACTCGCCCAGGGTCTCGGCTACATCATCGACCTCCTGGCCGCCGTGCCGTCGGTGGTGTTCGGCCTGTGGGGCATCGGCGTGCTCGCCCCGATGCTGCAGCCCTTCTACACGAGCCTGGTCGAATGGTTCGGCTGGATCCCCCTCTTCGCCGGCCCCGTCTCCGGGACCGGGCGCACGATCCTCACGGTGTCGATCGTGCTGGCCGTGATGGTGCTGCCGATCATCACCGCGATCTGCCGGGAGATCTTCCTGCAGACCCCCGTGCTCTACGAGGAGGCCTCCCTGGCCCTCGGCGCGACGCGCTGGGAGATGATCGCGATGGCGGTGCTGCCCTTCGGCCGCTCCGGCATCATCTCCGCGTCGATGCTCGGCCTCGGCCGCGCCCTCGGCGAGACCATGGCCGTCGCCATGGTGCTCTCGCCCAGCCCCCAGGTCATCTTCGCGCTGCTCACGTCCCAGAACCCGACGACGATCGCCGCGAACATCGCCCTGAACTTCCCCGAGGCGCACGGCACCGGCGTGAACATCCTCCTGGCCACCGGCCTCGTCCTGTTCGTGATCACCCTGGCCGTGAACATGGTCGCGCGGGTCATCATCAACCGCCGCAAGGCATTCTCTGGAGCGAACTGATGAGCACCACCGCCGTGGCCGCGCCCCTCACCAACTCGCTCACCGCCGGCAAGCTGCCCCGGTACTCCGCGGTCGTCGTGCTGCTGGCGAGCTGGCTGGTCACCGCCGCCGTCTTCCTGATCGTGCAGCTCGCAGGCATCAGCACGAGCTTCAACGTCGCGGGCACCCTGTTCTTCGGCACGGTGCTCTACTGCATCGCGATCTACCTGCTCTCCTACTTCGTCGAGGGCGTGCGGAAAGCCAAGGACCGGCTCGTCACGGCCCTCGTCACCGCCGCGTTCGTGATCGCCCTGCTCCCGCTTATCTCCCTCGTCGCCACGACGGTCATCAACGGGCTCCCGGCCTTCCTCACCCCGACCTTCTTCACCTCGTCCCAGCGCAACGTCGTCGGGGCCGGCGGCGGCGCGCTGCACGCCGTCATCGGCACGCTGTTCATCACGGGCCTCGCCACGGTGATCTCCGTGCCGATCGGGCTGCTCTCCGCGATCTACCTGACCGAGTACGGCCGAGGCCGGCTGGCGCGGGCGATCACCTTCTTCGTCGACGTGATGACCGGCATCCCCTCGATCGTGGCCGGCCTGTTCGCGTTCGCGCTGTTCTCACTCCTGTTCAACGATCCCGGGATCCGGTTCGGCTTCGGCGGCGCGATCTCCCTGTCGGTGCTGATGATCCCCGTGGTCGTGCGTTCGAGCGAGGAAATGCTCAAGCTCGTGCCGAACGAGCTGCGCGAGGCCGCCTACGCCCTCGGCGTGCCGAAGTGGTTGACCATCCTCAAGGTGGTGCTGCCGACATCCCTCGCCGGAATCGTGACCGGCATCATGATCTCGATCTCCCGCGTGATCGGCGAGACGGCGCCGCTGCTGATCATCTCCGGCTTCACCGCCAGCATGAACTACAACCTGTTCAGTGAGCGGATGATGACCCTGCCGGTGTTCGTGTATACCCAGTACGCCAACCAGGGCACGGACACGCAGGCCTACCTCGACCGGGCCTGGGCCGGGGCGCTCACGCTGATCCTGATCGTGATGCTGCTCAACGCCCTCGCCCGGCTGATCGCCAAACTCTTCTCCCCCAAGCTCGGCCGTTAGGCTCCACCCGGCCGCTGGCCTCAAACTCGAAGGAATGCATGTCCAAGCGCATTGAAGTCAACGACCTCAACGTCTACTACAGCAAGTTTCTGGCTGTCGAAGGCGTGTCGCTGACGATCGAGCCTCGCACCGTCACGGCCCTGATCGGGCCCAGCGGGTGCGGCAAGTCCACCTTCCTGCGCACGCTGAACCGCATGCACGAGGTCATCCCCGGCGCCTACGTCAAGGGCGAGGTGCTCATCGACGGCAACAACCTCTACGGCCCCGGCGTCGACCCGGTGCTCGTGCGCCGCCAGGTGGGCATGGTCTTCCAGCGCCCGAACCCGTTCCCGACCATGTCGATCGGCGACAACGTGCTGGCCGGCGTGAAGCTGAACAACCGGCGGATGGCGAAGTCCGACGCGGACGACCTGATCGAGAAGTCGCTCCAGGGCGCCAACCTGTGGCAGGAGGTCAAGGACCGCCTCGACAAGCCCGGTTCGAGCCTCTCGGGAGGCCAGCAGCAGCGCCTCTGCATCGCCCGGGCGATCGCCGTGCAGCCCGACGTGATCCTGATGGACGAGCCCTGCTCCGCCCTCGACCCGATCTCCACCCTCGCGATCGAGGACCTGATCGAGGAGATGAAGGCCGATTACACGATCGTCATCGTCACGCACAACATGCAGCAGGCCTCTCGGGTCTCGGACCGCACCGGGTTCTTCAACATCGCGGGCACCGGCAAGCCCGGCAAGCTGATCGAGTACAACGACACCACGACGATCTTCTCGAACCCGAGCATCCAGGCCACCGAGGACTACGTCTCCGGCCGCTTCGGCTGACCCGCGCGCCACACCCGTCAGGCGGTCAGGCCGTGCGGGCGAGGAGGTAGGCGTTGAGGGACCGGGTCAGGTCGAGGTCCGTCGGGCAGGGCTCACCATCGATGGAGGTGACGGCCACGGCCAGGCGCACGCTGGAGACCAGCCACACCGCCTCGGCGTGCCGCAGCTCCTCGACTGTGACGTCCCGGTACTCCGTCTTCTCCCCCGCGGCTTCGAGGTACTCGAACACGCTCTGCTGGGTGGTGCCGTGCAGGATGGCGCCGCTCGGCGCCGGCGTGACGTAGGCGCCGCCCGACCGGATGATCACACTCGAGGTCGGCCCCTCCATCACGTAGCCGTCGTGGGTGGTGAAGATCGTGTCGTCGCCGCCGCGGCGCTTCGCCTCGCGGATCGCCGCCATGTTGATGGCATAGCTGAGCGTCTTCGCGCCCATCAGCAGCCAGGGCGCCTGCTCGGCCACCCCGCGGGGGTAGCCGCGGTCCAGGGTGACGACACGCACGCCCTGCTCGCGCACTGCGCGGTAGTCAGGCGCCGCGGTCGCGTGCAGCCACGCCGTCGGTGCCGGCCCCGACTCGACGCCGCGGCTGAGCACGAACTTGAGCGCGAGTTCTCCCTCGCCGGGGATCCGGTCCACGGCGTAGGCGATCGCCGCCCGCCACTGCCCGGCGTTGGGCACGGGCAGCTCACAGATCTCGGCCGAGTTCCGCAACCGGCTGATGTGCGGTTCGACCTCCTGGGGGTGGCCGTTCACCACGCTGAGGGTCTCGAAGATGCCGTCACCGCGCTGGGTGCTCAGCTCGCCCACCCGCAACGCCGGTGCGGTCGATTCCATCTCGTGGAAGGTGTCGGCGAAGTCGGTGCGGGGCGAATCCGCGGGAACCGGGTCGATCAGCAGGGTGAAGGGCAGCGTCATACCCCGAGCCTACTTCGATCGAATCAGGAACTCTGGATGGCGACGATCGGGTCGGTCGTCGGCTGCGTGGAGCCGCCCTTGGGCTCGACCGTGACCCCGATCAGGTCGCCGACCGTCATGCTGCCGTCGAGCACGCGCCAGACCGTGCCGGTGCCGGAGGAGTCGAAGGTCCCGGCCGAAACCGGGCCTTCACCGCCGATGTACCAGAGCTGGTAGTCCTTGTCCGAGGGCAGTGCCGGCAGGTCGTCGACCAGCAGGGCGGAGAGCCTGCGTTCGGCGGACCAGACCAGGGTGGCCTGGTGGCCGTCCGCGGTGGTGGTCGAGGCGCGCTTGGAATCGGGTGCCGAGTTGATCTGGGCCAGCCCGGCCGCCTGCTGCTGCTGGAACTGGTCGGTGTTGAACGCCTGGCCGACGAAGGCGCCACCCACGAAGAGGGCGACGGCCGCGGCGGCGGCGGCGAGCAGGCCGACCGGCCCACGGAACCAACGCTGCCTGGCCCGCTCGGTCGCGCTGCCCCGCGAGGGCGCAGCCAGGGGCGTGACGGGGCCGGCGGATGCCTCGGCGGCGGTCCGGGCGGCATCCGGCGCGGCGCGAACGGCCGGGGCGTCCGCGGGCGCCTGGAGCGGGGGCAGCTGCGGGGTCGAGGAGAGCCGGGCCATCAGCGAGGCCTTGAGGGCGGCGGACGGCTGGACCGGCGCGGTCGCCAGGCCAAGGGCCACGGCGGTGTCGCTGAGCTCAGCGGCCTCGATCCGGGCCTGCTCCGAGGAAGCGAGGTGGGCCTCGTAGCCCGCGGCCTCGTCTGGGTTGAGCGCGTGGAGGGCGTAGGCGCCGGACAGTTCGCCGGGGTTCTCGCCCCCATTGTCGACGCGGTTGTTGCCTGGGCCGGTCATGACACCACCCCCAATTCGTCCCTCAGACGGATCATGCCGTCTCGAAGGCGGGTCTTCACAGTACCGAGCGGGATATGGAGGCGTTCGGCGACTTCGCTGTGACTGAGACCGCCGTAGTACGCGAGGCTGATCGCCTGGCGTTGCAGTTCGGTCAATCTGGACATCGCCTTTTCCACCCTTTCATGCTCGATTCGTGTTTCGACGGTTTCGGACACGTTGTCGTACGCCACCGCGAGGTCGCGGATGCCGATCTTCGTGTCCCGGTCGCGGCCGGCCTGGGACGACCGGATGCGGTCGACCGCACGCCGGTGCGCCATGGTCAGGATCCAGGTCGAAGCGCCGCCACGCGCCGCCTCATACCGCGCCGCCGACTGCCAGATCTCCAGGAAGATCTCCTGGGTCACTTCCTCCGACTGCGCGTGGTCGACCAACAGGCGTTTGACCAGGCCGAGCACCCGAGGGGCCATCTGGTCGTACAGGTCCCCGAATGCCGCTTCGTCTCCCCGGGCCACACGGCCCAGCAGCTCCTCCTTGGAGGCAGGAGCAGTCGACTCGAGGTCGAAGTCGAAATCAGCAGTCATGAGACCTAGCATGTCAGGTCTTCTTCCGTTCCATGACTAGGGTTCGGTGCCGAACCCGGCTCGGATTGGTGGAAAGACGCATCAACGGCGAAGAGAACACAGAGTGAAGGCCGGGCCGCAGAACGCCTCTCGGCGCGAGGCCGCTCGGAGCGGCGAATATTGGAGCCCGGGGTTACTGCGGCCCGACCAGCATCCAGTGTAAACGACGACCTCGGGTGTTTTGTTCCCCGGCTCCGGAAGGTGGCGGGGACCCGGGCCGCGGTGACCCGGGCCACGGAGACCGCCGGCGGCCGGTCTCCGATGGTTCAGTCGAGGGACTCGCTGCGCCACAGCCGGGCGCAGGAGCCGA
Organism: Cryobacterium mannosilyticum; assembly: GCF_004402705.1. NCBI lineage: Bacteria > Bacillati > Actinomycetota > Actinomycetes > Micrococcales > Microbacteriaceae > Cryobacterium > Cryobacterium mannosilyticum. The sequence continues at coordinate 312,886 of NZ_SOFM01000007.1, read as the reverse complement.
ACTCCTGGGCCGTGGTCGAGAAGCGCAGCGCGCGGGTGGTGAGTTCGGTGGCTCGCGCCGACTCGGTTGATTCGTAGTCGTCGGCGACGCTCGTGCAGCCGATCGAGACCACCCGGCAGAACGCGGCGGCGCGATCGAGGGCCACGGCGAAGTCACCGGCGAAGACCCCGCGGAGAATCTGGTCGGCCAGGGCGATGATCTCGTCGGGCCCGGTCGGCGCTGCGACGCCGGCGACGACTGGGTCGATCGCCACGGTGACTTCGGTGCCGCGCTGGTAGAGAAGGGCAGTGCCCTGCGGGTCCTGGCGGATCATGAGCCGCACCAGATAGATCCGCCAGAGCGCACCCGGGAGGCTGCGGGCGGTCGCGCTCGCCCACAGTTCGGCGACGGCGTCGATGCCGTGCTCGTCGGTATAGGCGACCAGCCGGTCGACGACGGCAGGATCCGGGTCCTCCCGCACCCGGGCGAGGAGGGCATGGGCCGTCTCGTGGGCGACCCGGCTGATCGAGGCGGGGTCGTCGCCGCCCTGGAAGGACTCGAATTTGCTGCCGGAGAACTGGGTCGGCTTGTGGAAATCGTCAGCCATCGCATCCTCCTGCTGGTCTCATCGGCACCGCCGCCCCGACGTTCACGGGACGCAGTTCAACGCTACCCAGAAAAACGCCGCGCGAATCCACGCTAGATTATTAACCGCGGGCCTCTAGCTCAGTTGGTAGAGCAAAGGACTTTTAATCCTTGGGTCGTCGGTTCGAGCCCGACGGGGCCCACTTGTGTCGCGGTCGGGGTGCGCGGAACCGGATGCCACCGGCACCCGCGTGAGTCAGGCGTGACTGGCCTGCCGGGCCAGCTCGCCCTGAACAGTGAGAGCGAGTTCTCGAAGCAGAACCAGGTTGACGTCCGCCTCCGCTCGCGGCTCCGCCCCGAACACGCACAGGGCCCCGATCCGTTCGCCGGAGGGAGACTCGATCGCGAACCCGGCGTAGAACCGAACCTCCGGCCTGCCTGCGGCAGTCGGACCGTTGCGGATTCGTTCATCGGCCCGGGCGTCGGGAATGACCGTGACTCCCGATTCCCTGATGGCGAGGTTGCAGAATGAGCCGGCACGGGGCAACTCGCCGCGGTCGTGCCCGGCGGTGCACGACATCCTGACCCGCTCGCCGTCCACGAGGCTGAAGGATGCCCCGTCCGCGCCGAACGAGGTGAGCGCAAGCTCGACGATCGGGCCGAGGAGGGCCTGATAGTCCGGGTCGGGCCGGTCGAATTCATCGACAGCGCGTTGCCGCCTTGCCTCCCTCCGCTGTGCACCGTCAGGCTCCAACGGATCGGCCTCCCCACTCTCGTGCCGATGCGGCGCCGGATCAAGGGCGGGCGTCAGGACAGAGGCCAGCAACTCGGCCCACTGCTCGTAAACCGGGGCCGCCCGGTAGTCCTGGTACTGACGGCGTTCCGGCAGATCGGGCGCGATCGACAGCAGAGTGGTGCGCGGCATCGGCGCGGAAACCGCTCGGGTGATCCGGTTCAGGCGCTGCGCGTGCCGCTCGGCGAGCGTGCCCAGCACGGAGTCGAAGATCGGAATGGAACGGATGCCCGCGGCCTCGACGATATAGACCTGCGTGGTCTGGGAGGTCGAGCGCTCCAGCCGTGCGAGCAGGTCGGTAACGGCGCGCCGCCACAGGCTCGTCGCCGTGTAGAAGACGGCGTCGCCGACGCCGAGGAACACGACGATCGCGTCGTAGCGGCAGAGCCTGGCCCCGTCGAGGGCGCCGACGGCCGACCCGATGAGCATCCGGGGGTCGGCAATGACGTCGACGTCCGCCCCGCGGCCGGTGCGCCGGGTCAGCGCCCTGGCGAGTGCCCCCGGTATGCCCAGGTCGTGGCTGAGCACTCCCCAGCCGACCAGCGGCCCGCTGCCGAAAAGCAGCACCCGGTCGGAGTCGAGGCCGGCGGAATGGGCCTGGGGCGCATCCGAGGGCCGGGGGATGTTCTCCAGGTCGCGGAAGTTCAGGATCACCCAGGCGCGCATCAGCGGCGCCAGCGCCAGTCGGAACGGAGCGGATGTCCAGCCGTCGAACGGGTGGGCCGGCCACCGAGTCATCTTCGCCACTGAGCGTCTCCCGCCTCGGGCCCGTGCGGGCAGTCTGCCCGTGTCGAAGTCAAACACTCGAGCAGCTCCCTCACCAGCCCATCTTCGGGGAACGCAGACGGCCGGATTCCGGCCGGTCCCACTACGCTCAAGCTATCGACCAGATGGTTACGACCGGGAACTGGCCGGAACGAGCCGGAACGAGCTTCAGAACGACGAGACACGAGGAGAGGTCAGAATGTCCAGGAAAGTGAAGTGGCTCGACCAGCCCGACGCCGACGACTTCCCGAAGGCTGCGAACTACCTGCATCTGCTCGTGAACGACAGCGCCGTCGACGCCACCGTCGGCGCGCTGGAGGCGGCCCCGCTCACGCACCACAAGGCCAAGGACATCCTCCGGGCCAGCGGCCTGCCGCTGCTCGACGCCGCGAATCCGCACGTGGCCTCCTACCTGAAACTGATCCGTGACGGGGTGAGACTGTCCCCGATCCTGCTCGTGCGCGGCAATCTCCCCGCCGGGGTGCCGCTGCACATCGCAGACGGGTACCACCGGGTGTGTGCCACCTACCTCACCAACGAGAACACCGACATCCCCGTGCGGCTCGCCGACCTGACGCTCTGACCGACCCTGGACCCGGCCGCGATGACCTTCCAGACCCTGGCGATCATCTCGGTCGTCGCACTGCTCGGCCCTCTCCTGGCGATCCCGCGCCGCGCCCGCCTGCCGGTGATGCTCGGTCAGCTTCTGGCGGGTATCATCGTCGGGCAGAGCGGCCTCCGGCTGGTGGATTCAACCGACCCCTCGATCACGCTGCTGGCCGACGTGGGCTTCGCACTGATGATGTTCGTCGCCGGAACCCACGTGCCCCTGCGGGACGGTCAGAACCGCTCCGCGCTGCGCAGGGGGGCTGCCCGCGCGACCGTCACTGCCGTGTTCGCCGCCGGGCTCGGGGCGGGGATCGCCGCGCTCTTCGGCATCAACCACGCCCCCCTCTACATCGTGCTGCTCGCGTCGTCGTCTGCCGCCCTGGTGCTGCCGATCATCGACTCCCTGCGGCTGAAGGGGAGCCCGGTGCTCGAGGTGATCGCGCAGGTCGCCATCGCGGACATCGCCGCGATCGTGGCGCTGCCGCTGGCGATCGACCCGCCCAACGCCGGCCGGGCGGCGCTCGGCGCGGCCGCGGTGGCCGGCGCATCCGTGGTGCTCTACCTCGTGCTCTCCCGGCTGGAGGCGACCGGAGCCAGGCTGCGGCTGCACCACCTGTCGGAGTCGCGCAGGTTCGCCCTGGAACTGCGGATCCAGCTCGCGGTCCTCTTCGGCATGGCGGCCCTGGCCGTCTACAGCCACGTGTCGATCATGCTGGCCGGGTTCTCGTTCGGGCTGGCCGTTGCCGCCGTCGGCGAACCGAGGCGACTGGCCAGGCAACTGTTCGCCATCGCCGACGGATTCCTCGGCCCGCTGTTCTTCGTCTGGCTCGGCGCCTCCCTCAACCTGCTCGACCTCCTGAACCGGCCGCAGATGATCCTGCTCGGCCTGACGCTGGGGGTCGCCGCAGTGCTGGCGCACGCCGTCACGCGCGCCCTCGGGCTGCCACTGCCGCTCGGCCTGATGTCGGCCGCGCAGCTCGGGGTGCCGGTGGCCGCGGTGACGATCGGCAGCCAGTCGAACCTGTTGCTGCCCGGCGAGGCCGCGGCCCTGATCCTGGGTGCCCTCGTCACGATCGGGGTGTCCGCGATCGCGGGCGGGCGGGCGGCCGCGCCTCCGGAGGCCGAGCCGGTCTCCCCGCCACGCCCCCCCGGAGACCGCGACCCCCTGACGCAGCGGACCTCCTCTCGGACTCCGGAGGGCACTCTTCGGAATTCCCGGCGGGCGCACAGCGTTGATGCGGTCAGTGCACGGGTTTCCCGCTCATACTGCAGAACAGAACGGGCACGGCCCGGCGACGAACCAAGGAGGTCGCACGTGGAAAGAGTGAATGAAGAGGTAGAGGTCAACACCGGAGTGATCGAGAAGTACCGGCGCCACGGGAACGGGCGCGGACTGGTCTCCCCCGCAGCCCGGGTGCACGCGAGCGCGTTCGTGTCGAGCACGGCCTATGTGGAAAGCGGCGCGCAGGTCAGCGCCGAGTCGTGGATCGGACCTGGAAGCTGGATCGACCACGGGGCCGTGATCGGGTCGAAGGTCTTCATCGGCCAGAACGTGCATGTGGGCGCGGACGCGCAGGTGGGAAACGGAGCCCGGCTGGGCAGCCACTCCCGGATCGGCCGGAACGCCCGCATTCCCGCCGGCGCCGTCCTCGACCGGGACCTCCGGGTGCCCGACAACGCGGTCGCCACCGCGACCGCGTCACGCGCCGCCCACGCCGCCCACCGTCGGGCCGACCTGCCGGGGACCGGGCTCCGATCGGCCGCCTGACCCGGTCGGCCGCCTGACCCGGCGCCAGTGGGTGGCCGGTCAGTCGGTGCGGGACGGATGCCGCAGCTCGCGCTGGACCATCAGCGCGAGCTCCCGCAACAGGACGAGGTCCACCTCCCCGTCGGAGCGAGGCTCCGGGTCGAAGACGCAGAGCGCGCCGATCCGCTCCCCCGAGGGAGATTCGATCGGGAACCCGGCATAGAAACGGATGTGCGGCTCGCCGACCACGAGCGGGCTCTCCCGGAAGCGCTCGTCGAGCAGGGCGTCCGCGACCACCATCGGCTCCGGTCCCTGGATCGTGACGGTGCAGAAGGAACTGCTCCGCGGCACCTCATCGGGGTCGAGGGACACCCGCGCCTTGTGCCACTGCCGGTCACGGTCGATCACGGTCACCGCGGCGGACCGGGTGCCGAACATGATCCGGGCGAGGTCGGCGATCCGGTCGTACCGATCCTCCGGTGCCGTGTCCAGGATGCCGAGCCGGTCGACCGCATGCTGCCGCATCGCCTCGCGGGTGGCGGCATCCGTGTGGGCGACGGGGATGGCCTCCCTCGCGAAGGCGAAACGCTCCGTCTCCAGCGCGGGCACCATCGACGCCGCGAGCAGCCCCGCCCAGTGGGAGTACACCTCCGGCGAGCGATACCGACCGGAGGCGGGCGGCGGAGCCCCGTCGAGGGGCACGAAGTCGGCACGCGGGATGTCGGCGCAAATCGCGGCCGTGGCCCGGTTCAGCCTGCGGGCGTGAGCGTCGGCCAGGTCGCCGAGCGGGCTGTCGAAGACGGGGATCGACCGGATGGGCTGGATCCCGGCGGCGAACACCCGGGTGCTGCCCGATGAGCTCCGGACCAGCTGGCGCAGCAGCCTGTCCAGCCCGAGCCGCCAGACCCGTTCGGAGGCCAGGGTGACCGACTCGTTCACCCCCAGGGTGACGACGATCGCGTCGAACCGGGTCAGCCTCAGGTCACCGAGTTCGGCGAGGGCGGTGACCGACGTCATCCGGGACCGGGCGACGACGTCGACGTCCACGCCGCGCCCGGTGCGCGCCGACACCGCGCGGGCCAGCGCCCCGGGCAGGGCGAGGTCGTGGCTCATCACCCCGCGGCCGACCGCCGGCCCGGAGCCGAAAACGAGGATGCGGTCGGAGTCGACGCCCGCGGCGTGCGCTTGCGGGGCATCCGTGGGCATCGGGATGTCCGTGGATTCCCTCTCGGCTGCCGCGGCCCAGGCGCGCATTGTCGGCGCCAGCGACCGTCGAATGAGTTCGTGCACCGGTTCCTCTGGCGATTCCGCACGCGAGGGCGGTCCACGCGGGTTGGCCCAGTATCCCCCATCCGCCGAAATTGTATGCAATCCGGGGCAAGGGTGTCGCCGCCGCAGGCCCCGGTCAGAGCAGCGACACGACGGCCTGCGCGGCCGCAAAGATGGCCACCCCGGCGAGGGCGCCGACGACGGTGCCGTTGATGCGGATGAACTGCAGGTCCTTGCCGACCTGCAGTTCGATCTTCTCCGACGTCTCGGCCGCGTCCCACCGCTCGACGGTCTCAGTGATGACGCCGGCGATCTCGTGCCGGTAGCTCCGCACGAGGTGGCTGGCCGAGTCGGCCAGCCACCGGTCGATCCGCGCCCCGAGGGCGCCGTCTCCGAGCAGGCGGGCGCCGACCTCGATCACGGTCGAACGGATGCCGGCGCGCAGCGCGCTCGCCGGGTCGCCGAGGGAATCGACCAGGGAGGCCTTCACCGCCTCCCAGGTCTCCCCGGCGAATTCGCGCAGCCGGGCGCTGTCGAGCAGCTCGAGCTTGAGCGTTTCCACCCGGTTGATCATGGCGGGATCGTGCTGCAGGTCACCTGTGAGTTCGACCAGATAGCGGTCGATCGCCGCCCGCAACGGGTGGGCGGCATCCGTGCGAACGGCGTCGAGGAAGGCGAGCACCTCCCGGTGCGCCTTGTCGTCGACGAGCTTGTCGACAAAACCGGGCAGCCAGCTCGGCAGGCGCTGCGACACGGCCCGGCCGAATGCCTCGGGGTGCGCGAGGAGCCAGCCCTGGGCACGCTCGAGCAGCAGGTCGACGACGGCGTGCTGTTGTCCCGACTCCACCAGCCGTTCACCGATCCGGCCGATCGGCGGCGCCCAGTCGGCCTGCACGAGGTGCTCGCGGGCGACGGTCTCGATCAGGTCCTTGATGGCGTCGTCACTGAGCAGTTCGAGCAGCCCGGTGCCGGCCACCGCGACCTCGTCGGTCAGCCGGCCGGCGTTCTCCGGCGACGACAGCCACGCGCCCAACCGGCGGGACACCCCCATCGAGTCGAGCTTGCCCCGCACGACGGTCTCGGAGAGGAAGTTCGTCTCGACGAACTCGCCCAGGCTCGCGCCGATCTCGTCCTTGCGGCTGGCGATGATGTTCGTGTGCGGGATGCGCAGGCCCAGCGGGTAGCGGAACAGTGCAGTCACCGCGAACCAGTCCGCCAGCCCACCGACCATGCCGCCCTCGGCCGCCGCGCGCACGTACTGCAGCGCCGGGTAGCGGTCCTGGAGCGCGAAGGACACGGCGAAAACGACGGCCATCACGAGGAGCAGGCCCACCGCGAGCCGTTTCATCCGCACGAGGGCGCTCAGGCGCGCGGCATCCGACGGGCTCAGCCGTGCCGGGGCCGGTGCCAGGGCGTGTTCGGACATGTCGTTTCGCGGTGAAGTCGGTCTGGCCATCCCCCCAGCCTGCCCGATCAGGCCCCGCCGGCGAAACCCGCGCACCGACGGCCTTCGATCGTGTCCCGGATTCAGTCAGCATGGGGCCGCTGCGCTGCCGCACCCGGGCGGATGAGAACCGGACGACTCACACTTCAGGAGTGCAACTTCCGATTCGGGTCGCCAGCAGGCATCCGTCGCAGGATTGAGTGGCTCTGTCGATGTTGTCCGGTCGCCGTGCTAAAGAGCGGAAAGGCCCTGGATCACCGTGGCCAAGGATCCGACGCCGGCGATGGCGAAGACGGCCTTTTTTGCGATCGAGTCGTTGATACTCGCGCTGAGAAGGTTGCCGATCACGACGCCGGCGACCGCGGAGCCGGCCGCGACCATCCAGCCTGCCGTCGGAAGGTCGGGCACCCCCCTGGCGATCAACGACAAGATGTTGAGGCCGGCGAAGTACAGCTGAACGGTGGCCAGATACTCTTTGTATTCCCAGTCGGTGGAGTTGGCGTAGATGACGATAGGCGGGCCGCCCACCCCCGCGGTCACATTCATGAAGCCGGAGAGGGCGCCGGCGATCCCGGTGCCCCGCGCGCCCACGAAGAGCCTGCTCTTACGCAGAAAGACGGTGGAGGCCAGGGCGATGAGGGTCACGGTGCCGATCAGGATGCCGAGCCAGCTGGCCGGCAGCGCGTTGGCGATCAATGTCCCGGGGACAACCCCGATCGCCGACGCGACCAGCAGCAGCACCGCCACGCGCATGTTCACGTCTGACCGAAGGGTGATCGCACTGACCAGGCACACGCCGAGTCCGACCACCTGGAGCGTTTGCACGCCGGTGACACTGCCCAGGAGGAGCACCAGGAAGGGGCTGGCGACCAGGGCCAGCCCCATTCCGGTCACCCGCTGGATGAAGGAGCCGAAGAACAAGACGACTCCGACACCGACGAGAGTGAGCGTGTCCATCAAACGTCACCCATGGCGAACGATTTCGGCAATGGACGCCGGGCCGTCGAAGCCCTCGAGGCCGTCGATCGCGGCCTGCGATACCTCGCCCCACACGTGCACGGTCCACGGCTGGCTGCGCAGGTCGTCGGTGTTGCGGACCTCGGGGGTGACCTCGACGCGCGGCACGACGCCGCCGGAGCGCACGAAGACCGGCATCTCGTCGATCGACACCTGGCGCTGGATGAACGTCGGGCCCTCAAAGCGCTCGTCGGTGAAGAAGTCGTACCAGGTTCCGGCCGGCAGGTAGATCGACCGGGTCACCGGCTGCATTCCGTCATCCATCACCGGTGCAACCAGGATGTCGCCGCCGAACAGGTACTCGTCGTCGATTGACAGGGCGACCGGGTCGTCGGCGTAGTGCAGGCACAGCGGGCGGATGAACGGGAGCCCCTCGGTCTCCACCTCGCCGCCCACCTGCCACAGGTACGGCAGCAGTGAGTAGCGCAGGCGAATCCAGTCGCGGCAGACGCGCAGCGCGTCCGGCCCGAACTCCCACGGCTCCCGGGGCCGGAGGCCATGAGCCCTCATCAACGGCGACAGGGCGCCGAACTGGGTCCAGCGGATGTAGAGGCCCGGCGTGAGTTCCGGGCCGTAGAAGCCACCGATGTCATGGCTCCAGTAGCCTGGCGCGCAGGTCGCGTAGGACAGGCCCCCGCGCAGGGTCGCCTGCATCCCCACCACGGTGGACTCGGCGTCGCCGCCCCACTGTCCCGGGTAGCGGTGCGAGCCGGCCCAGCCGCTACGTCCCCACACCAGCGGTGTGCGACCGGTGAGCTCGCCGATGATGTCGGAGAACAGGCCGTTGTAGCGCAGCGGGTAAAGGTTGTGGATGTAGTTGCCGGGCGTGCCGTCGGCGGCGGCGGCACCGGACGGGCAGCCTTCGCCGAAGTCCGTCTTGATCACGGCCACACCGTCGTCGAAGAACGGCTTCTGCTTGTCCAGGATCCACTGGGCGGTGGCCGGGTTGGTGACGTCGAACAGGGCCCGCATCCGGCCGTCGGGCGTCGGAGTGCCCTGGATCTCGGCCAGCCCGCCGTCCGGCATCCGCAGCAAGTGTCCGCCCTCCTGGGCTTCCTCGAAGACCGGCGAGGCTGGATCGAGATAGGGCAGCTCCCACATCGACAGCCGGAATCCCTGCGAGCGAAGGCCTTCGACGAAGGCGCCGCGATCACCGAACCGGTCGCTGTTCCAGATGAAGTCGGTGTTCAGCCGGTCGACGACCAGCCAGTCCGGGTCGAGGTGGAGAACGTCGCCCGGCACCTGGTGCTCCCGCATGGTGCTGCCGACGGCCAACATCTCGGTGTCGCTGTGATAGCGGCACCGTCCCATCCAGAACCCGAACGCCCACAACGGTGGCCGTTTGGCCCGACCGGTCAACGCCGTGTAGTCAGTCAGCCGCTGTTCAACGGATGCTGCTGCGAACAGGATCAGGTCGAGGCCGGCATCGTCCAGGGTGATCCCCAGCACGCTGGGCCGACGGTGGCCGACGTCGGCGGTGAGGGTTGCGCCGGAGTTCACGAAGGCGGAATAGCCCGCGGTGGAGTGCCACACCGGCACCGGCTTGTAGGCCAGTCCGGTGCCGGTGCCGAGCGCGTCGTTGACCTCGAGGACCAGCTCTTGTCCGCTCTTCTCGAACCGGGAGAACTGCTCTCCGAAGCCGAAGATCTTCTCGCCGACGCCCATCTCCAGGTTGAGGTTGATGTTCCCGTTCGCCGCGATCACGGGCGGCGCCATCGGGAAGCCGGCCACCTGGCGCAGCCGTTCCCCGGTGCGCAGCAGCTGGGTCTCCTCGCGGTACAGGGCCAGGGTGAGGGGGGACTTGCCGATTCGCAGCGTGCAGCCGGCCAGCCGGATCTCCAGCGTGTCGTTGGTCTCCCGAAGCTCCGCACTCTGGTCGCCATTGGTCGCGGTGACCATGATGCCGGGCCACACCTCCGGTTCCCGCCACATCTGGTGCTCGGCCGGCGCGATCGCCACCCGCACGGTCTGCGGCCCGAGGGCCACGACCCGGCATCGGTACTCGATCTGGTCCAGCCCCGGGAGCTGCAAGTCCCGGGGCAGGTTCGGCATCGTCGTTTCAATGCCCTGCTGCTCCGGAGATTCTCCGGTCATCCAGCCGGGGATGCCGGGCAGAGCCTTCGCCGCCATGCCCGTCACCAGGAAGTCCACGCCATGATCGGTCTCGGTGACGTTTCCGACGTACTTGAGGATGTACGGTTCGGTCTGGGTGTCGATCATCACTTGGTCACCAGGGTTCCAGTCAGATCGGAGGATTCGTCGCCGGCTTCCTGGGCGTGTCGAACGTGCAGTTCCTCCTGAATTTCGACACACCGCTCGTCGGAGAGCTTGTAGACGTACCAGATGGCAATGATCGCGAAGATCGACATGGCCATCGGGTAGAGGAACATCAGTGCGCGGATGCCGAACAGGGCACCTTCGGACTGTTGTGCCACGTTGGGGGCGTAGGCGACGAGGGCCAGCACGACACCTGGAATGAAACCGGCGATGGCCTGGGACAGTTTGCGAAACCAGGTGAACGCCGAGTAGGTGAGGGCTTCGCTGCGGATGCCTGACTTCCACTCCCCGTATTCGACGGTGTCGGACACCATGGCCCAGTTGAGGCTGTTCGGAAGCGCGCTGCCGAAGAAGGTGAAGCTGGACAGGATCACCAGCGTGAGCGTGTCGTGCACCACGAAGAAGGCGAGGAAATCGGCGATGAACCAGATGGCACAGCCGAGGATGTAGGTCTGGCGTTTGCCGATACGTCGGGTCAGCCACGGGGTGATCGCGACGCCGGGGAAGACCCAGGCGATCGCGAAGAGGCCGATGAATGAGAGCGCCCAGGTGTCGCCCAGGTTGTACTCGGTGAAGTACACCTGCACCGCGATCCGCACGTTGAAGGCGGAGAAGATGGCCAGGTTGGCCAGGCACAAGCCCATCAACGGACGGTTCGAGAACAGCAGGCGGTATTGCTTGGAAAGCGGCACCTTCGGGGCCGCGACCTGCACACCTTGAGGGCTGCCGACGAATCGTTCCTGAACGTTGTTGTACATCACGTAGATCATCACGGTCCCCGCGATGGCGAACACCGTCACTGCCACGGTGTAGCCCTGAGCCTGGTCGTCGAAGGCATTCACGATCGGCCAGAACACCACTGTCGAGATCAGCAGGCCGAGGGTGCCTCCACCCTGGCGGAGCGAGGACAGCACGGAACGTTCCTGCAGGTTGCGAGTCATCGCCGGCACCAGGGCGCCATAGGGGATGTTCGCGATGGAGTAGGCGGTGCCGAACAGCATGTAGACGGCGAAGGCCCAGATGGTGCGCCCGGTCAGGGAGAAGTCGGGAATCTGGAACGACGCGATCAGCATCAATGCCAGAGGAATGGTCGCGTAAAAAATGAAAGAGCGGTATTTGCCGCGTTTGCCGAGCTTCGTGCGGTTGTCCACCCAGGTGCCCACCGCTACGTCGGCGAAGGCATCCCAGATCTTCGCGACAAGAAAGATGGTGCCCGCGATGGCGGGATTGATCCCGAGCGCGTCCGTGAAGAACTTCAGCAGGTACAGCTGCCCCATGTCGAACAGGAAGTTGAACCCGACGTCGCCGGAACCGTAGCCGAGCTTCTCCCTGAGGCTGAGAACCGGCTGCAGGCCCGTGGATACGGCCCCGCCGGTCTGTGTTGAAACACCCATTTCTTGTCCTCTTCTTTGATGACCGTCGTCGCCCCGGGTGGGGCGACGACGAGGTTGGGTTCTGCGCGCGCCAGGTGGTGGCGCGGTCGTGCGCGCGCCGGTTGCCGGCCGGCGCGATGATCCGATCTAGATGTGGTCGAGCAGACCGTCCGCCAGCGCCGGGACCAGGCCCGGGGTCAGGGGCAGCCGGGGGACGAGCAGGCAGTGCAGCAGGTGGTAGATGTCCTGCTTGCCGTTCCAGACCAGGCTCGATACCTCGTTCTTCTCGTTCAGCTCCTGCCACCAGGAACCGGTCTCGTAGTCCATGAGGTAGTCGCGGCAGTAGTCCCAGAACTCCTGGTAGTAGGCGGCGTACTTGGCGTCGCCGGTCACCTGGTGAAGTGCGTACGCCGAGCCGATCGCCTCGACGATGACCCAGCGAATCCGGGAGCGGATCACCGGCTTGCCTTCCCAGTCGACGGAGTAGACGAAGCCGGGGGCGCCGTCGGTGGACCAGGCGTCGCGCACGGCGCCGTTGAAGAGACCTTCGGCGTCTTCGACGAGCCAGGATGGCGGGGTCTTGCCCTCGGCCAGCAGGGTGGCGCGCAGCTGCACCAGGAGGCGACCCCATTCGACCCAGTGACCCGGGGTGCCGCCGAACGCGCGGAACCGGTCGCCGGGCGCGTCCTTGTTGTAGTCGAGAATCGGGTTCCACTGCTGGTCGAAGTGCTCGTTGACCCGGTAATGATTGCTGCGGGCGACCTTGTGGATGAGCAGTGACGCGATCGAGATCGAGCGGTCAAGCCACACGTCGTCGTGAGTGACGTCGTGGAGGATCAGGAAGGCCTCGACCGCGTGCATGTTGGCGTTGCCGCCGCGGTAGTCGTCGCACTCGGTGAAGGCCTCGTCCCAGTTGTCCAGGCACATGTTCTCGGTGTCAGACCAGAAATGGGTGTTGACGGCGTCGATGGCCAGGTCGAGCAGTTCCCGAGCGCCAGGGATGTCGGCGGCGGTCGCGCTCGCCGCGCCCAGCGCGACGAACATGTGGGCGTAAGCCTCCTTCTTGCGGTCGATGACCTGGTCGCCCTCGTTGGCCACGGAGGCGAACCAGCCGCCGTTCACGCGGTCGCGAAGGATGCCGTTGGTCAGGCACTCGATGCCGTGGGCGGCCAGGCTGCGTGCCCCGGGGCGGCCCATGACGGCCGCGGCCGCGTAGACGTGCACCATCCGGGCGGTGATCCACAGGTGAGTGCCCATCTCCTCGCGGATGCCGCCGGTGTTGCTGATCCAGCCGAAGCCGTTGGTGACCTTGCCGTTGCGGCCGAACTCGAGGATCCGGTCAAGTTCGGTTTCGAGCCACCGGGTGTGTGCCGGGTTGCCGATCCAGTTCAGGAGAGGGGACATCGCGGCATCCGTGCTGAGCTGCGTGGTGGTCTGTTCGGTGATAGTCATCAGCGCGCCGCCAGTGCCTCGTCGACGACCTCGCCGAGTCGCTTGAGACGCGGCACCGAGACGTCCCGGAGCATCGTCGCGGGATCCGCTGCCCCCACGACCGACGCCCAGACGGCGCGGCCGGACAGGAACCCCGAGGCGCCTGCCGAGACGGCGATGCGCACGGCCTTCCCGAATATGTCGGCGTCGACTCCCGACGAGAGGATCACCCACGGCATGTTCAGCTCCCCGTCAAGTCGGCGGCAGGCGTCGAAGAGGGTCTTGTCGTTGGCCTGTGCCCCGTAGGGCATCTCACCCTTGTACAGGTCGGCTCCGGTGTTGCCCAGCTCGGTTGCGGCCGCGAGGATCGCGGCTTCCCGATCGAAGGCCGCTCCGCGGCGGGGAGGGCGGACGACGGGCTCGATGATGCTGAGCAGACCGGCTCCGCGGCACAGTGCACCGAATTCGGCGACCATTTCCGTGCGCTGCTCGGCGGACTCGTCGGAGCGCCACAGCACGAGGAGCTTGAGCGCCTTGACGCCGGCGGCCCGAAGCGCTGCGGGGTCGATCGCGCGGTCGATCTGCACGCTGTCAACCGGGATTCCGTTCCCGGGCAGGAAGTCGTCGGCGGCAACGATGAGCGCACAGGACGGGTCAACGGCGTTGGCGGCGAGGACGGCGTCGTAGGAGAACTGCTGGTCGACGAGCACCCCGGATGCGTAGGGGCTGACGATCTGGGTTGCGAGCACCTTGAAGTCGGTGAGGGTCTGATCGCTGACCGGGGCCTTGGCGCCGGCTGCCGTGAACATGTTGCGCAGGGCTTCCCGCTGGTCGACGGCGAGCATCGCGAATCCGCCGGAGGGACGTGCGATGTCCTGCAGCGTGCAGGCTGCGGTGGTGAGGGTGGGTGAGAGGGTCATGTTTCTGTTCTCCTTCGTAGGAATTGAGTGATGGACCGGCGCGCCGAGGACAGGGCACGCCGTGGTCTGGTTATCGGGGCGAGAGTGTGAGCAGCTCGTCGAGGGTGGGAACGGCACTCCGCCCGTCAAGGGCGCGGCAGGACAGTGCCGCGGTGTCGTTGGACTGTCGAAGGGCCTCGGGCCAGTCGAGGCCGCGGCAGAGGGCGGAGAGCAAAGCGCCGTGAAACACGTCCCCGGCGCCCAGGGTGGAGAGGATGTCGATCCCCGTCGCTGCCGACACGTGCACCCGGCCCGGCTCCCTGCCCGGCGCGAACTGCGCCGACCACCAGGCGGTCGATCCTTCGGAGCCGTTCGTGGCCACGACGGCGCGGGCGCCCTCGGCCAGCGCGAGACGCGCAGCCTCCTCGACCCCGTGGTCGGTATCCGGCTGGCCATATTGCGCGGCCAGCGACGTGGTGGTGGGGATGTAGAGGTCGAGCAGGGAGACGTCGAGTGCGGCGACCTGGTTGCCGGCATCGACCGCGAGGCGTGGACGATCCGACGGACTCATCGTGGAGAGCAGGTCGGCGACCGGGCCGAACCCCAGGTGATCGGTGTGCACCCACTCGGCCGACCGGACGAGTTCGACGGCCCGGGACCCCATCTCGGCGAGCGACGGGAGGGGCGGGACGGCCAGTGTGGAGATCGCCCGTGTCTTGTTCTCCGTGGAGACCACGACGCACGAAGCCTGGGTCGGGGTGGCTGCGTCGCGCATGACGCCGGAGACATCGACGCCCTCCAGTTCGAGCAGCCGCACGGCTTGCTCACCCGCGGAGTCGGCACCGACCCGGCCGACGAACGCAACCGGAATGCCCTGGCGGGCAAGCACGACCGCTGCGTTGGCCGCGGGGCCGCCTCCGACGATGGCGATCTGATCTCCGACGACGCGTTCGTCCGCGGCCGGATACCGGTCCACGAGCGCCAGGGCGTCGATGGTCACGACTCCGACGCAGACAACCTGAAACAGACTGGGCATCCTTGCACCTCCGGGAAGTAGCGCGAACACGGGGCTGCCACTGATTCTGCGGTAACACGCTGCGCTAATTGTTGACTCTACCCCATTTTATGCGAGTCATAGAACAAACAGTTGTTTGTTTAGCAACAACATGGCGCCGCCAGACCCAACGGGTGGCGCGGGGCATCCCGACGCCGTGACTCATCGGTGGTTGCGGCGCGGGCGCTCGACGAGACGTCCCGGTGACGAAAAGCCGGCCACGGGGTGAATCTGCGAGGATCAAGACGAGTGCGCGGGGTGTTCAGCGGCAACGTCAGTTCTCGGCGGCAGTGTCCTCGTGCTCTGACTCGGCCGGCAGCACCAGGTCGATTCCGTCGGCCAGGAGGCGCGCGGCAATCCCGGCCGGCGGCTGGCGATCGGTGACGACAGCGGACAGCCGGCCCCAGTCGCAGAGGAACACCGGCCCGCGAGCCGCGAACTTGCCATGGTCGATGAGGAGCACGACCCGGTCCGCGATGTCCATGAGCTCCAGCTTGACGAGCCTCTCGACGTCGGCCGAGGCGTAGACGCCACGCTCGTCGACCGCGGCGGCGGCCAGGTAGAACGTTCTCACGCGATAGCGGTGCGCCATCTCGACGGTTGCCGAACCCACGAGGGCGCGGCTTGCCCGGTGCAGATCGCCGCCCAGGGCGATGACGGTCGCTGCGGGTTGATCGAGGAGTCGGTTGATGACGGGGAGCGAATGGGTGATGACCGTCCCGTGAAAATCCGAGGACAGGGCTCGGGCGAGCTCCATCGTCGTCGTGCCGGCGTCGACTGCAATCACGTCGTCGGGGAGCACGCACTCGGCCGCGGCCCGGCCGACCGTTCGTTTGGCCGCGTTGCGGGCGCTCTCCCGCCCGTTGTACCCGGGGGCATCCGGATCGTCGTCCGTCTCGGCAAGTCGAAGACGCACGCCCCCGTGCACCGCCACGGCGTCACCGTCGTCCTGGAGCCTCCGCACATCGCGTCGCACGGTCATCTCCGAGACGTTGAGGCGCTCGGAGAGGTCCGCGATCGAGGCGAAGCCCGTGGCGCGAACCCTGTCGACAATCGCCGCGCGGCGCGCAGGGGCGCCGGTGTAGCGCATGGATTCAGGGCTCATTCCGATGACGTCCTTTCGATGGGCAACAACTTTTCGATCAAACCTGCGCGAATGTCACAATCTTCTCACAAACTCCCGCTTGAGGTGGGACCTCAACCTGCGTGGGCCACCGGGAAGTCCCGATCACAGGCCGTGAGGATCCTTCGGTTGGCGCGACCGGGGCTGCCTCCGGGTCGGCGACTATGGTAAAAAACAAACACAATATTGTTCGTGATATCCCAAAGTAGGATATGGTCGAACGGTCAGCGCAGCTAGGCCCCGCGACCCGCGGCAGCCCGGTAGCCGCGCTGCTTTACGGAGGAACCGGATGCCCAGTCAGATTCAGTCACCCGCATCGATGAGCCCCCTCGTCCCGAGCGACAGCATCGGCTTCGTCGGCCTGGGTGCCATGGGCGGAGCAATCGCCCGAAACCTCGCCACGGCCGGATGGACCATGCGCGTCTTCGACCTCAACGGCCCAGCGATCGACCGCACTACCGCGGCCGGCGCCGCCGCCGCCTCGTCCGCGAAGGATGCCGTCACCGGGTCCGCGGTGGTGTTCTCCTCTTTGCCCACCCCCGAACTGGTGGAGAAGTTCTGGGCCGAGCAGGCCCCGAATCTCGCCTCGGGTTCGATCGCGGTCGACCTGTCAACGATCGACCCCGCGACCTCTCGTCGGATCAGTGACATGATCGCAGCGTCCACGTCGGCGTCGTTCGTTGCCTGCACCGTCGGCAAGACGCCGGCACATGCCGAGAAGGGGGAGATTCCCGCCTTTGTCGGCGGTTCCACCGCGGACATCGAGCGTCTCGCTCCGCTCCTGAAGGTATTGTCGAACGATGTCTACGACATGGGGTCCGTCGAAGGCGCCACGATCTTCAAGCTCGTCTCCAACCTCGTCGGGATGAGCAACCTCGCCATCCTCGCCGAAGGTTACGTCCTCGCCCGACGGGCAGGGATCCCCGCTGACCGGTTCACGGAGGCCCTGCGCACGACGGGGGGCTGGTCTGTTCAGGCCGACCTGCGCTTGGACTGGATGGTCGCGGACGACCTCGCCCCAAGGTTCGCCGTCGACATGGCCGCCAAGGATCTGAGGCTCTCGGTCAACGCGGCCGCTGAGTGGCACGTTCCCACCCCCGTTGCAGCGGCCTCCCTGGCCGCATTCACGACGGCAAGTGCCTCCGGCCACGGGGCACTGGACGCCGCCGCAATCGTTGAGCCCCTCGATCCGCGCCGGGTGGCCCGCGGGGAGCGCGACGAGAGCTAGACGAGAGGAGGGTGGACCTGTCACGTCATTCGGGGGTCGACAAGATCGGCCGCCGGACAGCCGCCGGTCGCGACAGGTCTACCAGCGCGACAGGGGCGGCTACGGCAGGTCAGCAGTGGCAGTGGTCCTCGCCCGCTGCGGCCGGGGTGCTGGCCGGCACGTCGAGGACCGGGCTGCGGTCGAAGAAACCGTCCGGCTTGAGCTTGAACCCGGCGGTGTCGACCGGCATGATCGGCCAGTCCTCGATCCGCGGATAGTGGGTCAGGCCGAAGGTGTGCCAGAGCACGATGTCCTGCCCGTCCAGGTCACGATCCGCCGCCAGGTAGGCGGGAAGACCGGCGCCACCCGCGTGCTGGTTGACGAAGTCCCCGGTGGGGTAGCGCTCCTCCTCGGCGAAGCGGGTGATCCAGAGGTCCTTGGTCGCGAATGCCGCCCGGCGCGCGACCGACGATTCCTCGTCCGCGAGCAGGGTCGGCTGGCCCTGCGGGTAGAGCTTGTAGCCGACCGGCTCGCCGAGGCGGTTGAGCACGTTCGGGTTCGAGACCAGCCAGGTGCGGCCGTGCCGCATGTCCGCCTCCCGCACCCCGTCGGCCTCGCGGGCCACCACCGTGCGTTTGCGGGTGAAGGCGTTGCCGCGTTCGTTGCCGACTCCCATCGGCACCCGCACCGCCTCCTCTTCCTCGACCCGGTTGGTGAGCCCGTCGACGGCCATGTCCAGCCGGGCGCTGAAGAGGTGCTGGTGGAACGGGGCGCCGAGCCCCGGGGCCAGCTCCGAGGCATACGGGTAGCCCTTGCCCGGGTACGCGCTGGTGAAGACGATGCCGGTGGCCTTCGCCTCGAACTCGATGGTGCCGTCGAGGTAGAGGTACCAGTAGAAGCCGTAGTCGTAGTTGCCGATGGTCGTGAAGAAGGAGATCACCAGGCGCCGGTTGCGGCGGGTGTACTCGATCCCGGTCCAGAGGTCGCTGTGCTTGGAGAGGATGCTCCAGTCCTCCTCGTGCATGCAGATTCCGTTGCGGATCTCCCGAGGGTTGCCGAAGCCGTCGGTGATGACGGGGCTGAGGTAGGTGATCTCACCGAGGCAGTCGCAGCCGAGTTCGAGCGAATTGGCGTACTGGCCGACCAGGTACTCACCGGTGTCGAAGTAGTTCTGCCAGGACCGCACGGGCGACGGATCGCCGTAGGGCACGACCATCTCCGCGATCGACGCCCGGCGGATGATCGACCGGCGCACCCCGGCATCGTCGAAGCCGATGTTGTGCAGCACGACGCCCTCGCGCACATCGAAGCCCACATCGAGGCTCCACTTCTCCCACTCGACGTGGTTCCCGCCGGTGACGGTGAAGCTCGGGCCCTCCGGCTGGGTGATCTCGATCGGCTTGAGCGTCTCCCGCAGCGGACCGGTGAGCGCGGGGTCGGTGTAGTTGCCGTGCTCGGCCGGGATCGGCACCACACCGTAGTCGATGACCTGGTCGACGGTCTTGCTCACGATGTCGACGTAGGCGACGAGCCCGTCGATCGGGTGGGCCCACGGACTGTCCTCCGGGAACTGCTGCACGAAGGCGAGCCCGCGCAGGATGCGCCGGCCCTTCTCCTCCGGATACTCGAAGACGCCGGCCGACAGCGGGGCGACCCGCACGGTGGCGACGTCCAGCCCGCGCGCGGCGAGCGCGGCCAGCCAGCGCGCGTCGTGGGTGAGAAGTTCCTCGACCGCGCCGAACTCCTCCTCGAGCACGGGCAGCTCCCCGGTGACCGCGGTGTCGAGCAGGGTGACCGATTCGACGGCCCGCCGGGTGGCCGAGACCGTGACGTCCCGGGGAGCGGCACCGGAGATGTCGTGCAGGAAGGCCCGGAAGCGCCGGTTCGGCTCGCCGGACTCCGCGCCCCGCGGCGGATCGAGCAGGCCCAGGTAGGCGAACCGCACGTTCTCCCCGAGCAGCCCGGCGTCACCCAGGATGGCCCTGACCGACTCGAGTTCGGCGGTGGTGGTCAGCGCGTGCGCACCGGCGAGCGGCGGCAACGCCGTGTTGGCGTCAGCGGAGGCGAGTGTCATGGGAACCCTTTCGAGGTTGTAGGCCGGGCAGGTGGACGCGCGGGCATCCAAATGCGTCACTGCATTTATTTCCTATGGTTGTAGAAGAATAGGGCTCACTATGCTCGGGGGCAAGGGTCAATTCCTTCGAGGACTGTCGGAGACGGGGAAGCATGCCAAAGGTTGTCGACCACGACCAGCGTCGGGTCGAGCTGGTCAACGCGACCTGGCGCATCATCGCCAGGCACGGCATCGAGGGTGCGACGATGCGCGAAATCGCGGCTGAGGCCGGGTTCGCGAACGGCGCCCTGAAGCCTTACTTCCCGACCAAGGACGACCTGCTCACCTTCGCGTTCGGGCACGTGTTCAGCCAGACCAGCGAACGGATGCGCGCCGCCACGACCGGGAAGACCGGACTCGTCGCACTGCGGGCCTACTGCCACGAGATTCTCCCCCTGGACGACATCCGGATCAGCGAGGCCCGGATCGTCATCCCGTTCTGGCAGAAGGCGCTCGGCGACCCGGCGAAGGCGACGCTGCACGACGCCTCCATGCTGCAGTGGCGGCAGGCCCTGCGCGCACTGCTCACCGAGTGCCGCGAGAGCGGGGAGGTGCACACGCTGGTCAGCGACGCGGACATCGTCGGGCACCTGATGACGGTGGTGCTGGGCGCCCAGATCACGGCGGCCCTCTCCCCCGCCGACCACTCGCCGAACCAGCTGATCACCCAGCTCGACGGCTACCTCCAGCTGCTGGCGACGGGCGACTGATCCGCACCCTCGTTTTTCAACATCTGTCGAAAAAAGAGTGACTTTGCCGGCGAACCCGGCTAGGTTACTGCCACAGCGAGTCTGTACACGACGGCAAAGGAGCCCACCGTGACGATGACCATGGCCACCCAGCCCACCCCGGTCGGCGGCAGCGCCGACTCTGTCCGCCGCGCGGAGGCGAACTCGTTCGGCGAGTGGCGCACCCTCGTCTCGGATTCGTTCGTTCCGCTCGAGGTGCGCACCGACGCCAGGGACTTCCACGGCACGCTGCGCTCGCGGGTGCTCGACGACCTCTCCATCGTGGAGGTCACGGCCAACGGGCACCAGGTCCTGCGCACCCCGTCGCTCATCACCAGGTCCGACCGGCAGTACTTCAAACTCAACCTGCAGCTCTCCGGCAGCGGGATCCTGATCCAGGACAACCGCGAGGCCACCCTCCGCCCGGGCGACCTCGCGGTCTACGACACGAACCGGCCGTACACCCTGGCGTTCGAACGGGACTTCCGCACCCTCGTGCTGATGTTCCCGCACGATGCGCTCGACCTGCCTGCGGATGCCATCGCGCAGCTCACCGCGGTGAGGATGGCCGGCGACGCCGGCCTCGGCCGGATGATCAGCCCGTTCATGGTGCAGCTGGCCGAGAACCTCGACGCCCTCTCCGGGGCGACCGGCCACCGGCTCGCCTACAACGCCGTGGACCTGGTCGCGACGATGTTCGAGAGCGAACTGAGCATCCGTCGCGACCCGGCGCCCGGAGCCCGCGCCGACCTGCTCACGAGCATCCACCGCTACATCGAGGCCGAGCTCGGCGACCCGGCGCTGTCACCGGCGGGGATCGCCGCGGCCCACTTCATCTCACTGCGCCAGCTGCACAACGTGTTCCATGCGGCCGACACCACCGTGTCCGGCTGGATCAGGTCCCGGCGGCTGGAGCACTGCCGCCGGGATCTCCGGGACCCGATCCTGTCGCCCCGCTCGGTCGGCGTGATCGCCGCGCGCTGGGGGTTCATCGACGCCGCGCATTTCAGCCGGATCTTCCGCACCGCGTTCGGCGAACCGCCCAGCAGCTACCGCCGCGGCTGACCGGGAACCCGGCATCCGTTTCATCACTGGTCGTCAACTGCCGTACCCGGAATGGCAACTCCGCGACCGGGCCTTCGGGCAGAGTCGTCACACCGGCACCGCCGGCGACACCGGCTGCACCCGGCACCCGCCGGCCGGCGCCCTCACCCCCTGAATTCCGTTGTCAACTCGATGAGGAGTACCCCATGACGACCACCCGCACCGAGGCCGAACCGGAGACCACCCTGCACAAGGGCAGGCTCGGCGTGATCGGCATCGTCTTCTTCGTGGTCGCCGCCGCGGCCCCGCTCGTCGGGATGACCGGCGCGGTTCCCGTGGCGATCGTGCTCGGCAACGGGGCGGCCGCCCCGGGGGCCTACCTCATCGTCGGAATCACCCTGCTCCTCTTCAGCGTCGGCTACGCGGCGATGAGCCAGCGGGTGACCAACGCCGGCGCCTTCTTCGCCTACGTCGGCCGCGGCCTCGGCAAGCACCTGGGCACCGCCTCGGCGTTCGTGTCGATCCTCGCCTACCTGGCCATCCAGCTCGCGATCTACGGTTTCTTCGGCGGGCTCCTGGCCGCCCAGGTCGGACTGCTGCCCTGGTGGGCCTGGACGCTCCTCGCCTGGGTCCTGGTCACCCTGCTCTCCCTGCTCAGCGTCGACGTGGGCGCCAAGGTCCTCGGCGTGCTCATGCTGCTCGAGCTGGCCGCACTCATCGTCACGTCGGTCGCGATCCTCGCCGACGGCGGGCCGGAAGGCATCAACGTCTGGGCCTCGTTCAACCCGACCGCGATCCTCGCCGGCGGGCTCACCGGTTCGGCCGGGATCGCCTTCGCGTTCGCCTTCGCCTCCTTCATCGGCTTCGAGGCCACGGCCATCTACGGCGAGGAGTCCAAAGACCCCAAGAAGGTCGTGCCGCGGGCAACCTACTTGGCCGTCGGTGTCATCACGGTACTCTTCGCGCTCACGGCCTTCGCCATGGTGACCGGGATGGGCGCCTCCGCCGTCGTCGAGAAGACCGTGGAGCTCTCGACCCTCGACGGCGTGCCGCTGGCCGACCCCGCCGCCGTGCTCTTCGCCCTCGCCACGGAGTACGTCGGCCCGTGGATGGCGACCCTGATGGGGATCCTCGTGCTGTCCAGCCTGTTCGCCGGGTTGCTCGCCTTCCAGAACGCGTCAGGCCGTTACCTGTTCGCGCTCGGTCGCGGCGGGGCCCTGCCCGCGCCGCTCAGCCACGTGAACCCGCGCGGCGCCCCGAGCACGGCGTCCCTGGTCACGTCGGTCGTCACCGGGCTCGTCATCGCGGCCTTCGCGGTCTTCCAGCTCGACCCGGTGCTGAACATGTTCTACTGGTTCAGCGGTCTCGCCGTCGTCTCGATCGTGCTGATCGAGGTCCTCGTCTGCATCGCCATCATCGTCTACTTCCACCGGAACAAGGGCAGCGAGAACCCGTTCCAGACGGTCATCGCGCCGGTCCTCGCCGCGATCGGCCTGGTTCTCGGCGAGTACCTCCTGATGAGCCGGTTCGGGCTCCTCGCCGGCACGGTGGCCGAGGGCGTCGACCCCACGACGACCTCATGGGGCCTGAGCCCGATCGGCTGGGTCCTGGTGGCGCTGCCGTTCGCGCTGCTCGCCGCCGGCTACGTGCTGTCTCTCGTCACCCACAGCGAAAACGAGGAACTGGTCATGGACGTGCTGTCCTGACAGCGGTCGACCGGGTCACCGGTCGGGCGTTCAGCCGCAGGTTCAGCCGGCCAGGCCGGTGTGGCGGATGCCCCAGCGCACCGTCCAGGTCTCGCCGGGTTCCAGCCAGCGCAGGCCGGCCCCCGTGTTGAAGGCGTTCGCCGGCGCCGTCATCGGCTCCACCGCGACCGCGCGTCCCGGGGTCGGCCCGTCGGGGGTGTCAACCGGAAAGGCCCGTGGGGTGAAGACCTGCACGTAGCGCATATTCTCGTCGCCCCAGAGGATGACGCTGCGGCCGTCGGGCGCGGTCAGCGAGTGCTCCACCGCACCCTTGACCTCGTCACGCGAGTCGTCGTCAAGCTCGTCGCCGTGACCGATCGCGGTGGTCTCCAGCATCGTGGCGGTGAAGCCGTCGTCAAGGTCAAGCTCACGCACGAGGCGGCCAGCGCGCAGGTCGTAGCCGGTGCCGTCCACGGCCGTCTCGCCGACCGGATTCAGCCGCTCGTCCACCAGGATGCGGGTGCCGGCCGCCACCGTCAGGGTCAGGTCGTCGGTGGGCACCCCGCCGATCTTGAGGTACGGATGTGCTCCGATGGCCACCGGAGCGGCATCCGTGCCGACGTTGCGCACCGTGTGGGTGACGTCCAGGCCGTCGTCGGTGAGGGCGTAGGTGACCGTGGTGTCGAGCTGGAACGGGTAGCCGAGTCGGGGGAACACCGTTGCGGCCAGGGTGACGGCATCCGGGCTACGGTCGAGCAGCCGATAGGGCGAGGCGTAGAGCAGCCCATGGATCGCGTTCTGTTCGATCGGTTCGTTCAGCGGAAGCCGCCGCTCAACACCGTGATGGAGCCAGACGCCGTCGCGGATGCGGTTCGGCCACGGTACGAGCACGATGCCCGCCGACTTGGGCGGGATGACCTCGGCCGGGAATGACTCGACCAGGTCTATGCCGTCCACGGAATATGCCCGGAGTCCGGCCGCGACCTCGGTGATGATCGCCCTGGCCGGCCCGCTCGGGGAGGCCGCCCGCAACTCGTACTGTGTTCCTGTCGCTGCTCGCATGACTTCAGACTATGCCCGGCTGGAGAACGGTCAGACCGGCGTCGCGGAGGGGCGTCAGCCGATCGAACGGGGCGTCGGCATCCGTCACCAGGGTGTCGAATGCGGTCAGCGCCCCGATCCGGCCGAGGTGCACCTGGCCGAGCTTCGAACCGTCGGCCACGACGATGGCCCGGGTCGCGGCGGCGAGCATGAGCGTCTTGATGCCGGCCTCCGGAAGGTTGATATTGGTCACCCCGCGCTCCGCGTCCACCCCGTTGCAGCCGATGAAGGCCAGGTCCGCGTGCACCTGGCCGAGCACGGTCTGGGCCATCGGCTCAACCAGGGAGTGCTGCAGGGGGCGCAAGGACCCGCCGGTGACGATGACGGTGAACCGGGGAATGGCCGGCTCGAGCTCGAGCGCGATGCTGAGCCCGTTCGTGATGATCACGACATCGGTCAGTTCGGTTCGGGCCAGCAGCGCCCGCGCCACCGCGAGCGTGGTCGTTCCCACGTCGAGGATCACGCTCTGGCCGCTGGAAACGAGCGAGGCGGCCAGAACGCCGATCTGCTGCTTGGGCAGCACGGATGCCGCCAGCGCCTCTTCAAAGGAGGCCTCCCGGTCTGGTCTGATGCCGGCTCCCGTCGTCGGCGCGGGCACCGCCCCGCCGTGCACGCGCTGGAGGGACCCGGCCGCCTCGAGGGCGTCGAGGTCGCTCCGGGCTGTCACTCCGGACACCCCGAATGCCTCACGGAGTTCGCTGACCCGCACGAACCCCCGCTCGTCGACGAGCATCCTGATGCGCTCCCGCCGCTGGTGCGGCGGAAGGGCACCCCGATCGGCTTGCAGTTCCGGGTGCTGGTCCTTCGACGATTCTGATTCGGGCATAGAGCCATCTTCACTTAGTTTGCTTTGGTTTTCAATCCGAAACCTCTGGTTTCTGATACGCAAATTTGTTATCGTGGTCAGTGCCATGAATACAGAAGACTTCGTCGCCGACACCGGCATCATCCGTCACCGCCACACTCTCGCGGACGGCCGCGACCTCATCTACTTCGATGACCCGGGTACCACGCTCCCCCCGGAGCGGGCCGCCGACCTGCGCGAACTCGATCCGCGCCCCGCGACGGCCCGGATGCGCCAGGACCCGCTGAGCGGAGAATGGGTGTCGATCGCCGCGGCCCGCCAGAACCGGGTCTTCCTGCCGCCGGCGCACCTCGACCCGCTGGCCCCCTCGACGCCGGAGAACCCGTCGGAGGTGCCGAGCAACTACGACGTGGCCGTGTTCGAGAACAAGTCGCCCTCGTTCGGACCGCTGCTGAGCGATGCCGACGCCCCCGCCGGTCTCGACGACCTGGCCGCGATCGGCCTGGGCCGCATCCGCACCTCGGTCGGCCGCTGCGAGGTCGTCTGTTTCAGCCCGGCCACCGAGGGCTCGTTCGGCAGCCTCTCGGTCACCCGTGCCCGCACCGTGATCGAAGCCTGGGCGGAGCGCACCCACGCGCTCTCGCAACTTCCCGGGATCGAGCAGGTGTTCCCGTTCGAGAACCGCGGCGAGGCGATCGGCGTCACCCTGCACCACCCGCACGGCCAGATCTACTCCTACCCCTACGTCACACCGCGCAGCCAGCGCGTGATCGCCTCCCTCGACTCCTACGGGCCGACCCTGTTCGCCGACATCCTGGCCAGCGAGCAGGCCGGGGACCGGGTCATCCTGACCGGCGAGCACTGGACCGCGTTCGTGCCGTTCGCCGCCCGCTGGCCGATCGAGGTGCACATGCTCCCGCACCGCCACGTGCCCGACTTCGCCGGAACCACGCTGGCCGAACGCGACGAGCTGGCGGTGCTCTACAGACGTCTGCTGCGTGGGATCGACGCCATCTACGCCACGCCGACGCCGTACATCGCCGCCTGGCACCAGGCCCCGGTGAACACCCGGCGCGACGAGATCCGGCTGATGCTGCAGGTGACGAGCCCGCGCCGGGCCGAGGACAAGCTCAAGTTCCTGGCCGGTTCGGAGGCCGCCATGGGCGCCTGGATCGGCGATGTCACCCCCGAGCAGGCTGCCGCGACGATTCGCGCGGCCCTGGAACGTTCCGATGCGGCGGATGCCGCGGCGGATGCCGCCGGCCCGGCCGCACCGGCCGCCAACCTCCCCGGAAAGGCCCAGTCATGAGCGACCTCCACCAGACGGTGACCACCGGCTTCCAGACCCGGTTCGACACGGAGCCGACCGGCCTCTGGTCGGCCCCCGGCCGGGTCAACCTGATCGGCGAGCACACCGACTACAACGACGGCTTCGTCTTCCCGTTCGCAATCGACCGCCGCACGGTCGTGGCGCTGGGGGTGCGCGCCGACCGGCTGGTCCGCGTGGCCAGCTCCTTCGCCGAGGAGACCGTCGAGCTGTCACTGGACGACCTCACCCCCGAGAACCTCGAGGGCTGGTCGGCCTACCCGCTCGGTGTCGCCTGGGCGCTCGGCCAGTTCGGCGCCGACCTGGCCGCCGTGGCCGGCTTCGAGGTGTTCATCGACTCGGACGTGCCGATCGGCGCCGGGCTGTCCTCCTCGGCCGCAATCGAAAGCGCGGTCGCGGTGGCCCTCAACGACGTCTGGCAACTCGGACTGGACCGGCGCGTGCTGGCCAGGGTCGGGCAGCTGGCGGAGAACCGGGCCGTCGGGGCGCCGACCGGCATCATGGACCAGTCCGCCTCCCTGCTCGGCCGGGCCGACGCGGCCGTGTTCCTCGACTGCCGGAGTCTCGCCGCCGAGGTCATCCCGCTCGGTTTCGACGCGGCCGGGCTCGAACTGCTCATCATCGACACCCGGGTGAGCCACGCCCACTCCACCGGCGGCTACGCCTCCCGCCGGGCCTCCTGCGAGAAGGGCGCCCAGCTGATGGGAGTGTCGTCACTTCGGGACCTCGACGTGGACGACCTCGCCCGGGCCCGCGACCTGCTCGACGACGAGACCTTCCGCCGGGTACGGCACGTGGTCACCGAGAACCAGCGCGTTCTCGACACCGTGCGCACCCTCCGAGAGCAGGGCCCGACGGCGATCGGCGCCCTCCTGGACGCCTCGCACGTGTCCATGCGCGACGACTTCGAGATCTCGGTGTCCGAGCTCGACCTCGCGGTCGAGACCGCCCGGGCCACCGGAGCGATCGGCGCACGGATGACCGGCGGCGGATTCGGCGGGGCGGCGATCGCCCTCACCCCGCACGCCCTGATCCCGGCCGTCACGGCCGCCGTCACGGCCGCCTTCGCCGCCCGCGGCTTCGGCACGCCCGACCTGTTCGTCGTGCGTGCCGCCGACGGTGCCGCCCGCGAACAGGACTGACGCCTCCCCTCCCCTCCATACCTCCCTCACCCTCACCTCCCACACCTCCCTCGCCGAACTGTGAGAAAGGCCGCCGAAACCCCGGGGGCAAAGGGCGGACTTTCTCACAGCTCGGCGGTGCTCGGGACGCTTGGAGGAGCAGGACGTTCAGGGGTGCGGGACGTTCAGGGCGCCACGACGGTCGGTTCGCCGGCGGTGATCCGCACCAGCTCGTCGAAGGTGGTCGGGAAGACGGTGTGGGCATGGCCCGCGGCGGCCCAGACCACCGGGAACTCGGCGAGCGCGACATCCACCAGTGTCCGAAGCGGCGACGGATGCCCCACCGGGGCGACCCCGCCGATCACCTGACCGGTGGCAGCCTTGACCATGTCCTTCGACGCGCGACCGATGGTGCCGCCGAGGCGCTCCCCCAGCCACTGCGCGTCGACCCGGTGGGCGCCGGAGGTCAGGACCAGCAGCGGCTCGTCGTCGAGCAGGAAGACGAGCGAGTTCGCGATCGCGCCGACCTCGATGCCGAGCGCGGCCGCGGCGGCCGGCGCGGTCGTGGCCGCGTCGTCGAACCAGCGGATCTCGGGATCGAGGCCGTGGCCGCGAAGTGCCGCACGCACCCGGTCGACGGCGGGATGAGCGGTGTTGACCATGCAGCCAGACTAGACGTCCCACCCGGCCTCTGCCGGCATCCGCCGTTCCTCGCCCGCCCCGCCCGACCCCAGCGCCGCTGAATCTTCGCCGAACTGTGAGTAGAGCCGGTTCTCGGGGCGCATTTCTCACAGTTCGGCGGTGCAGATGCTGGGCAGATGCGCGGGCGAAGCCGGACGCGAGGTCGGCCGCGCGGGGAGGCCGCGCACTAGGCTGGCGCATATGACTGCCGACAACGCCGCCCGCATCATCACCCTCTCCGACCGCCCCGGACCGAGCGTGGCCGCCACCGCGTTCGTCGCCCCCGGCGCCGTGCTCGTCGGCCACGTCATCCTGGCCGAGCACGCCAGCATCTGGTACAACGCGGTGCTCCGCGCCGAGGCCGAGCCGATCCGGATCGGGGCCGGCTCGAACCTGCAGGACAACGTCTCCTGCCACGTCGATCACGGCTTCCCGCTGATCGTCGGCCAGGGCGTCTCCGTCGGCCACGGCGCCGTGCTGCACGGCTGCACGATCGAGGACGACGTGCTCGTGGGCATGTCGGCGACCATCCTCAACGGCGCCGTCATCGGCGCGGGCTCCCTCATCGCCGCGGGGGCCGTCGTGCTCGAGGGCAGCGTCGTGCCGCCGCATTCGCTGGTTGCCGGCGTGCCGGCGAAGGTGCGCCGGGCACTGACGGATGACGAGGTGGCCGGCATCCGTCACAACGCCGAGGCCTATCGGGAGCACTCCGCCCTGCACTCCGGCTCCTTCGCCGCCACGCAGGACTGAGCCAGCAGGGGCCGACTCGAACGGCGAGCCGGCACCCTCAGCCGGCACCCCCAGCCGGTCAGTCCAGGACGACCGGCGCCAGTTCGTCCCAGACGTCGCCGGGTCCCGGGTTCTCGGCCGCCGATTGCCCGCCGAGGTGCCGCACCGTGCCCCAGACCGCGTTGAGGGCCGTGGTCACCGCGCCCTCGGCCCAGCCCGCGGTGAAGGAGATGTCGTCGCCGGCGAGGAAGACGCCGCGCTGCGCCTCCGGCAATCCGTCCTGCACGAAGTGCCCGAAGAGCCGTTCCTGGTAGCGGTAATGACCGGGCAGGTTGTTCTTGAACGCGCCCATGAAGTTGGGGTCCGCCTCCCACGACACCGTGATCGGCTCACCCACGATGTGGGAGGCGATGTCCACGGTGGGGTAGATCTTCTTCAGCGAGTGCAGCATGAGGTCGGTGCGCTCGTCCGCGCTGAGCGAGAGGAACTTCAGCGCGTCGTCGTTCCAGGTGTAGGAGAGCAGGATGACCGCGGGCTTGTCCGGGCCGTCGTCGAGCAGGTAGGTCGCCCGCGGCAGCCGGTCGGTCAGCGTCATGCTCAGCACGTGCCGGCCGGTCTCCGGGTCGATGTCGTTCCAGAACGGGCGGTCCACCATGACGAAGGTCTTGGACGACTGCATGTAGTGGCTGCGCTCGATCGCCGTCCACATCTCCGGCGCGAAGAGAGTCTCCTCCGTGTCGATCCGGGCGGAGAGCAGCCAGGACTGGCAGGTGACGATGGCCGCCTCGAATTCGCGAGTCGCCCCCCACTTCTCGGTGATCCGGATGCCGCCGTCCTCGCCCCGCTTGATCGAGGCGACGGCGCCGCGCGGCACCCCGCCGTTCAGGCTCGCGACCGAGGTACCCTTCGGCCAATGCACCAGGTCGTCGGGGGCGTGCGACCAGAGGCCGTCGGGCAGCCGCTGCGCCCCGCCGAGGATGCGCCGGTGCTTGTCGTCCGCGTCGGTGAAGACCACCCGCAGGATCTCGAGGATCGAGTTGGAGAAGTCGGTGTCCCAGCCGCCTGTGCCGAAGCCGACCTGCCCGAAGGCCTCCCGGTGGGCGAAGGACTTCTCCCTGAAAGCGGCGCTGCCGGCAATGAAACCATAGAAGGTCTGCTCGTCGAGTTCGGCGACGATCCGGTTCCAGATCCGCTTGATCGTGGCGACGTCACGGGTGCGGAGAGCGTCCTGCATGGCATCGAAGTCGACCTCCTCGCGCAGTGCCCGCCGCCAGGCCTCGGCAACCTCGGTGAAGAACGGCGGCAGGTCGTCGGCCGTCTCCGCATAGTGGGCCTTGCCCTCCAGCTCGATCAGAGTGCTCGGCGTCACGGCGGACAGCGGATTCGGGAACTCCCGGGTCTCCAGGCCGACCGTGTCGACGTAGTGGTAGAACGCCTTTCCCGACTCGGGGAAGCGCATGCCGCCGAGGTCGGCGACCACGCCGGGCGCCGCGGAGAACTCGGCCGTCTTCAGCCGGCCGCCGATCCGGGCGGCCTCGTAGACGATCGGCTTCAGGCCCAGCCGGAGCAGCTCGTAGGCGGCGATCACGCCGGACAGCCCGGCGCCGACGACGGCCACCTCGGTGCCCAGCTTGAGGTCGGGCACCCGGCCGAGCCCGGCCGGGTGCGCCAGGTAGTGGTCGTAGCTGAACGGGAAGTCCGCGTTCAGCATGGTGATCGGCGGGCGCGCGGCCTCGCCGGGCACCGGCGGGTGAGGGAGTTCGGATGCCATTGTCATTGTGATGCCTTCACTGTCGACAGGGAGAAGTCGGATGCTTCCGCGTAATCCTCGGCGCTCAGGGCACCGACGACGGAGTGCTTCCGACCGTAGAGGAAATACAAGCCGGTGCCAATGAGCATCCAGATTCCGAAGACCAGCCAGGTGGTGCCGCCCAGGGTGATCATGAGCAGGACGCACATGGCGAAACCCGCGATCGGGACCAACGGGTAGAACGGGACCTGGTAGGAGCGCCGGAGTTCGGGCCGTGCCCGGCGGAGGTAGATCACGGACAGGTTGACCAGCGCGAAGGCGCAGAGCGTGCCGATGCTGGTCGCATCGGCGAGCTCGCCGAGCGGGATCAGGGCGGCGGCGACCGCGACAACGATCCCGACGATGAGGGTGCCGGCGACGGGGGTGTTGGTGCGCGGGGAGATCCGGCCGAACACCCTGGGCACCATGCCGTCCCGGGACATGGTCATCAGGATCCGGGTCTGGCCGTAGAGCACGGTCAGCACGATGCTGGCGATGGCGATCACGGCCCCGACGGAGAACAGCAAGGCGACCCACGGCTGCCCGGTGAGCTGCTGAAGGATGACGACGAGGGACGCCTCGCCGCTGTGGAACCAGGTCCACGGCCGGGCCCCGATCGCGGCGACCGCGACCAGGATGTAGATGCCGGTGATGATCAGCATCGACAGGATGATGGCCTTCGGCAGGTCGCGCTGGGGGTTCCGGGCCTCCTCCCCCGCGGTGGAGGCGGCGTCGAAGCCGATGTAGGAGAAGAACAGCCGGGATGCGGCCGCGGAGATCCCGGCGACTCCCATCGGGGCGAGCGGTTCGAAGTTCCGGGCGGAGAAGGCAGTGAACGCGATCGCGACGAAGATGAGCAGGATGACGATCTTGACGCCGACCATCACCGTGTTCACCCAGGCGCTTTCCTTCGCGCCACGGATGAGCAGCAGCATCGACAGGATCACGAGACCGGCGGCGGGCAGGTTCACCACTCCGCCGAAGCCGGGCGGCTGGGCGATCGCGTCCGGCAGGTGCAGGCCGAACGTCGCGAGGCTCTCGTTGATGTACTGGCCCGCGCCGACGGCGACGGCAGCGATCGACACGGCGTACTCGAGCACCAGGCACCACCCGCAGACCCAGGCGATGCCCTCGCCCATGGTCGCGTAGACGTAGGAATAGCTCGAACCGGATGCCGGCACGCAGCTGGCCATCTCGGCGTAGGACAGGGCGGAGAGCAGGGCCGCGACCCCGGCGACCAGAAAGGCGATCCAGATCGCCGGCCCGGCGAGCGGGATCGACGCACCGAGGATCACGAAGATGCCGGTGCCCAGCGTGGCGCCGACGCTGATCATGGTGAGCTGCCAGAGGCCGAGGCTGCGCTTGAGGTCGCCGTGCGGCAGGGGCGACTCGTCGGGGTGCGGAAGCCGGTCGATCGGTTTACGCCGGCCCAGCTGAGTGCGCAGGGAGGTTTTCGCCTCGGTTCGGGGCAGGCTAGTGGTCGTCATTGACAGTCCGTTCCGACGTTGAAGATGGTGGTGTCGCCAGCGTAGGTTGCGGGATTGCCCGGCCCGGCGGGCGGAGTGCCCGGCGCTGCCCGGTTCGGTGGCCATTCGCACCAGCGGGCTGCGCGGGGATCAAATTGACGGGCTCCAATGCTGCAGGCATGATGGGACGATGCTGCCAGCCTCAACCGACGGGCTGCCGACGATAACCCTTGCCCAGCTGCTCTCGCGGCTGGCCGGGCGGGTCAGGGCCGCACCTGCGACGGCCCCTCCCACCCTACTGCGGTGGGTTGCCTGCAGCGAGCTGGCCGACCCTGCCCCGTTCCTGCTCGGCGGCGAGCTGCTCCTCACCGCGGGCACCCCGATCACACCGGGCGACGCGGCGGGCATCCGTGACTACGTCGCCCGCCTCGTGGCGGCCCGGGTCGGCGCGCTCGGCCTCGGCCTCAGCCCGGTGCATTCCGAGGTGCCGCCCGAACTGGTCGACGCCTGCGCCGATGCGGCCCTGCCCCTGCTCGTGGTGGCCCAGGGCACACCGTTCGTCATGGTCACCCGCACCTTCGCCGAGATCCTCGAGCTCAAACGCGTCGAGACCCTCAAGTCGCTCGCCGACACGAACAAGCGCCTGATGCGGGCCACGATGCAGCCCCGGCCGGAGCACGAGCTCCTGATGGTGGCGGCCGATCGCCTGGCCACCTGGGCTGTGCTGTTGGGAGCCAACCGGCAGGTCAGGGCGCAGTCGCCCGGCGCGCCCGACGCGCACCGGCTCGCCCCGGTGCTCGACCGGCTCCTGACCGGTTCCGGACCCCGGGTGGCGGTCGACCTCGCCGACGAGACCGGCCTCGCGGCGGTGGCGCATCCGGTGCGAAGCGTCGACGGCACGAACCTGGGCGCGCTGGTCGTGGGGCACCGGCCGGAGTGGGGCGCCGCCGAGCAGAGCGTGCTGGGTTCGACGGTGGGCCTGGTGGAACTGCTGGCCCGCCAGCGCACGGCCGGCGACATCGCCCCGGCGCAGCTCGCGGTCACCCTGCTGCTGGACTCCGCCCCCGAGCCCGCCGCCCTCGCCGACCTGGTCGCGCACGCGGTGGGACTGGAGCAGGCGGTGCCACTCCGGGTCGTCGTCGGCGTGGCCCCGGCCGGCGAGGCGCCCCTGTCCGCACCGGACGCCCTCGCACGACTGCTCGCCCTGCGCGGGCTGTTCGCGACCCGGCTCGCGGCCCTCACCGGCGAGGGCGTGGTCGCGATCACGGCGCTGGCCGTGACCCGCGCCGACCTGGCCCCGCTCGAGGAGCTCGGCTGGGTGTTCGTGGTCGGCCGGGCCGTCGCCGCCCGCGACCTGCCGGGGTCCCACGATGAGGCCGCCGCCCTGCGCCACCGGGCGGTGACGGATGCGAGGTCTGTGCTGGTCGAGGACGGCCACCGGGACGTGCACGCCTTCATCGGCCGCGAGGCCGGGCAGGTCTTCGCGCGCGCCCTGCTCGCACCGGTCACGAGCCTGCCCCCTGCCCGGGCGGAGCTGCTGCTCGGTGTGCTGCGGGCCTGGTTGTCCCAGAACGGCAACTGGGACGCATCCGGTCGTCTCCTCGGCCTGCACCGCAACAGCGTGCGCCGGCACGTGCTGCAGGCCGGCGCGGTGCTCGACCGCGACCTCGATGACGCCGAGGTGCGCGCCGAGCTGGTGATCGCGCTGCGCTACCTGGGCTGACCGGGGCACCGGGGCTGACCGGGGCAGACCCGGGGGGCCGGGGCTCAGGCGGAGTTGCCGCCGCGGTCGTGCTCCGCGTCGGTCCAGGACCGGTACAGCTCCGGCCGGCGGTCGGCGAGATAGTCCACGTCGGGCCCGGCGGCCGTGACGGTCGCGTAGCTGAGGCCCGTGGCCCGGCCGGCGTCCGCGACGATGTTGCCGTCGGGTCCGACGATCACGCTGGCCCCGGCCAGGTCGAGCCCGGCCTCGACCCCGACGTGGTTGGCGTAGGCGACCGTGACGGCGTTCTCGAGGGCCCGGGCCGGCACGAGCACCCGGGCGACGTTCTCATACCCGCGGGTCAGCGCCGTCGGCACGAGCACGAGGGTCGCGCCGTGCAGGGCGGCGTCACGCACGACCTCGGGGAACTCCACGTCATAGCAGATCAGCAGGGCGATCTTCAGGCCGAGGAAGTCGACAACCGGAGGCGGTGCGGTGCCGGGCCGGAAGCTCGCCCGTTCCTCGGGCCCGAACAGGTGCGACTTCACGTAGCGCGCCAGCACCCGGCCGGTGCGGTCGACGAGGGCGGACGTGATCCCGCGCGCCTCAGCCGGTCCCTGGCCGGGCGCGCTGTAGACGAGGGCGATGTCGTGCCGGGCCGCGATGCCGGCCAGGTCCCGGTCGAGGTCGGCGGCCGCAGCGGCCGTGACCGAGTCGCGGATCAGCTCGGGGGCGTACCCGGTGGCGAAGAGCTCGGGGGTGAGCAGCAGGTCGGCGCCGGCCGCCCTGGCCTCTCCGGCCGCCTGATCGAGCATGGCGAGGTTCGCCGGGAGGTCCAGCGGTTCGGCCCGGCCCTGGAACAGGGCCAGTCGCACGCTCGGTCCGGTTCCCGGCGCGGGCGCGGGTGCGGGCATCGCACCGCTCATCGCTGTCGGCTCTGACATGGCTGGCGACCTCCGGTTTCACGCTCGTTCTCCCGAGCGTACTTCAGGGCGGCCCGTCAGGGGCGCAGGGCCTGCTCGGCGGCCTTGACGACGTTGCTCAGCAGCATGGCACGGGTCATCGGCCCGACGCCGCGCGGGTTGGGCGAGAGGTGGCCGGCGACCTCGGCGACATCCGGATGCACGTCCCCGGTCAGCCGGCCCTTGCCGGTCTCCGGGTCGGTCACCCGGGTGATGCCCACATCGAGCACGGCGGCGCCCGGCTTGACCCAGTCGGCCTGGATCAGGTGCGGCACCCCGACCGCCGCGACGACGATGTCGGCGCGACGCACCTCGCCGGCCAGGTCGACGGTGCGCGAGTGGGTGAGGGTGACCGTGGCGTCCAGGCCCTTGCGGGTGAAGAGCAGGCCGAGCGGGCGGCCGACGGTGAGGCCGCGGCCGACGACGACGACCTTGCGGCCGACGATCGGCACCTCGTAGCGGCGCAGCAGTTCGACGATGCCCGCCGGGGTGCACGGCAGGGGCGAGCGCAGTTCGCCCTCGATGCCGAGCACTAGCCGGCCGAGGTTGGTCGGGTGCAGGCCGTCGGCGTCCTTGGACGGATCGATGAGTTCGAGCATGGCGTTGTCGTTGTGGCCGACGGGGAGCGGCAGCTGGATGATGTAGCCGGTCACTTCGCGGCTGGCGTTGAGGTCCTTGATGGCGGCGCGGACATCCGCGCTCGTCGCCGACCCCGGCAGGTCGATCCGGATCGACTCGATGCCGACTTCGGCGCAGTCGCGGTGCTTGCCCGCGACGTACGAGCGGGAGCCGGGGTCGTCGCCGACGAGCAGGGTGCCGAGCCCGGGCACGACCCCGTGCGCCCGCAGGTCGGTGATGCGGTCGATCAGTTCGTTCTTGATCGTCGTCGCGGTCGCGACGCCGTCGAGGGTGATTGCGCTCATGGGTGATCCAATCCTTCAGAACTCGCGACCGCGGCAGAACTCCGCACTCGCCAAACCAATTCGGCCGTTCCGCCCGGTCGAATTCGACGGAGATTCTGGCTGAAAACCCTTGACACGGGCTTCAAACCCACGATTTTCCCAAAATCTCCGTCGAATTTGACCAGACAGGGGGCTACTGCTGCAGGCCCGGGTACAGCGGGAAGGCCTCGGTGAGCACCTTGACCCGGGCCCGGAGACCCTGGATGTCGGCGTCCGGCTTGAGCGCTTCGGCGATCACGTCGGCGACGACGGTGAACTCGGCGTCGTCGAAGCCTCGGGTCGCGAGGGCGGGTGTGCCGATCCGCAGGCCGCTGGTGACCATCGGCGGGCGCGGGTCGAACGGGACCGAGTTGCGGTTGACCGTGATGCCGACGTCGTGCAGCGCGTTCTCCGCCTGCTGGCCGTCGATCGGCGAGTTGCGGAGGTCCGCGAGCACGAGGTGCACGTCGGTGCCCCCGGTGAGCACGTCGACTCCGCCGGCCTTCGAGTCGTCGGCGGTGAGCCGGGCGGCGAGGATGCTCGCGCCGCGGAGGGTGCGCTCCTGGCGTTCCCTGAACTCGGGTTCGCCCGCCAGCTTGAACGCGGTGGCCTTCGCGGCGATCACGTGCATCAGCGGGCCGCCCTGCTGGCCCGGGAAGACGTTGGAGTTCAGCTTCTTCGCCAGGGTCATGTCGCGGGAGAGGATGAAACCGGAACGCGGTCCGGCGAGCGTCTTGTGCACGGTGCTGGAGACGACATCCGCGTAGGGCACGGGCGAGGGGTGCAGGCCGGCGGCGACGAGGCCGGCGAAGTGGGCCATGTCGACCCAGAGCAGGGCGCCGACCTCGTCGGCGATCTGGCGGAAGGCCGCGAAGTCGAGGTGGCGCGGGTAGGCCGACCAGCCGGCGATGATGACCTTCGGCTTGTGCTCGAGGGCCTTGTCGCGCACCACATCCATGTCGACGCGGAAGGTCTCCGGGTCGACGCCGTAGGCGACCGGGTTGTAGAGCTTGCCGGAGAAGTTGAGCTTCATGCCGTGGGTGAGGTGGCCGCCGTGGGCGAGCTCGAGGCCCAGGATGGTGTCGCCGGGCGTGGCGATGGCGGCCAGCACGGCGGCGTTCGCGGTGGCGCCGGAGTGCGGCTGCACGTTCGCGTATTCGGCGCCGAAGAGGGCCTTCGCGCGGTCGATCGCGAGCTGCTCGGCCACGTCGACGTACTCGCAGCCGCCGTAGTAGCGGCGGCCCGGGTAGCCCTCGGCGTACTTGTTGGTGAGCACGGAACCCTGCGACTGCAGGATGGCGCGGGGCACGAAGTTCTCGCTGGCGATCATCTCGAGGTAGTCGCGCTGGCGGCCGAGCTCCTGCTCGAGCACGGCGGCGATCTCGGGATCGACGACCTCGAGGGGCTCGTTGAACGTGGAGTTCAGAACGGTGGATGGCACGGAATCGGACACGGGGTCTCCTTAGACGAATTGGTTAACGACGTGATGATTAATCGTCGTGGCCCAGGCGTGCGGCCACTAACCGTGTCAGTCGCTCCCCGATGGTGACCCATCTTTCGTGCTACGCCAGTTGCGACAGGCTCGATCCTATCAGTCGCGACGGGGAGGCTGCCGGTCAGCCGGGGCGAACTCGTCGACGAAGAGCAGGTCGGGTCGCGACGGGCCCTGGGCATAGGCGGCCCGGGCCACCAGATGCGCCGCCATCGGTGCGGTGAGGAGCTGGAAGGCGACGATGGCCACGACCAGGGTGACCGTGCCGAGGCTGAAGTCGTTCACCGCGATGTCGGCCGTCACCGCGATCAAGCCGAAGATCTGCGGTTTGGTGGCCGCGTGCAGCCGGCTGAGCACGTCGGGAAAACGGATGACGCCGACCCCGGCCGCGAAGCACATCACGGCCGCCGCGAGCACGAGCACGGCGGTCACGCCGTCCCGCACCAGGTCGTTCACGAGTCGCCCCTGCCGGTGAGGAACCGGGCGACGCTGAGCGAGCCGAGCACGGCGAACAACGCGAGCGCCAGCAGCACGGGGAGGTTGTCGGTGTGGCGGTCGACCGCCATTTCGGCGCCGAGCGCGCAGATCACGGTGGCGACGAGCACGTCCGAGGCGACCACCCGGTCCAGCACGGTGGGACCGCGGATGATCCGGTAGACGGCGCAGAGCGCGCCGGCGCCGAACAAGACCCCGGCGACGATGACCACGATCTCCATCATCAGGCTCCGTCACGATTTTCGGGGGCGGCAGCCGCCCCGGCGGGGCAGGCCCTGATCCGTTCGACGTCCTCACGTGAACCGAAGGCCCGCACGATCCGCCGCTCGGTTGCGAGCACGCTCGCCCGGAACCGATCGGCCTGCCCGGCGGTGTGCACGTTCAGCACGTGCAGGTAGAGGGTCGAGCTCACCCGGTCGACGTCGACCACGATCGAGCCCGGCACGACCGAGGTGGCCACGGCGGTCCAGGTGAGGATCAGGTCACTGCGCGTGTTCAGCCCGACGGCGAGGACGGCGTTGCCGGGGCGGTACCGCGGCGAGAGGGCGAGCGCGGCCACCTGCACCGAGGCCCGCACGATGTCGGCGAGCAGGCGGAGGAGGAACCGGGCGCTGTGCCACGGGTTCAGCCGCCCGCTCAGTTGCACCGCGGGCAGGTAGAAGATGATCGAGACCAGCCCCGCGACCAGAGTTCCGGTGAGGAGCTCGAGCCAGCCGAACCGGCCCCAGAACAGCATCCACAGGGCGACGAGCCCGAGGAACAAAGGTGCCTGGCTCACCGCGGCGGCGAGGCGTTGCCGGGGGGTGCTCATGGCGTTCCGTTCGGGAAGACGGCGTCGAGGTAGGTGGCGGGGGCCTCGATGTCCGCGGCGGCGCGGGCGGCGAAGGCGAAGACGGGGCCGGCGAAGGCGGTCAGGCAGAGCGTGAGCGTGAGCATGGCCGCCGTGGCCCCGACCATCAGTGGTGACACGGTCTTGGTGATGACCGTTCCCTCATCGTGCGGGTCGTCGGCGAGTCGGTCGAGCATGCTCGACTCGTAGTTCTCCACCTCGCGGCGGGGACGCCAGAACGCCATGTTCCAGGCCCGGGTCAGCGCGTAGAGGGTGAGCAGCGAGGTGGCCGCGCCCGCCGCGAGGCCCGCGTAGGCCAGGGGTGTGCCCAGTTCGGCTCCGGCCTGGAACAGCGCGAGCTTGCCGAGGAAGCCGGAGAACGGCGGGATCCCGCCGAGGTTGAGGGCGCCGATGAAGAAGAGCACGGCGACGACGGGCGCGGCCTTGAGCATCCCGCCGAGCCGGGCCAGCGAGGTGGTGCCGCCGACCCGTTCGACCAGGCCGGCGCAGAGGAACAGGGTGGTCTGCACGGAGATGTGGTGCACCAGGTAGAAGATGGTCGCTGCGAGGGCGAGCGGGGTGCCGAGGGCGATGCCGAAGATGAGATAGCCGATGTGGCTGACCAGGGTGAACGACAGCATCCGTTTGATGTCGGCCTGGGCGAGCGCGCCGAGGATGCCGACCAGCATGGTGAGCATCGCCACCACCAGCAGCGGAACCGAGAACGGGTTCTCGGGGAAGAGCAGCGTCTGGGTGCGCAGGATGGCGTAGACGCCCACCTTGGTGAGCAGGCCGGCGAACACGGCGGTGACCGGGGCCGGGGCGGTCGGGTAGGAGTCCGGCAGCCAGAACGACAGCGGGAACACGGCGGCCTTCACCGAGAAGGCGAGCAGCAGCATCAGCCCGAGGATGAGCTGCACCCCGGACGGGAGCGCCGGGATGCGTTCGGCCAGCAGGGCGAGGGTCACCGTGCCGGTCGCGCCGTAGATCAGCGCGATCGCGCTGAGGAAGAGCACGGAAGAGACCAGGCTGACGACGATGTAGGTGACGCCGGCCCGGATGCGGGCTCCCGTGCCGCCGAGGGTGAGCAGCACGTAACTGGCCGAGAGCAGCATCTCGAACCCGACGTAGAGGTTGAACAGGTCGCCCGCGATGAACGCGTTGAACAGGCCGGCCGCCAGCACCAGGTAGCTGGGGTGGAAGATCGACACGGGGGTCTCGCTGTCGCCGTCGACGATGCCCTGGCCGACCGCGAAGAGCAGCACGCCGAGCAGCATCAGCGCCGAGATCAGCAGCATCAGGGCCGACAGCCGGTCGACGACGAGAACGATCCCCCACGGCGCCTGCCAGCCGCCGACGTGCACGACGGCGGGGCCGTGCCGGTCGACCAGAACGAGGAGCACCGCGCCGGCCAGCACCACCAGGGTCAGCGAGACGACGCTCACCGCGATCTGCCGGCTGTGCCGCCGGCCGAGGGCGAGGGTGATCGCCGCGCCGATCAGCGGGATCGCGACGACGAGGGGCA
The DNA here is from genome assembly GCF_004402705.1 of Cryobacterium mannosilyticum. NCBI lineage: Bacteria > Bacillati > Actinomycetota > Actinomycetes > Micrococcales > Microbacteriaceae > Cryobacterium > Cryobacterium mannosilyticum. Next base: position 272,779 of record NZ_SOFM01000007.1, on the reverse strand, counting down.
CCAGGATGGTCATCGCGTTCACCGGGCCTCCTCCTCGCCGGCGTCGAGGGACGCCTGCACGGCGTCGTCGTCGTCCGAGGAGGAGCGGAAGTTCTCCTCCGCCGACGACGTGGTCTCGCCGGCGTGCTCGTCGGCGAGGTCGTCGCCCGCGTCGCCGAGCCGGGCCAGCCACCAGGACCGGTAGATCAGGGCGAGGATGAGCGCCGTGATCCCGAAGTTGATCACGATGGCCGTCAGCATCAGCACCTGCGGCACCGGATCGGCCATCCCCGCGTCCTGGACGGTGCCGGTGATGATCGGGGAGCCGCCCGGGCGGCCGCTCATCAGGAAGATGAGCAGGTTGGTGGCGTTGCCGACGAGCACGAAGCCGATCAGCACCCGGGTGAGGCTGCGCTCGAGCATGATGTAGACGCCCGCGGCGTAGAGCACGGCCATCAGCACCACCAGGGTCAGGGACGCGCTCACGGCAGCACCTCCGGCGCCGGCGCGCTCACGGGGGCGGATGCGGGTTCCGCCTTGTTCGATTCGCTCGATTCGCTCGATTCGCCCGCTTCGCTCTGCCGGTCGATCTCACTGCCGAGGCTGCGGAGGATGTCCAGGGCGAGCCCGATCACCACCAGGTAGACCCCGATATCGAAGAGGGTGGAGGTGCCGAAGGAGAGCCGCCCGAGCACGGGCACCTCGACGGCGGCATAGGCCGATTCCAGGGGTATCCCGGTGAAGAAGAGGGACGCCACCGCCGTGCCGACCGCGAGCACGACGCCGAGCCCGAGGAGCTTTCCCGGGTCGATCGGCGCGGCCTCGCCGAGTTCGTAGCGGCCGCCGGCCAGGTAGCGGGAGACGAGCGCGAGGCCGGCCAGCAGACCGCCGGCGAACCCGCCGCCCGGCGCGTTGTGGCCGGCGAAGAGGAGGTAGACCGACACGATGATCGCGGGGTGGAAGAGCAGGCGCACCAGCACCTCGATCAGGATCGACCGGTCACCCTCGGGCATCGTGCGGCCGGCCAGCAGGAACGACTGACGGCTCACGGCGTGGCCGGCGGACGACGCCTGCGGGTCGGCGACGATGCGTCGCCGGTTGCGCGGCGACCGCTGGCTTCGGGAGCCCTTCAGCCGCGGCAGCGGCACGGCCCGCCCCGACACGAAAAGCAGGCTGGCGACGCCGGTGGCGACGACGATCAGCACGGCGATCTCCCCCATCGTGTCCCAGGCCCGGATGTCCACGAGCATGACGTTGACGATGTTGGTGCCGTGGGCCTCGAGCGTCAGGCGCGGCAGCTCCGCAGCGATGCCCGGGTCCTGGCGGGCGCCGAGGGCGATCACCGCGATGGTGCCCATCACCCCACCGACCAGGACGCCGATCAGGGCGCGCCGCCGCCGGTGGGCCGGGCGGTTGTGCTGGATGATCCGGGGCGGCAGCCGCCGCAGCACCAGCACGAAGACGACGAGGGTCATGGTCTCGACCAGCGCCTGGGTCAGGGCGAGGTCGGGGGCGCCGTGGAGGGCGAACAGCGCCACGAGACCATAGCCGGTGACCCCCGCGAGCAGCACCGACGTCATCCGTTTGACCACCCGGGCGGCCGCGACCGCCGCGACCGCCATCACCAGGGCGATCAGAACCTGGCCCGGGTAGTCCCAGGGCACGAGCGTCTCGGGCCAGCTGCGGTTGACCGACGCCGCGAAGCCGAGGGCGAGCACGAAGACGACGAGGATCGTGCCCAGGTACTGCGGGAGGCCGCCGTGCTGGGCGAACCGGGTGACCCGGGCCGCCGAACGGTCGACGGCCCGCACGAGGGACCCGTAGCCGCGCCCGGCGTCGATCCAGGCCGGCACCCTCGCCTGCGCCCGGGCCACCCGCAGCCGCTGCCAGAACAGGGCGGCGCCGGCCAGCACGACCACGGTGCTGATCAGGAGGGCCGGCTCGAGTCCGTGCCAGAGCGCCAGGTGGTAGTCGCCGCCGCCGGCCACCGTGTCCGCGTAGGGCGAGAGCATCGGGTCGAGGAGGCCGCTCAGCGGTCCGAACGCGAGGGTGGCGACGGAGAGCAGGCCCGGCGCGAGGGCGAAGTCCCACCGGCTCGGGTGCAGCGCGGTGGGCGCCATCGCGGACCGGGTGCCGAACGCGCCCCAGAAGAAACGGATGCTGTACGCCACGGTCAGCACCGAGCCGAGGCCCGTGCCCAGCAGGGCGACCCACCCCCAGCCGTCGCCGGCCAGGCCTGCCTCGAGGAACGCGGTGAACACGGCCTCCTTGGCGACGAAGCCGAGCAGCGGCGGCAGCCCCGCCATCGACGCGGCGGCGATGAGCGCGATCACGGCGAGCGCGGGTGCGCTGCGGCCGAGGCCGGAGAGCCGTCGCAGGTCGCGGGTTCCGGCGCGGTGGTCGATGATGCCGACGACGAGGAAGAGCGCCGCCTTGTAGAGGGCGTGGGCGAGCAGGAGCGCCGCCCCGGCGAGCGCCGCGTCCCTGCTGCCGAAGCCGACGACGACCATGATGAAGCCGAGCTGGCTGACCGTGCCGTAGGCCAGCACCAGTTTGAGGTCGTGTTTGCGCAGCGACCGCCACGCGCCGACGAGCATGGTCCAGACGCCGATCGTCACAAGCACGGGCAGCCAGCCGTCGGTGTCCGCATAGCCCGGCGCGAGCCGGGCGACCAGGTAGATGCCGGCCTTGACCATCGCCGCCGCGTGCAGGTAGGCGCTGACCGGGGTGGGGGCGGCCATCGCCGCCGGCAACCAGAAGTGGAAAGGCACCAGCGCCGACTTGGAGAGGGCGCCGACCAGGATCAGCAGCACCGCCCAGCCGGCGACCGGTCCGGTGACCGGCTCGGCCACGAGCAGCGCGAGCGAGGTGGTGCCGGCCGCCACGCTGAGCAACACCACGCCGACGAGCATGACCAGCCCGCCGAACGTGGTCACCAGGAGCGCCTGCAGCGCCGCGCCCCTGCTCTCCCGTTTGACGGTGTAGTGGCCGATCAGGAGGTAGGAGAGCACGCTGGTGATCTCCCAGAACATGAACATCACCACGATGTCGTCGGCGGTGACCAGCCCGTACATGGTGCCCGCGAACGCGAGCAGGCAGGCGGCGAAACGGCCGAGGGCCGGCTCGTCGGCGGCGAAGTAGCGCGCGCAGTAGACGAGCACGAGCGCGCCGATCCCGGTGACGACGAGGGCCAGCAGCCAGGCCAGCGAATCCACGCGGAAGGAGAGCGCCACGCCGAGCTGCGGGATCCACGGGATGCTCTCGGTGGCCGCCCCGCCACGGGTGACGAGCCCGGTCTGGCCGAGGGTGAAGACGAACGCCGCCGCCGGGAGCAGGGCGATCAGGTAGAACACGCGGGGGCCGAGGCGACGGGTCAGGGCCGGCGTGAAAAGCGACAGGATCAGGAAAATCAGGAGGATTGTCGCCATGCGGCCTCCCGGCTCTCCCCGTCAGAGTGTCAGATCCAGTGTACCGGATGCCTGCCTCGGGTTGCCATGTCCGGGGGTCCCCGACAGGAGCCGGGAAGCCCTCGCGCGATAGTGTTGGCCAAAACCGGACGACGGAAGCGGCCCCATGACGAGCACCACCCACGGGCCCGAACAGCCTCCAGCCCCGCACGAAACCGGGCACGGAGAACATCGGGAACACCACGGCCTCCCCAAGGAGACCCCGCTCGAGCACATCTCGGACGCCCTCAGCGTCCACGAGGACGACGGGCTCCACAAGGGTCTCAAGGCCCGCCAGGTGCAGATGATCGCGATCGGCGGGGCCATCGGCACCGGGCTGTTCCTCGGCTCCGGCGGCCGGCTGGCGAGCACCGGCCCCTCGCTCGTCATGGTCTACGCCATCTGCGGGTTCTTCGCGTTCCTGATTCTGCGCGCCCTGGGCGAGCTCGTGCTGCACCGTCCCTCCTCGGGCTCGTTCGTCTCCTACGCACGCGAGTTCTTCGGTGAGAAGACCGCCTTCGTCACCGGGTGGCTCTACTGGATGAACTGGGTCATGACGGCGATCGTCGACGTGACCGCCGTGGCGTTGTACATGAATTTCTTCGCCAAGTACTGGGCGCCGATCGGGGCCGTTCCGCAGTGGCTGTTCGCGCTGATCGCCCTCGCCGTGGTGCTCTGCCTCAACCTCCTCTCGGTGAAGGTGTTCGGCGAGATGGAGTTCTGGTTCGCGCTGATCAAGGTCGTGGCCATCGTCTCCTTCCTCCTGGTGGGAACCTGGATGGTCATCTTCGGCACCCCCGTCGACGGCGCCCAGGTCGGCTTCGACCTGATCGGCGGAAACGGCGGCTGGTTCCCCGGCGGCCTGCTCGCCTCCGTGCTCGTCGTGCAGGGCGTCGTCTTCGCCTACGCCTCGATCGAGCTCATCGGCACGGCCGCCGGCGAAACCGAGAACCCGGAGAAGGTCATGCCGCGGGCCATCAACACGGTCATCGTGCGGATCGCCATCTTCTACGTCGGTTCGATCCTGCTGCTCTCCCTCCTCCTCCCCTATACGAGCTACAAGGCCGGCGAGAGCCCGTTCGTCACCTTCTTCGGCAGCATCGGGATCGAGGGCGTCGACGTGATCATGAACCTGGTCGTGCTGACCGCGGCCCTGTCCTCGTTGAACGCCGGCCTCTACTCGACCGGACGCATCCTGCGCTCGATGTCGCTCGCGGGATCTGCCCCCGGGTTCGCCGGCAAAATCAGCCGCAACGGGGTGCCGTTCGGCGGCATCCTGCTCACCGGCTTCGTCACGCTCGCCGGCGTCGGCCTGAACGCGATCGTGCCGGACCAGGCTTTCGAGATCGTGCTCAACATGGCGGCCATCGGAATCGTCAGCGCCTGGGGCATGATCGTGCTCTGCCAGCTGCGACTGCAGGCCTGGGCGAAGAAGGGCATCCTGGCGCGACCGGCGTTCCGGATGCCGGGGGCCCCGTACACGGGCTACGTCACGCTCGTCTTCCTCGTCGGCGTGCTCGTGCTGATGGCCTTCGACTGGCCGACCGGCACGCTGACCATCGGCACTCTCATCGTGATCATCCCGGCTCTGGTCGCCGGCTGGTATGCCTGCCGCGGCCGCATCCTCGAAATCGCCGCGGCCCGCGAGGGCTTCACCGGCCGGATTCCGGTGGTCGCCAACCGGCCGTTCTCCGACCGGGACGGCCGACGCTCGAAGCCTGAGTAGGCACGTTCCCCAGGCGCAGGCTGACGGCCGGCGCCCGGTCGCCGACCTGCCCAGGCGCGGCTCAGGCGGCGCGGCTCAGGCGGAGCGGCGGCGGGTGACCGCGTCGCTGACGATGACCAGCACGAGGGCGAGCACCAGGATGCCGATGTAGGTCACCGGCACGGCGTCCATGCCCACCGTGTTGAGCAGGGCGGCGCCGAGCAGCGCCCCGCCGCCGATGCCGGCGTTGAAGGCGGTGGTGTAGATGGCGCTGGCCGTGTCGCGGATGCGCCGGGAGGCGGTGCGCAGCAGCCTGGTCTGCAGCAGCGGCGGCAGGGTGCCGAAGGCCAGCCCCCAGAGCACGAAGGCGGTGATGGCGACCGGCAGCGTCGACGCGAACAGCGCCAGGACGGTGACGCTCAGCGCGGAGACCGTGATGCCGACGACCAGTCCGAGCTGGGGCCTGGGACCGAACACGGTGCCGGAGAGCACCAGCCCGACCGCGCCGGCGATCCCGTAGGCGAACAGGAGCGGCGCGACGGCGGCGCCGTCCACGCCGAGCCCGTCGATCAGGAACGGGGCGATGTAGGTGTAGAAGGTGTAGTGCCCGACCATGGTCAGCGCCGTGATGGCAGAGAGCAGGATCACGGCGGGCATGGTCGGGTCGCGGCGCGGTTCGGCCGGTGTCGCCGCGGTTGCGGGCGCGGCGTCGGCGAGCGCGGCTCGCTCGGCCGGAGTGCGGCGGGCGCCGTAGTGCGACACGCGCGGCAGGAACCGCCAGACGACGACCGCCCCCACCAGCATCAACCCGGCGAGGGCGACGAAGGAGAGCCGCCAGCCCAGCAGGTGGCCGGCGGCCGTCGCCAGCGGAACGCCGAACACGAACGCGAGGGTGCCTCCGGACACCGTGATCGCCACGGCCCGGCCGATCTGCTCCCGGGGCACCAGGTGCGCCGCGTAGGCGCCGACCACGGCCCAGAACAGGCCGTGCGCCATGCCGCCGAGGATGCGCCCGCCCACCATGAAGGCGTAGTTCGGGGCGATCGCGGTGAGCACATTGCTGATGGCGAGCACGACCAGCACGAGCACGATCAGGCCGTGCCGGGGCAGCCGGCGGGTGAGGTGGGCGAGGGAGGTGCTCGTGAGCACCACGGTGAAGGCGAACCAGGAGACGAGCAGCCCCACCTGGGCTTCGCTGACCCCGAGGGCCCGGCTCATGTCCGGCAGCAGGCCGGTCGGCAGCATCTCGGAGGTGACCGACAGGAACACGGCCGCGGCGAGGGCGATCAGCCCCACCCACGGGAACGGGCCCGGCGTCTGGCCGGGGCTGCCCCGTTCGCCGGAGGGGTCTGACGATGGCAGGGTGATGGGCGCGGTGAATGACATGGTGGCTGTGGCTCACAGACGGGAACAGTGGCGCCCGCCGCTCTGTCGCAGCGGGGCCGGTCCGGATTGACTGCGCGCCGACGTGCGCGCCCGGGGCCGGCGTACTGCGCCGACCACTGCCCAGTCTACCCGACGTGAAATCCGAGCGGCCGGGGAGGCCGGTAACCTAGTCGGATGACTTCCACGCTTGCGCCCCGCACACGTCACCACTGGGTGATCACCCTCGTCTGCGTCGACCAGCCGGGCATCGTGCACGCGGTCAGCGGCGCGATCGTGCGGGCCAGCGGCAACATCACCGAGAGCCAGCAGTTCACCAGCGCCGACACCGGCCGGTTCTTCATGCGGCTGCAGGTGGAGTGCCCCGCACCGCGCGAGGAGCTCGAGGCCGAGCTCGCGCCGGTGGTGGAGAGGTACGCGATGGAGTCCGTCATCGACGTCGTCGGCCGTCCGGTCCGCACCCTCGTGCTCGCGTCGACGGCGGGCAACTGCGTCAACGACCTGCTCTTCCGCCAGCGCGGCGGCCAGCTGCCGATCGAGGTGCCGCTGGTGCTGTCCAACCACGGCACCCTGCGCGACCTGGTCGGCTTCTACGGCGTGCCGTTCGAGTCCCTGCCGATCACGGATGCCGCCAGCAAGGCCGCGTTCGAGGCCCGCGTCGTCGAGGCGATCGAGGAGGAGGACATCGAGCTGGTCGTGCTGGCCCGGTACATGCAGATCCTCTCCCCCGAGCTGTGCGAGGTGCTCGAGGGCCGCGCCATCAACATCCACCACTCGTTCCTGCCCGGGTTCAAGGGTGCGAGCCCCTACAAGCAGGCCCACGCCCGCGGGGTGAAGCTGATCGGCGCGACCGCGCACTTCGTCACGGGCGACCTCGACGAGGGGCCGATCATCGAGCAGAACGTCGTGCGGGTGGACCACTCCCGCACCCCGGCCGAGCTCGTCTCGATCGGGCAGGACGAGGAAAGCCGCACGCTCACCCAGGCGGTGACCTGGTTCGCCGAACACCGGGTGCTGCAGGACGGCGCCCGAACCATCATCTTCCGCTGACCCGGGATTCCGCGGGGCGACCGGTCTCGGCAGGCTCGACCACCGGCGGCCGAGCCTGCCGACACCCGGCGGCTCGCTAGGATTGGGCACGTGACAAATACCCGCGCGCAGGTCGGCGCCAACGACATCCTGCGGTTCCTGCTCGAACTCTTCGCGTTCGTCACCCTCGGCTTCTGGGGCTTCGCGGCGTGGCCGCTGCCCTGGCCCGGCGTGCTCGTCGGCATCGCCGCCCCGGCCGTCGCGGTGCTGCTCTGGGCGCTCTTCCGCTCCCCCAAGGCCGTGTTCACCCTCGACCCGTTCGGCAAGGCCGTCGTCGAGATCGCCGTCTTCGGCGCCGCGGCGCTCGCCTGGTGGGACCTGGGCCTGCCGCTGGTCGGCGTGGTCTTCGCCCTGGTGGCGACGGTGAGCGGCGTGCTCACCGGCCGTTCCGAACTGCGCTAGCCGGGTCAGGCCCGGCGGGCCTCGCGAGGCATCCGGGTGGCGTAGAGCGAGGTCGCGAGGAAGAACAACGCCCCGACCAGGAACGCCATCGGGTACGACAACCGGTCGGCGAGGAACCCGGCGACCAGCGGGCCGATGATCGCGCCGAAGTCGGAGAACATCGAGAACACCGCGACGGGGCGGCCCCCGCCGGCGCCGGCCGCGTCGCCCACCGCGGCCGCCGGGGCGGTGCCCATGAACGCCGAGGCGACCCCGTAGACGCAGAGCAGCCCGGTGAGCACGACGATGTCAGGCGCGAACGGCACCGCCATGATCGTCGCGGCGGCCAGCGCGTACGCCCCGATGATGGCCGGGCGGCGGCCGACCGTGTCGACGAACCGGGCCGCGGGGGCGAGCGCGACGGTCTGGGCCACGGCCGCGAACGCGAAGGCGATCCCGGTCCATGAGCTGGGGCCCCGGAGCACCTCGACCACGAGCACCGGGATGAGGGCGTTCCGCACGCCGAAGGAGGTCCAGCCCTGGGAGAAGTTGGCCAGGCAGGCCGCCCGGAAGCGGGGGTCGCGCAGCACGGTGCGGAACGGGACCCTCGGCACGGCGACGCCCGCCTCGTCGACCCCGGTGCGCCGGCTCGGGCCCAGCAGCAGGAGCCCGAGGATGCCGGCCACGGTCAGCGTGCCGGCGTAGAAGAAGAACGGCGCGGTCAGGGAGATCGTGGCGAGGAGGCCGCCGAGCGCGGGGCCGGCCATGCCGCCGAGGAGGAACCCGCCCTGGTAGAAGCCGATCGCGCGGCCGCGGATGCCCGGCGAGGTGGAGCCGAGGAGCAGGGTCATCGCGGATACCGTGAACATGGCGGACCCGATGCCGCCGGCCCCGCGGAGCAGGAGAAGCTGCGGGTAGTTCTGGGCGACGCCGACCAGGCCGCTGGAGAGCGCGACGATCCCGATGCCCGTCGTCAGGATCGCCCGCTCGCCGGCCCAGTCGATCAGCCGGCCGCAGAACGGGCTCGCGACGAAGCGCATCAGCGCGAACGCGGAGACGACGGCGCCGATCTCCAGGTTGCCCACCCCGAAGCTGCGCACGTAGACCGGCAGCACGGGCACGACGACGCCGAAGCCGACCATCACGAAGAACGCGATCACGCCGAGCACGACCACCTCGCGGGAGAGCCGCGGCTTCGGGGCCGCCCCGGGCCGTGTGGCTCCTGAGCTGAGGCGGATGCGTCGCATCCCCTCAGGCTACGGCCTCGGCCGCCGCGCCGCGCACCGGCTACTGCAGCGCACCGATGATGGCGCCCATCACGGTGAACGACAGCACGCTGAATGACGCGTTGATGGCGAACAGGCGAAGGCTCCGTCGTTCGAACAGGTAGGTCACCCCGACCGCCGCCGCGACGAAGGTGAGTCCCGCCGCCGCGCCCGCGAACACTCCGAAGACGAAACCTGCGTCTCCGATGAACGCCGCCAGGCTGGCGGCCATCACCAGGGCCAGCAGGAAGGAGCCGATGAAGATCCGGGCCGACCCTGTCGTCAGCTGCTCATCGCTCAGGCCGGCCGCGCGCTGCCAGGGCCCGGCGAAGAGCAGCGAGTACCAGAGCCCGCCGATGACGAAGGTGGAGGCGGCGGCCAGGAGGACCGCGAGCCAATTGAGTGGGGCATCCATGATTCCTCTTTCCGACGCATCACGGTAGCAATCGGTCGGCGGCCCGGCTTGTATATTTTTCCGTCTCGTCCCCCGGGGTGTCCAGCGGCACGAAGGCGGCGTAGTCGGTGCCGTAGCGAGCCACGATCTCGAGGTAGCGGGACGGGGTGAACCCCGTGAACGCACGGAACACCCGGATGAAGTGAGGCTGGTCGTAGTAGCCGGATGCCCCGACGAACTCGGACCACGGCGGCATCGGCCCGTCGAGCGGGAGAGCGGCGACGAACTGCCGGAATCGCACGATGTCGGCGAACACCTTGGGGGTCACTCCGCACCAGGTTCTGAACCCGTCGATGAGCGCGCGGTGGCTCAGCCCGGCGCCGGCCGCGATCGATGCGACCGGCTCATCGGGGTCGGTCTGGACCCGCGCCCAGGCACGGAGGATGCCGGCCGGCGGCACCCGGCCTGGCCTGGCGCAGGCCTGCAGGTGAGCCAGCACCAGGTCGAGCGCCGCAGCGTGGCCGGGCTCGCCCGGGGTCGCCGCCAGCGACGCCCGCACCGCGTCCCGCAACGCCGTGGTGTCGCCGATCAGGCCCTGGCTGTCTGTGACGGTGCCGGCCAGCGCTTCTGCGCGGAGCGTGCTGAACCGGGCGAGGCCGAACGGAGCCAGCTCCACACCGATGTGCCGGATCACCGGCGGGCTTTGGATGGTCAGGTATCGGCGTTGCAGCCCGGAGAGGAAACCGGCCGGGAAGGAACGCACCTGCCCCGCACCCTGATCGAGCAGGAGATACGGACCGGACAGGTTGAGGATGAAGTGCACGGCAGGTTGCGGGAAGATCCGCTCGAAGCGGGCGGCCGTTTCCGCCTCCAGATACCAGACCCGGGTCACGGCAGGGGCGAGTGGCTCGGGGACGGGCCGCTCGAGATAGGTCATGCAGCCACCGTAGAACCCACCGGCGACCCGCGCCAGCGGGTGGCTAGTGCACGAGGGCTGAACTGCCGACGGGCAGTTCAGCCCTCGCCTGGGCCTTCACCGCGGCATCCCGGCGGCCGCCGATCGCACGCAGCGCGTTCAGGATCGTGGCCAGGTCGACGAACTCCTGCAGCAGGGCGCCGATCGTGGCGGGGATGAACCCGACGGCGGCGAGGATCATCAGGGCCAGGCTCAGCGCAATGCCCAGCCAGATGCTCTGCAGGGCGATCCGGATCGTGTCCTGGCCGATCGCGACGGCGCGGGAGGTGCGCGACAGGTCGTCGATCAGGATGACCACGTCCGCAGATTCGCTGGCCGCCGTCGCACCCTTGGCACCCATGGCGATGCCGACGTCGGCGACGGCGAGCACCGGCGCGTCGTTCACCCCGTCGCCGACCATGATCACCGGGCGCCGGGTGAGGCCGCGCACCGCGTCGACCTTGTCGACGGGCAGGCAGTCGGCCTGCACGCTCTCGATGCCGACCAGTGCCGCGATGTGCTCCGCCGTCGGGCGGGCGTCCCCGGTGAGCATGACGGTCTCGGTGATGCCCAGCGCCCGCAACTCGGCCATCGTCTGCCTGGCGTTGCCGCGCAGCCGGTCGCTGGCCACGATGCTCCCGGCGAACCGGCCGTCGACGGCGAGGTAGATGGCGAGTTCGCCGCCGTCGAGCGGGGTGGCCACGGCGTCCGGCGCCCGGTCCCTGACGTAGGACAGCTTGCCGACGGTGACCTCGGAGGTCCCGAGCCGGGCGACGACACCGTTGGCGGGGACCTCGTTGGCGGTGTCGGTGGAGGTCAGGGCGAGTCCACGGGCGCGGGCGGCCGCGATCACGGATGCCGCGAGCACGTGCGAGGAGTACTGCTCGGCCGACGCGGCGAGCGCCAGCAGCTCGTCCTCGCCGAAGCCCGCCTCCGGGATCACCCGGGCGATGGCGGGCGTGCCGTGGGTGAGCGTGCCGGTCTTGTCGAAGACGACGGTCTTCGCCCGCGACAGGGTCTCGAGCACCCCGCCGCCCTTGACGATGATGCCGTTGCGGGCGGCGCGGCTCATACCGCCCATGAACGCGACCGGCGCGGAGATCAGCAACGGGCAGGGGGTGGCGACGACGAGCACCTCGGCGAAACGAGCCGGGTCGCCGCCGAGGAGCCAGGCCAGCCCGGCGATCAGGAGCGACACCGCGGTGAACGGCACCGCGTACCGGTCGGCGAGGCGCACCACCGGCGCCTTGCTCGCCGCCGCCTCCTCGACCAGCGCGATGATCTGCTGGTACTGGCTGTTGGCCGCCGTCGCCGTGGCGCGGATGGTCGCCGCGGCCTGGCCGTTGATCGACCCGCTGAGGATGGCGTCGCCGGTGACGCGCTCGACCGGCAGGCTTTCCCCGGTGAGGGAGGATTCGTCGAACGCGGCGCTGTCGGTGACGAGCACCCCGTCGACGGGCACGATCTCGGCCGGGCGCACCAGGAGGTGGTCGCCCACGCGCACCTCCGTAGCAGGCACGTCTTCGACCTCTGCGAAGTCGGCGGAGTGCCGGTGCGCGATCTGCGGCGCACGCTGAAGAAGGGCGTTGAGCTCGCGCTTGGCACGGTTCACCGCGAAGTCCTCCAGCGCCGCGCCGCCGGTGAGCATGAGCACGATGATCATGGTGGCGACGTACTCGCCGACGAGCACGGTGGCGATGATCGCGGTGATGGCGAGGAAGTCGATGCCGAATGTTCCGCGGCGCAGCTGCCGCATCATGCCGACGGCCTCGTAGGCGGCCACGGCCAGCCCGAACCCGCTGAACAGCCAGCGGACGGCGTCGGGCAGCCCGGCCAGCGCGAGCACGACGCCGACCAGCCCGAGGATGACCGTGGTCGCGACGAGCGGGTAGCGCCTGACGGCACCGAGGAGAGACGACATGCTCATATTGTTCCCCCGGGCGGCGCGCCGCGCCAGCAAGGACAGGCTCGCCTCAACGCAGGAAGGCCCCGACCACGGTCGGGGCCTTCCTGCGTTGAGCGGGACTAGGCCAGGCGGGTGCGGAGGTTCTCGGCGATGGCCGCGAGGAATTCCTCGGTGGTCAGGTAGCCCTGGTCCGGGCCGACCAGGAGCGCGAGGTCCTTGGTCATCTTGCCGCTCTCGACCGTCTTGATGACGACGTCTTCGAGGGTGTGCGAGAACTCGGCGAGCGCCGGGTTCGCGTCGAGCTTGGCCCGGTGGGCGAGGCCGCGGGTCCAGGCGTAGATCGACGCGATCGGGTTGGTCGAGGTCGGCTTGCCCTGCTGGTGCTGGCGGTAGTGACGGGTCACGGTTCCGTGGGCAGCCTCTGCCTCGACGACCTTGCCGTCGGGGGTGGAGAGCACGCTGGTCATCAGGCCGAGCGAGCCGAAGCCCTGCGCCACGGTGTCGGACTGAACGTCGCCGTCGTAGTTCTTGCAGGCCCAGACGTAGCCGCCCTCCCACTTCATGGCGGATGCGACCATGTCGTCGATGAGGCGGTGCTCGTAGGTGAGACCGGCGGCCTCGTAGCGCTCCTTGAACTCGGCGTCGAAGATCTCCTGGAAAATGTCCTTGAACCGGCCGTCGTAGGCCTTGAGGATGGTGTTCTTCGTGGAGAGGTATACCGGGTAGTTGCGCTCGAGGCCGTAGTTGAGCGACGCACGGGCGAAGTCGATGATCGACTTGTCGAGGTTGTACATCCCCATCGCCACGCCGCTGCCCGGAGCCTGGAAGACCTCGAACTCCTGGGGCGCGCTGCCGTCCTTCGGGGTGAAGGTCATGCTGAGGGTGCCTTCACCCTCGAAACGGAAGTTCGTGGCCTTGTACTGGTCGCCGAACGCGTGGCGGCCGATGATGATCGGCTTGTTCCAGCCGGGCACGAGGCGCGGGATGTTGGAGATGATGATGGGCTCGCGGAAGATGGTGCCGCCGAGGATGTTGCGGATCGTGCCGTTGGGCGACGCCCACATCTTCTTCAGGCCGAATTCCTCGACCCGGGCCTCGTCGGGCGTGATGGTCGCGCACTTGACGCCCACGCCGTGCTTCTGGATGGCGCGGGCCGCGTCGACCGTGATCTGGTCGTCGGTCTCGTCGCGCTTCTGGATCGACAGGTCGTAGTACTCGAGGTCGATGTCGAGATACGGGTGGATCAGGGTGTCCTTGATCGCCTGCCAGATGATGCGGGTCATCTCGTCCCCGTCGAGCTCGACGACAGTGCCTTCAACCTTGATCTTCGCCAATGAATTCTCCTCATAATGTCGGGGGGCCTGAATGGCCACGGCAATTCTACTAGAGCGACGCAACTATCTTGACATCGAGACAGTTCGCGGGTCGGCGGAAACCCCGACTACCGGCACCCCCGGGCGCACGTTAGCCTGATGCTATGGGTGAACTACGACTGGAAGAACTGTCCGCACGCAATATTGTTGCGGCCAATACCCTGAGCCTGAAGCCGGGCCAGGAACAATACATTGCCCCGGTCTCGTACTCGGTCGCGGCATCCGTGATCAACCCGGCGACGTCCTGGCAGCGGGTCGTGCTGCTCGACGGCGAGGTGGCCGGCTTCATCCACGGCAACTTCGACCCCGAATCGGAGCACGAGGAGTTCCGCGCCTGCATCTGGCGGATCAACGTGGACGCGAACGCCCAGGGCAAGGGTGTCGGCAAGTTCGCCGCGGAGGCTCTCGCCGAGGAGGCGCGGGGGCGCGGCTTCGACCACATCACCGTGATCTGGGAGCCCGGCGAGGAGGGCCCGGAGTCGTTCTTCCACCGGATCGGCTTCCGCGACATCGGCCAGACCGCCTACGGCGAAACGATCGGTTCCCTCCAGCTCTGACCGGGTCAGCCTGATGCGCATCGCCCCGGACAGCCCGTTCGTGACCCACGTGCTCGACATCGTCGATTCGATTCCGCCGGGACGGGTGATGACCTACGGGGACGTCGCGGCCGTGCTCGGCTCGCGCGGCGCCCGCGTGGTCGGCCAGGTGATGTCGCACTACGGGTCGGATGTGCCGTGGTGGCGGGTCATCCGTGCCGGCGGGCATCCGCCGCTCGAGCACGAGGCGCGCGCACTCGCGCACTACCGGGCCGAGGGCACGCCGCTGCTGAACGCGCTGGCCCCGGCTACCGGGTGGACTACGCCGCGGCGCGCTGGTCGCCGGCCTGACCCGAGCGGGACAGCGACTCCGACCCTGGCTCCGCCAGGGCGGGCACGGTGCCGCGCACGAGCGAGCGGCCGCGGAGCGCGCGGTAGGCGGCGACGAGGATCGTGAGCACCACAAGGGCGAGGGCGTACTGCCACCCGCCCGGGACGACGCTGAGCGAGCCGGAGGTGTTGAACGACGCGTGCAGGAGGGCGACGGCGAGGATGCTGCCGCCGGTGTCGACCAGCAGGCCGCCCGCGAGGTAGCGGAAGAAGGGCGCGGAACCGATGACGAAGGCCCAGCTGATCCAGGCATCCGTCAGGCTCGTCCGGGCCAGGCCGGATGACTCGAAGGCCAACGGGAGGTGGATCAGAGCGAACGGCGCCGCGGTGAGCAGCGAGCCGATGAGCAGTCCGCGGTCGGCCATCAGGCGCGACTGCACGAAGCCGGCCCAGGCCGTCTCCTCCCAGATGCTCGCGGTCAGTGCGATCAGCACCAGGATGACCAGGTAGTCGAGGGTGACCGCTCCCCAGCCGTCGGGCGAGGTGCGGAAGGTGCCCGTGGCGAGGCCGACCGCCACGGTGAGGGCGGGCATCGCCAGGAGCACGAGCAGCCACCGGCCGAGGCCGAACCGCCAGCGCGCCAGGCCGCCGAGCAGCCGGCGCACCAGGGGCACCCCGCCGATCCACGCGGTGAGCAGGAGCGCGAGCCCGAACAGGATGACCAGTTCCGCGAGTTTCCCGGGCGTCAGGTCGAGCCCCGCGACGAGCAGCAGGGTCTGCAGCAGCAGGACCAGCCCGACGGCGGCGACGCAGAACGCGCTGACCGGGCGGCGGGCGGCGAAGGCCCGGAGCGAGGGGAACGGCCGTTGCGCGGCGGTGGAAACTGACCGGCTCATCAGAACTCCCATCGAATGACTCATCCGGATGCCCACCTCCTGTCCTAGTCCCGCTCACCGCACCCGTCAAGGTGCCTCCGGCGCCCGCCGCGGTGGACCGGGAAGGTCGGCAACCGGTCATCTCCGAACCCTTGTTCGGCGCGGCCCAACGGTGTTACCGTGCCACATGGACAGCGAAAAGAAAGTCACGGATCCCCTGGATCCCCTCGTCACCGACCCGGGACTCTACCGGGTGCTCCTCGAGAACGAGCGTGTTCGCGTGCTCGAATTCCTCGACGCCCCCGGCGATGAGACCAACCCGCACGAGCATCCCGACAGTGTGATGATCACCCTCAGCGCCTACTCCCGGCGGTTGTCGTCGGAGGGTCGCGAGCTCGACGTCGAACTGCCCGCCGGCGAGACGCGCTGGCTCCCGGCCCAGGAACACGCCGGCCTCAACATCGGCAAGACCTCGACGCACGCGATCTTCGTGGAGCTCAAGGAGGCGGCCGTGCGGCCCCCCGACCCCGGGTACCACCCGCTGGGTCCCGTCGCACCCCGACCGCTGACCGGCACTCCGCTGTCCGACGCGTCGAGCGACGAGGAGAAGGCCTGGGGCTTCGCCTGACCTGACCCGTGTCGCCGGCACCAGGTCGCGGCGCACCGTGCGAGAGCCGGCGCACGTTCTACCNACTGCCGGCATCCGCCTCGGTGAAGGCGGTGGTGGCACTGGGATCAGGGGTTCCTGCCATGACCCCAGAATACCATAATTCGAACAAAGATACGAGTATTGCTCGGGTTTCTTTGATCGAATATCGTATCCAATATTCGGTGGCGCGGAGGGGACGCGGCCACGTAGTCTGGTGGGCTCGCCGACGCCGAGCGGGAAGAGGACGACGATGCAGCACCATCTGGACACGAATCGCGCCAACTGGGACGATCGCGCCGCGGCCCACGCCGCGCGAAACGGACTGGGCTACCACGTGCAGCGCTATGTCGACGACCCCGGACTCCTGTCGGAAATCGTGCGCTTCGACCTCGACCGGCTTGACGATATCGCAGGGCTGCGCACGGTGCACCTGCAGTGCCACATCGGAACTGACACGCTCTCCCTGGCCAGACTCGGTGCGCGCGTCACGGGACTGGACTTCTCCCCGGTGGCCCTTGCGGAGGCGCGCGCCCTCGTCGCGGAAACCGGCGACCAGGTCGACTTCGTCGAGTCGGATGTCTACTCGGCCCTGTCGGTACTCGAGCCGGAGACCTTCGATCTCGTCTACACGGGAATCGGGGCGCTCTGCTGGCTGCCCAGCATCGACCACTGGGCGGCCGTGGTGGGCGGGCTGTTGGCGCCGGGCGGCCGGCTCTTCCTGCGTGAGGGCCATCCGATCCTGTGGACCATGGACGAGAGGATCGCCGACGACCTGCACCTGCGTTTTCCCTACTTCGAGCAGGAGGAGCCGCTCGAATGGGACGACGACTCCAGCTATGTCGAGACCGACCGGCCGATCACGGCCACAAAGACATTCGAGTGGAACCACGGTCTCGGCGAGATCGTGACCGCGCTGCTGGGCGCGGGCCTCAACCTCACCATGCTTGTCGAACACGACAGCGTTCCGTGGGAGGCGCTGCCCGGACAGATGCTTCGGCGCGGCGACGGCGAGTACGCCCTCGACGCGCGGGCCGGGGTCGCGCCGTTGAGCTACACGATCCAGGCGGTGAAGCCGCTGCGCTGAGGCGCTCAGCGAGGCGCTCAGCGAGGCGCTCAGCGGCGGCGGACGGACACCGGCCGGCGCGCTGCTAGGCTGGCCCGAATAGACATCCTTTAACAGCCGTCCGGTGAGGCGGGGAAGGAGGTCCGGTTTATGGCACGCACCGTGCTGAACCAGGCTGACATTGCCCGAGCGTTGACTCGGATCTCGCACGAGATCCTGGAGTCCAATCGAGGCCCCGACAAGCTGGTGATCCTGGGCATCCCGACCAGGGGCGTCGTGCTCGCCCAGCGGATCGCCGAGACGATCCAGCGGATCGAGCCCGCGGCGACGGATGTGCGCGTCGGCTCCCTCGACGTCACCATGTACCGTGACGACCTGGCCCACACTCGCACCCGGACCCCGTCCCGCACCCTGGTTCCCGGCAGCATCGACGGTGCCACGGTCGTGCTCGTCGACGACGTGCTCTACTCCGGTCGCACCATCCGCGCCGCCCTCGACGCGCTCGGCGACCACGGTCGCCCCACGATCGTGCGGCTCGCCGTGCTCGTCGACCGCGGTCATCGCGAACTGCCGATCCGAGCGGACTTCGTCGGCAAGAACCTGCCCAGCTCCACGGACGAGCGGATCAACCTGCACCTGCTCGAAGTCGACGGCGACGAGTTCGTCAGCATCGACGGCGGTACCGCGATCGACCAGGACGCGGCGGCCGCCCGATGAAGCACCTGCTCTCGACCAAGGGGCTCGCCCGCCCCGACGCGATCCGGCTGCTCGACATCGCCGAGGACATGGCCGACGTCGCCAACCGTGAGGTCAAGAAACTGCCCACGTTGCGCGGCAAGACCGTGGTGAACCTCTTCTTCGAGGACTCCACCCGCACCCGGATCTCCTTCGAGGCCGCCGCCAAACGGCTCAGCGCCGACGTGATCAACTTCAGCGCGAAGGGGTCGAGCGTGTCGAAGGGCGAGAGCCTCAAGGACACCGCACAGACCCTGGCCGCGATGGGAGCCGACGGCGTCGTCATCCGTCACCCGGCCTCCGGCGCCCCCGAGGTGCTCGCCGCCAGCGGCTGGATCGACGCCGGCATCATCAACGCCGGCGACGGCACCCACGAACACCCCACCCAGGCGCTGCTCGACGCGTTCACGATCCGCCGCCGGCTGCACGGCCCCGCCTCCCGCGGCAAGGGCCTCGACGGGGTGACGGTCACCATCGTCGGTGACGTGCTGCACTCCCGGGTGGCCCGCTCAAACCTGTGGCTGCTCACCACACTCGGCGCGGGAGTGACCTTCGTCGCCCCGCCGACCCTGCTGCCGATGGACATGTCCGGCTGGCCCGCCGCCGTCGGGTTCGACCTCGACGCGGCGATCGCCGCGAAGCCCGACGTGATCATGATGCTGCGGATCCAGGCCGAACGGATGAACGCGGCCTTCTTCCCGAACAGCCGCGAGTATTCGCGCCGCTGGGGCCTCGATGACGAGCGATTCGCCCGGCTGGGTCCGACTAGCATTGTCATGCACCCCGGCCCGATGAACCGCGGCCTCGAGATCTCTTCGGCGGCTGCCGATTCGGCCGCCTCGACTGTGCTCGAACAGGTGGCGAACGGGGTTTCCGTGCGGATGGCGGCGCTGTACCTGCTTATGTCCGGTGACCGGGAGGATTCCTAAATGCCCAGCGAAAGCACTCCAAGCACGTCCTGGCTCATCCGGGGCGCCACGCTCCCCGACGGCACCCGGACCGACCTCGTCCTGGCCGGCGGACGGATCGCCGAGATCGGCTCCGGCCTCTCCCGCGCCGGCGCCACCACGGTCGACGCCGACGGGCTGATCGCCCTGCCCGGGCTCGTCGACCTGCACACCCACCTCCGCGAGCCGGGCTACGAGCAGAGCGAAACCATCCTCACCGGCAGTCGGGCCGCCGCAATCGGCGGTTTCACCAGCGTCTTCGCCATGGCCAACACCTCCCCGGTGCAGGACACCGCCGGTGTCGTCGAACAGGTCCTCGCACTCGGCGACCAGGCCGGCTACGTCACCGTGCAGCCGATCGGCGCCGTGACCGTCGGCCTCGCGGGGGAGCGGCTGGCCGAACTCGGCGCCATGGCGACCAGCCGGGCGCGCGTGCGGGTGTTCTCCGATGACGGGTTCTGCGTCGCCGACCCGCTCCTGATGCGCCGGGCCCTCGAATACGTTAAGGCGTTCGACGGCGTCATCGCGCAGCACGCGCAGGAGCCGCGGCTCACCGAGAAGGCCCAGATGAACGAGGGCGCGCTGTCCAGCGAACTGGGACTGGCCGGCTGGCCCGCGGTCGCCGAGGAGTCGATCATCGCGCGCGACGTGCTGCTCGCCGAGCACGTCGGTTCCCGCCTGCACGTGTGCCACGTCTCCACCGCCGGGTCCGTCGACGTCATCCGCTGGGCGAAGGCCCGCGGCATCAACGTGACTGCCGAGGCCACCCCGCACCACCTGCTGCTGACCGAAGACCTCGTGCGTGGCTACGACGCCCGGTTCAAGGTCAACCCGCCGCTGCGTCGCCGCGAAGACGTCGAGGCGCTGCGCGCGGGGCTCGCCGACGGCACCATCGACATCGTCGCCACCGACCACGCCCCGCACCCGGTCGAGGCCAAGGATTGCGAATGGGATGCCGCGGCCAACGGCATGGTCGGCCTCGAATCGGCCCTGTCCGTCGTGCACGCCGCCGTGGTCCGGAGTGGACTGCTCGACTGGGCAGACATCGCAAGGGTGCTCTCGGCCACGCCCGCGCGGATCGGCCGGGTCACCGGCCAGGGCCAGGGACTCGTCGTCGGGGCCCCGGCGGAGCTCACCCTCTACGACCCGGCCGCCAGCCGGGTCTTCGGGCGGGCCGACCTCGCCGGCAAGGGAACCAATTCGCCGTATCTGAGCATGACGCTCCCCGGCCGGGTGCGCGCGACGTTCCACCGCGGCTACGCGACGGTGCTGGACGGCGCACTGCGACCGGCCGCCGAAATCACGTCGGAACGGGAGAACAACCATGGATAGGACCATCCCCACGGTCATCACCGCGCTCGTGCTGCTGGGGCTGCTCGCCCTGATGATTCGCAGCTGGCGCGCCCGCGGACGCCGCGACGCCGCCCTGCCGGCCGGTTACCCGCTGCCCGGAGAGACCACCCCGGAGCTGGCTTCGGCGGCGGCCTTCTATGTCGCCACCACCCGGCGGGGGGCACCCCTCGAACGCCTGAACATCCGCGGGCTCGGCTTCCGGGCCAGGGCCGTCGTCACCGTCACCGAGGCCGGTGTCCTCCTCTCCCTCGCCGGCGAGCAAGTCGTGTTCATCCCGGCCGACGCCATCGAATTGCTCGAAGCCGCCACCTGGACCATCGACCGGGCCGTCGAATCAGACGGTCTGCTCCTGCTCGGCTGGCGGCTGAACGCCCCGGCCGCCGAGACCGGCGAGATCGTCGACAGCTACTTCCGCATCATCGACCCCAGCGACCGCGCCACCGTGAACGACGCGATCCGAACCATTGCTGCCGGAGCCCTCAGCCCGGCCGCGCACGACGAAAGCGAGGCGTAGCGTGAGCAACGCAGCGACCCTGGACCACCCGGACACCGGCAGGCCGAACACCCGCACGACGGATCCCGCCGTGCTCGTGCTCGAGGACGGGCGCCGCTTCGTCGGCCGTGCCTACGGCAGCCGCGGACGGACCCTCGGCGAGATCGTCTTCGCCACCGGGATGACCGGATACCAGGAGACCCTCACCGACCCGTCCTACGCCGGGCAGATCGTGCTGATGACGGCGCCGCACATCGGCAACACCGGCGCGAACGACGAGGACATGGAGTCCCGCCGGATCTGGGTGTCCGGTTTCGTCGTGCGCGAACCCGCCCGGATCGCCTCCAACTTCCGCTCGACCCGGCGCCTGGACGACGACCTCGAAGACGGCGGCGTGGTCGGGATCAGCGGAATCGACACCCGGGCGATCACCCGGCACATCCGCTCGGCCGGCGCCATGCGCTCCGGCATCTTCTCCGGCGACGCCTTCACTCTCTCCGACGGGGAGCAGCTCGAACTGGTGCGCTCCGGCCAGGCCATGCGCGGACGCAACCTCTCCGACGAGGTGTCGACGGTCGAACCGTTCTCGGTGCCCGCCAAGGGGGAGCGGATCGGCTCGGTCGCCGTGCTCGACCTCGGCGTGAAGACCTCCACCCTGAACCACCTCGCCGAGCGCGGCTTCGAAGTGCTCGTGCTCCCGCAATCGGTCACCGCGGAGCACGTGCTCTCGCTGGACCCGTCCGCCGTCTTCTTCTCCAACGGCCCCGGCGACCCGGCCGCCTCCGACGCCCACGTCACCCTGCTCCAGGAGGTGCTCCGCGCTGGCGTGCCGTACTTCGGCATCTGCTTCGGCAACCAGCTCCTCGGCCGGGCCCTCGGCTTCCGCACCTACAAGCTGCCGTTCGGGCACCGCGGCATCAACCAGCCCGTGCTCGACAAGACCACGGGCCGGGTGGAGATCACCTCGCAGAACCACGGCTTCGCCGTCGACATGCCGATCGACGGGATCAGCGACTCCCGCACCGGGTTCGGCCGGGTCGAAGTGAGCCACTACAGCCTCAACGACCAGGTGGTCGAGGGCATCCGCTGCCTCGACATCCCAGCGTTCTCGGTGCAGTACCACCCGGAGTCGGCGGCCGGCCCGCACGACGCCGAGTATCTTTTCGACAGGTTCAGGGACGTGGTGGTCGCCCATATCGCGGCCGCCGGAGCAGGAGACGCCAAGTAATGCCCAAGCGCGACGACATCAACAGCGTCCTTGTCATCGGAAGCGGACCGATCGTGATCGGCCAGGCCTGCGAGTTCGACTACTCAGGCACCCAGGCCTGCCGTGTGCTGCGGGCGGAGGGGGTGCGGGTGATCCTCGTCAACTCCAACCCGGCCACGATCATGACCGACCCCGACTTCGCCGACGCCACCTACATCGAACCGATCACCCCCGAGATCCTCGAGACGATCATCGCCAAGGAGCGCCCGGATGCGATCCTGCCGACCCTCGGCGGCCAGACCGCCCTGAACGCGGCCATCGCGCTGCATGAGCGCGGCATCCTCGAGAAGTACGACGTCGAACTCATCGGCGCGTCGTTCGACGCGATCCAGAAGGGCGAAGACCGCCAGATCTTCAAACAGCTCGTGCAGGACCTCGGCGGCGGCGTCGCCCGCTCCCACATCGCGCACACCGTCGAGGAGGCCGTCGCGTTCGCGGAGGACCTCGGCTACCCGCTCGTCGTGCGCCCCTCCTTCACCATGGGCGGCCTCGGCTCCGGCTTCGCCTACACCGAGGCGGAGCTGCGCCGGATCGTCGTCGACGGCCTTCACCACAGCCCGACCACAGAGGTCCTCCTCGAGGAGTCCATCCTCGGCTGGAAAGAGTACGAGCTCGAGATGATGCGCGACACGGCCGACAACACGGTCGTCGTCTGCTCGATCGAGAACGTCGACCCGGTCGGGGTGCACACCGGTGACTCGATCACCGTCGCCCCCGCCCTGACCCTGACCGACCGCGAATACCAGAAGCTGCGCGACCTCAGCATCGACATCATCCGCGCCGTCGGCGTCGACACCGGCGGCTGCAACATCCAGTTCGCGATCAACCCGGCCGACGGCCGGATCATCGTGATCGAGATGAACCCGCGGGTGTCCCGGTCCTCGGCCCTGGCCAGCAAGGCCACCGGCTTCCCGATCGCGAAGATCGCCGCCAAGCTCGCGCTCGGCTACCGGCTCGACGAAATCCCCAACGACATCACCGGGGTCACCCCGGCCAGTTTCGAGCCCACCCTCGACTACGTCGTGGTGAAGGTGCCCCGGTTCGCTTTCGAGAAGTTCCCGGCCGCCGACCCGCGCCTCACCACCACCATGAAGTCCGTCGGCGAGGCCATGGCGATCGGCCGCAACTACGCCTCGGCGCTGCAGAAGGCGCTCCGCTCGCTGGAGAAGCGCGGCTCCTCGTTCCACTGGGGCGCCGAAACCCGCAGCCTCGAGGAGTTGCTCCTCGTCGCCGCAGTACCCACCGACGGCCGCATCGTCACGGTGCAGCAGGCGCTCCGCAAGGGCGCGACCATCGAGCAGGTCTTCGAATCCACGAAGATCGACCCCTGGTTCATCGACCAGATCGTGCTGATCAACGAGATCGCCGCCGAGATCGCCGCGGCCGAGCGCCTCGACACCGACATCCTCCTCACCGCGAAGGACCACGGCTTCTCCGACGCCCAGATCGGCGAGCTCCGCGGCTTCGGGGAAGCGGATGTGCGCAAGGTCCGGCACATCCTCGGCGTGCGCCCGGTCTTCAAGACCGTCGATACCTGCGCCGGGGAATTCCCCGCGCTCACCCCGTACCACTACTCCAGCTACGACCAGGAGACCGAGGTCGTGCCCAGCGACCGCCGGAAGGTCGTCATCCTCGGCTCCGGCCCGAACCGGATCGGGCAGGGCGTCGAGTTCGACTACTCCTGCGTGCACGCCTCCTTCGCGCTCTCGGAGGCCGGCTACGAGACCATCATGATCAACTGCAATCCCGAGACGGTCTCCACCGACTACGACACCTCCGACCGGCTCTACTTCGAGCCGCTCACCCTCGAGGACGTGCTCGAGGTGATCCACGCGGAGAGCCAGAGCGGCGAACTCGTCGGCGTGGTCGTGCAGCTCGGCGGCCAGACGGCGCTCGGCCTGGCCAAGGGCCTCGAGGCCGCCGGGATCCCCATCCTGGGCACCTCGCCGGCCGCCATCGACCTCGCCGAGGAACGCGGACTGTTCTCCGGCATCCTCGACCAGGCCGGCCTGCTCGCGCCGCGCAACGGCGTGGCGACCGACTTCGCCGGCGCCGTCGTCGTCGCGGAGGAGATCGGCTACCCGGTGCTCGTTCGACCGAGCTACGTGCTCGGCGGCCGCGGCATGGAGATCATCTACGACAGCGCCTCGCTGGCCGACTACTTCACCAGGATGGCCGGCCAGGGCATCATCGGCCCGTCGCATCCGCTGCTCGTGGACCGTTTCCTCGACGACGCGATCGAAATCGACGTCGACGCCATCTTCGACGGCACCGAGCTGTACATCGGCGGCGTGATGGAGCACATCGAGGAGGCCGGCATCCACTCCGGCGACTCCAGCTGCACCCTCCCGCCGGTGACCCTCGGCCGCGCCGAAATCGACCGCGTCCGCGAGGCCACGCTCGGCATCGCCAGGGGCATCGGCGTGCGCGGCCTGCTCAACGTGCAGTTCGCCATCGGGGCGGGGGTGCTCTACGTGCTCGAGGCCAACCCGCGCGCCTCCCGCACGGTGCCGTTCGTCGCCAAGGCCCTGGGCATCACCCTCGCCAAGGCCGCGTCGCTGATCATGGTGGGCAAGACCATCGCCGAACTCAAGGCCGAGGGCAAACTTCCCCTCGTCGACGGTTCCCGGGTGCCGATGGAATCGCCGGTCGCCGTCAAGGAGGCCGTGCTCCCGTTCAACCGGTTCCGCACCCCGGCCGGCCTGGTCGTCGACTCCGTACTCGGCCCGGAGATGCGCTCCACCGGCGAGGTCATGGGCATCGACCGGGACTTCCCCCGGGCTTTCGCGAAGAGCCAGCTCGCCGCTTACGGCGGAATCCCGCTCAGCGGAACGGTCTTCGTCTCGGTCTCCGACCGGGACAAGCGGGCCATCATCCTGCCGATGCTGCGGATGCAACAACTCGGCTACGAGATCGCCGCGACGGAGGGCACCGCGGAGGTTCTCCAGCGCAACGGCATCCGAGCCCGGATCGTGACCAAGTTCAGCGAGAAGAGCGGCCCTGACGACGTGTCGATCGTCGAGCTGATCCGCCGTGAGGAGGTGCAGATCGTCATCAACACCCCCGGCGGTCGCACCGCGCGCGCCGACGGCTACGAGATCCGCGCCGCCGCCGTCGCCGGCGACCTGCCGCTGTTCACGACGATCGCCGAGCTGAGCGCCGCCGTCGCATCGATCGACGCCATCCGCGGGGGCTTCGAGGTGACCTCGCTGCAGGAATACGCCACCACCCGGACGAACGCCCTGTGAGCCACGATCCGTCCGCGGCGACCGCCTTGTCGTTCGGGGACCGCCTGGACGCGGTCTTCAGCGCGCGCGGCCCGTTGTGCGTGGGGATCGACCCTCACGCCTGGCTCCTGACCGACTGGGGGTTGCCGGATTCCGCCGCCGGCGCCGAGTCCTTCGGGCGCACGGTGGTCGAGGCCTGCGCCGGACAGGCGGGAATCGTCAAGCCGCAGGTCGCCTTCTACGAGCGATTCGGCTCGGCCGGCTACGCAGCGCTCGAACGCGTGCTCGCGGATGCCCGCGCCGCCGGTCTCCTCGTCATCGCCGACGTCAAGCGCGGCGACCTCGGCACCAGCGCCGAGGCCTACGGGCAGGCCTGGCTCAGCGGCGGCTCGCCGCTCGAGGTGGACGCCATCACGGTGAACGCGTACATGGGCGTCGGCTCACTGGCCGCCGTCATCGGCCAGGCCGAGCGGGAGAGCAAAGGGCTCTTCCTGCTCGCCGCCACCTCGAACCCGGAGGCTGAGGCGATCCAGCAGGCGGTCGTGGCCGGCGGGGGACAGGCCGGCCTCACGGTCGCCGGCGCGATCTTCCAGGATGTCGCTGCGCGGAACGCGGAGCACCCGGCGCACACGATCGGCTCCCTCGGAGTCGTGCTCGGCGCCACCCTCGACCTGGCCGCATTCGGGGTCGACCTGGCCGTCGCACCGGCCCGGGCGATCACTCCGATCCTGGCCCCGGGCTTCGGACACCAGGGCGCGAAAGTAGCGGATGTGAGGAACTTGTACGGGGGGTACGCTCAAGGCGTTATCGTGAGTGAATCGCGTAGCGTTCTTTCGGCCGGTCCCCGCCGAATTGCCGAGACGATAGCGCGCCGAGTACTTGAAGCTGGAGCGGCCCGTGGCTGAGAATCGCCCTACCCCACCCGACGTCGACCGGGTCGCGGCCTCGCGCGCCGCCGTGGCCGCCAGGCGCGCCCGCGCGGCCGTGAAAGACCAAATCGCGCACGAAAAGCGCTCGGCCCTCGAGGTGCTGTCCACGGCGATCAACAGCCCCGACGGCGTCGAGGGACGCCTGCGCGTTACCGAGTTCCTGATCAGCATCCCGGCAATCGGCGTCACCAAGATGCGACGCATCATGAGCCAGCTGGAGATCTCGCCCTCCAAGCGCCTCGGCGGCCTGGGCAAGCACCAGCGCGACCGGTTGCGGGGCTTCCTGTCGAGCAGGTCGAGGGTTCGCCGGGGCGCATCCTCTGCCCGGCTCGTCGTGCTCGCCGGGCCGACAGCCGTGGGCAAGGGAACCGTGGCCGGGTACATCCGGGAGCACTATCCCCAGGTGCTGTTGTCCGTCTCGGCCACCACCAGGGCGCCGCGGCCGGGGGAGATCGAGGGAGTGAGCTACTTCTTCGTCGACGACGCTGAATTCGACCGGATGGTCGAGGCCGGGGAACTCCTCGAATGGGCGGTCGTGCACAACGCGTACCGTTATGGCACCCCGCGCGGTCCGGTCGAAGCGGCGCTGGCGCGCGGCGACAGCGTTCTGCTCGAGATCGACATCCAGGGCGCCCGCGCCGTGCGACGCTCGATGCCGCAGGCGCGGCTCGTCTTCCTCCTGCCGCCGACCTGGGACGAATTGGTGCGCCGCCTGATCGGCCGCGGCACCGAAAGCCCGGCCGAGCAGGCCCGTCGCCTGGAGACCGCCAAGCTCGAATTGGCCGCCCAGGAGGAGTTCGATTATCGTGTCGTCAACCACGACGTGGCCGAGGCCGCCCGGGAGGTCGTAGACTTGATGAATCTGCGCCGGGAACCCCAGCTGCCTTAGCGCCCGATTTTTCGTGTTTGAGACGCGCCGACACTCGCGCGTCCAGCCGATCCAGCGTCACCCGCACCACCGATACCCGCTGCGACACCACCCCGCAGCACGAACCGCTCTGAAGGAGTGACACCAATGGCCAACAAGCCCACTGGCATCATTGACCCGCCCATCGACGACCTGCTGACCAAGGTCGACTCCAAGTACGCCCTCGTGGTTTTCGCGTCGAAGCGCGCTCGTCAGATCAACGACTACTACGCCGACCTGCACGAAGGCAGCCTGTTCGACAACGTCGGACCGCTGGTCGACTCCACCGTCGACGACAAGCCGCTGTCGGTCGCGCTGCGCGAGATCAACGAAGACAAGCTCGTCTCCCGCCCCATCGTCGAGTAGTCGACCGGGCATACTCGAGCGCGCAGGATGTCGTCAGGTCGCACGATCGTCGTCGGGATAACCGGCGGCATCGCTGCCTATAAGGCCGTCAACATCGTGCGCGCTTTTGTGTTGCGCGGGGACTCCGTGCACGTCGTTGCCACGCCGGCCGCCCTGCGCTTCATCGGCAGACCCACCCTCGAGGCCATCTCCCGCAATCCCGTGCACACCGACCTCTACGAAGGGGTCGCCGAGGTCCGGCACGTGGCGATCGGCCAGTCGGCCGACCTGATCGTGGTCGCGCCGGCCACCGCGAACACAATCGCCAAACTCGCCTGCGGCCTGGCCGACGACCTGCTCGGGAACACCATCCTGGCCAGCACCGCGCCGCTGGTGATCGCGCCGGCGATGCACACCGAGATGTGGAACAACGCCGCCACCCGGGCGAACGTCGCGACCCTGCGCGAACGCGGCGTCGTCGTCGTCGGGCCCGGGACGGGCCGGCTCACCGGTGCCGACTCCGGGGCCGGCCGGATGGAAGAGCCGAGCGCGATCGTCGCCGCGGCCGTCGCCGCGCTGGCCGCAGCCGACCGCGGAGGCACGCCCGGCGACCTGACGGGCAAACGGATCGTCATCTCCGCCGGGGGAACCCGGGAACCACTCGACCCGGTGCGGTTCCTCGGCAACCGGTCCAGCGGCAAGCAGGGCGTCGCCCTGGCCGAGGCGGCCGCCGCTCGTGGGGCTGACGTGGTCCTCGTCGCCGCCAACCTGGAGGTACCGGCGCCGGCGAACGTCGACGTTCGCCTCGTGAGCTCCGCGGCCGACCTCGAGCGGGCGATGACCGAGGCGGCGGCCGAGGCGGACGTCATCATCATGGCGGCGGCAGTCGCCGACTACCGGCCGTCCGAGGTGCGCGCCGAGAAGATCAAGAAGGAGGACACGGGCGACACCCTCGTGCTCACCCTCGTCCGCAACCCCGACATCCTCGCCGGACTGGCCGCCGCCCGGAAACCAGGCCAGATCGTCATCGGCTTCGCCGCCGAAACCGAGGCCGACCCGGGCTTGCTGCTCGAACTCGGGCGGGAGAAGGCCGCCCGCAAGGGCTGCGACTACCTGGTCCTCAACAGGGTGGGCTGGACCGAGGGTTTCGCCTCCGAACGTAACGAGGTCCGTGTGCTCAACCGTCACGGAGATATAGTGATTGAGGTCTCCGGCAGCAAGATGTCGGTGGCCGAGCGCATCCTTGACCTGCTGAGTTGATCACGGGCTCAGCTGATCACCGCTGAGCCGATCACCACTGAGCCGATCAGCGCTGAGCCGACCGGCTCGGCTCAGACAGTCTTCGGCGCCGAACGCAGGTCTTCCCGGTGCCGCGCCGGCCGCGTCCGCGGCGGCCGTTTTCCCCCACGTACACGCACCACCAACAGAGACGGGCCAGATGAGCGATCTACGCCTCTTCACCTCGGAGTCAGTCACCGAAGGCCACCCCGACAAGATCTGCGACCAGATCTCCGACAGCATCCTGGACGCGCTCCTGGCCGAGGACCCGCACAGCCGGGTCGCGGTGGAGACGCTCGTCACCACCGGCCTCGTGCACGTCGCCGGTGAGGTCACCACCGAGGCCTACGTCGAGATCCCCTCGATCGTGCGCAAGTGCATCACCGACATCGGCTATGACTCGTCCGACGTGTGGTTCGACGGCCGTTCCTGCGGTGTCGAGATCTCCATCGGCGGTCAGTCGCCCGACATCGCCCAGGGCGTCGACAACGCCTTCGAGCGGCGCGAGGAATCGAGCATCGACGACTTCGACCGGCAGGGCGCCGGCGACCAGGGCATCATGTTCGGCTACGCCACCCGGGAGACCCCCGAGCTCATGCCGATCCCGATCTGGATCGCGCACCGCCTCGCCGAACGCCTCGCCGAGGTGCGCAAATCCGGCGAACTGGACTACCTCCGTCCCGACGGCAAGACCCAGGTCACCGTCGGCTACGACGGCATCATCCCGCGCACCGTCGAGACCGTCGTGCTCTCCACCCAGCACTCCAAGACCGTCTCCAACGAGCAGTTGCGCGCCGAGGTCGAAGAACTCGTCATCCGGCCTGTGCTCGACCGGGTCGACCTCGACTCCTCGGGCCTGAACATGCTGATCAACCCGACCGGGCGGTTCGAGATCGGCGGCCCGCAGGGCGACGCCGGCCTGACCGGGCGCAAGATCATCATCGACACCTACGGCGGATCGAGCCGCCACGGCGGGGGAGCCTTCAGCGGCAAGGACCCGTCGAAGGTCGACCGTTCCGCCGCATACGCCATGCGCTGGGTGGCCAAGAACGCGGTGGCCGCCGGACTGGCCGACCGCCTGGAGATCCAGGTCGCCTACGCCATCGGCAAGGCCTCCCCGGTGGGACTGTACGTCGAGACGTTCGGCACCGGAACCCTTCCCGACCGGGAGATCACCGCCGCGATCCGGGAAGTCTTCGACCTGCGCCCGGCGGCGATCATCCATTCCCTCGACCTGCTGCGCCCGATCTACGCCAAGACGGCCACCTACGGCCACTTCGGCCGTGAACTGCCCGACTTCACCTGGGAGCGGCTCGACCGGGTCGAGGAACTGAAGAGCGCCGCCGGGCTGTAGCGATGACCCGCACCGGCCTCGTGGCACGGGTGCTGATCGATTCGCCCCTGCCGCAGCTCGACCACCTCTTCGACTACCGCATCCCGGAAGAGCTCGCTGCGCTCGCGCAGCCCGGAGTGCGGGTGCGCGTGCCGCTCCGGTCGGCCGGGCGGGTGGCCGACGGGTACCTGATCGAGGTCGTCGGCGGGGCGACGGCAGTCCCTCCGACCGGGACGGATCCGGCGACCCTCGACGGGGTCACCCCCGACTACCACGGCGCGCTCAGCCCGCTCGATGCGGTCGTGTCGGAGGCGCCGGTACTCACCCCCGAGGTCTGGAAGCTGGCCAGGCGGGTGGCCGACCGCGCCGCCGGCAACGCCAGCGACATCATCCGGCTCGCCGTCCCACCCCGGCAGGTGCGGGTCGAGAAAGCCTGGCTCGCCGGCATGGCTGCGACGAACGCGACGAACGCGACGAACGCGACGAACGCGACGGATGAGTCGGCCCCCGTGGCAGCGCCGGCCACCACCGACCCGGCATCCGCGCCACCGCACGCCTTCGCCGACTACCCGGCCGACAGCCTCGACACCGTCGTAGCCGACCGGAAACGGCTCTGCGTCGCCGCAGTGCCGACGCTGATGCTGCTGCCGGGTGGACACACCATCGGGCGCTGGGCGCACACGATGGCCGAGCTCGCGGTCGCGGCCCTCTCCGCCGGTCGGAGCAGCATCCTCGTCGTCCCCGACTACCGCGACCAGGACCAGGTCCAGGCGGCACTCGAGCTCCTCGCCCCCGCCGGCACGGTCAGCCGGGTCGACGCCCGCCAGCCCAACGCCGACCGTTACCGGGCCTTCCTCGCCTGCCTGGCCCCCGCCCCGCGGATCGTCCTGGGCAACCGCTCCGCCGTCTACGCCCCGGCGCACGACCTGGGCCTGATCGCGCTCTGGGACGACGGCGACCCCCTGCACGGCGAACAGCTCAGCCCCTACGTGCACGCCAGGGACGCCGCGCTGGTCAGGCAGGGCCAGGCAGGCTGCGCGCTCATCTTCCTCGGGCACACCCGCACGGTGGAGGTACAGCGCCTGGTCGAACTCGGCTGGCTCGGCGAGGCGCACCCCACCAGGAACCAGCACCCCCGGATCATCCCCACCGACTTCCAGGCCGAACCCGACCAGCAGGCCCGCGCCGCGCGCATCCCGACCGCCGCCTGGCAGGCAGCCAGGGAGGCCCTCCAGCACGGGCCCGTGCTCGTGCAGGTGGCGAGCCCCGGCTACGCACCCATGCTCGCCTGCCAGACCTGCAAGAAGGCCGCGCGGTGCACCACCTGCCAGGGCCCGCTCGGCCTGGCCTCGGCGGCCGCGCTGCCGTCCTGCCGCTGGTGTGGTGCCCTCGCGGCCGACTGGAGCTGCGTGCACTGCGAGGGCCGGAAGCTCAGGGTCGTCACCCTGGGCACCGGCCGCACCGCCGAGGAACTCGGCCGGGCCTTCCCCGGGGCCAGGGTCATCATCGCCGACGGCGACCACCAGGTGCAGCAGCTCGGTGCGGAACCCGCCCTCGTCATCGCGACCCGCGGCGCCGAGCCGATCCCGGCCGGCGGCTACCGGGCCATCCTGCTGCTCGACGGGGAACGGATGCTCGCCCGCGAGTCGCTCCGCGTCGGGGACGACAGCCTTCGCGCCTGGTGCAACACGGCGGCATTGGCCGCTCCGGGGGCGTCCGTGATGCTCGTCGGAGTCGGCGGCACCCTCGCCCGCGCGCTGAACGCCTGGCAGCCCGAGGCGCACGCGGCAGCGGAGCTGGCCGACCGACGGCAGCTGCGATTCCCGCCCGCCGTGCGGGTGGCCTCCGTCACCGGCACCGCCGATGACGTCGCGGCGGCCCTCATCGACCTCGACCAGGTTCCCGGGCTCGACGTGCTCGGCCCGGTGGCGACCGAGCCGCCCCTTGTCCGGGGCATCGTGCGCTTCCCCTACGCGAGCGGCGACGAGGCCGCCCGCCTGCTCAAGGCCGCCATCGTGCGGAACGCGGCCCGGCGGCGTCGGCCGAAGGGTGCTCCGTTCCGTGCGGCACCTACACTCAAAGTACGATTCGACGACCCGGAGCTGCTCTAAATGAAAATCGTCTTCGCGGGCACCCCCCAGGCCGCCGTGCCCAGCCTGGCCCTGCTGGCCGACTCTCCGCACGACCTCGTCGGCGTGGTGACCCGGGCGGACGCGCCGCTCGGCCGCAAACGCACGCTCACCCCGTCCCCGGTCGGGCAGGCCGCCACGGACCGCGGCCTCCGGCTGCTCAAGACCAACCGGCTCGACGACGCAGCGACCGCCGAGATCGCGGACCTCGCGCCCGACCTGGGCGTGATCGTCGCCTACGGCGGGCTCGTCCGGGAACCGCTGCTCTCCGTGCCGCGCCTCGGCTGGATCAACCTGCACTTCTCCCTGCTTCCCCGCTGGCGCGGCGCCGCACCGGTGCAGCGCGCGCTGATCGCCGGCGACGCGCGCACCGGCGCCGCGGTTTTCCAGCTGGTGCCCGAACTCGACGCCGGCGCGGTCTTCGCCCAGCAGTCGGAGCCGATCGGCCGGCACGCGACCGCCGGCACCCTGCTCGCCGGCCTCAGTGAGAGCGGCGCCCAGCTGTTGATCGGCGTGATCGACGACCTTGCGGCCGGGCGGGCGACCGCCCTCGCCCAGGCCGGGGAGGTCACCCTCGCCCCCAAGCTCACCCTCGACGACGCCCGGATCGACTGGTCCGCCCCGGCGGAAACGGTCTACAACCGGGTGCGCGGGGTCACCCCTGAGCCCGGCGCGTTCACCACGGTGAACGACGGGCGCCTCAAACTCCTCGATGTCGCCCCGACCCATGGGGCCCTGCCGCAACCGGCAGGCTCGATTCGAGAGATCGACAAGAAAGTGCTGATTGGAACCGGGACAGAGCCGCTCGAGCTCGTCACGGTGCAACCGGCGGGAAAGACGGCAATGAAGGCAGCGGACTGGTGGCGTGGAGTGGCGGCGACGGAGGTGGTCGCCTCATGAGCGACGAGCGCGGCCGGGGCCGGCAGCAGGAACGCCCGCGCCCGCAACACGATTTCGTCCAGCCGGCCCGGCGCGTCGCCTACGAGGTGATCGCGGCCGTGCGCGAATCCGACGCCTACGCCAACCTGCTGCTGCCCACCCGCATCAAACGGGCAGCCCTGAACACGGCGGATGCCGCGCTGGCCACCGAGCTGACCTACGGCACGCTGCGGATGCAGGGGTTCTACGACCGGGTCATCGCCGAAGCGGCCGGGCGGCCGGTCTCCGCGATCGACCCTGCCATCCTCGACGTGCTGCGGCTCGGCGCCCACCAGCTCCTCGCGACCCGGGTCGCCACCCACGCCGCGGTGAACGAGTCGGTCGAACTGGCCAGACAGGTGGGCTCGCGCGCCGCCACCGGTTTCACCAACGGGGTGCTGCGCACCATCTCCCGCTCCAGCACCGAGGAATGGCGGGAGCGGATCCTCGCCGACGCCACCGGGGAGGACGACCGCCTCGCGATCGAACACTCCCACCCGGTCTGGGTCGTCCGGGCCTTCCGCCAGTCCCTGCGACTCGAGGGGCGCGAAGCCGAACTGGAAGACCTGCTGATCGCCGACAATGCGGCCCCCCGGGTCAACATGGTCGCCCTCCCCGGGCTCGTGCCCGCCGAGGAGACGGCCGGCCTCGGCGAGCCCAACGCGTTCTCCCCGACCGGATTCGTGCTCGCCGGCGGAGACCCGGTGCACCTCATGCACGACCACAACGGCCGCATCCGGGTGCAGGACGAAGGCTCGCAGCTGGCAGCCCTGGCTCTGAGCCGCGCCCGCCCGGCCGCCCAGGGCGAACGCTGGCTCGACCTCTGCGCCGGCCCGGGCGGCAAGGCCGCGCTGCTCGCCGCCGAGGCCCTCGCCGCCGGCGCCACCCTCGTCGCCAACGAGCTGGTCCCCGCCCGGGCGACGCTCGTGCGCAAGGCCCTGGCGGCCGTTCCGGCCTCGGTCCCCGTCTGGGAGGAGGACGGCACCACCTTCGGTGATGCCCACCCCGAGGCCTTCGACCGGATCCTCCTCGACGCGCCGTGCACCGGCCTCGGCGCCCTGCGCCGCCGGCCGGAGGCGCGCTGGCGCAAACTGCCCCGGGACGTCGCGGAGCTCAGCGACCTGCAGTCGGGCCTGATCGATGCCGCCCTCGGCGCCCTCAAGCCCGGCGGCATCCTGGCCTACGTCACCTGTTCCCCGCACATCGCCGAGACCCGGGGGATCGTGGCCACGGCGCTGAAGAAGTGGGGCGGCACGGTGCGCACCCTCGACACCGCCGGGGTCGTCCAGGGCCTCGCGAATTCGCCGCTCGACCTGCCCGCCGACGGCGGGAGCGTGCAGCTCTGGCCGCACCGGCACGGCACCGACGCGATGTTCATCACCCTGCTCGAACGCACCGCCTAGCCGGCGTCGAATTCGACGGACTTTTTGGCCTCCGGGGCGAGAAAGAGGCGTATTTGGGCGATTTCGGAGAAAATCTCCGTCGAATTCGACGGGCGGTTCGCCGGGCAGGTGCGGGCTGTGGGCTGCGGGAAGGGCGGGCGGATGCCACGGGCTAGGGTGAAGTCATGCCCTCCAGGATCAACCCGAGCATTCTCGCCGCCGACTTCGCCAACCTCGAACGGGAACTGGGGCGCATCCGCACCGCCGACCTCGTGCACGTGGACATCATGGATAACCATTTCGTGCCCAACCTCACCTTCGGCCCGCCCGTCGTCTCCCGCCTGGCCCAGGTCTCACCGCTGCCGTTCGACGTGCACCTGATGATCGACAACCCCGAGCGGTGGGCTCCCGGTTACGCGGAGGCCGGCGCCTTCTCGGTGACCTTCCACGCCGAAGCCACCACCAACCCGGTCGGCCTGGCGCGGAAGCTGCGCTCGATCGGCGCCCGGGCGGGCATCGCCCTCAAGCCGGGCACCGCGGTCGAGCCCTACCTCGAACTCCTGCCCGAATTCGACCAGGTGCTGGTGATGACCGTCGAGCCCGGTTTCGGCGGGCAGAGCTTCATGCCGTCGACCATGCGCAAGCTGAAGACGCTGTCCGAGACCGTGCGCAAGAGTGGTCTGGACGTCTGGCTGCAGGTCGACGGGGGCATCACCGAGGAGACCATTGCGATCGCCGCCGAGGCCGGCGCCGACACCTTCGTGGCCGGTTCGAGCGTGTTCAACGCCGCCGACCCTGCCGCGCAGATCGCCCGGCTGCGCGCCGCCGCGGACGAACACCGGCACGCGCACTAGTAACCTAGGGGAGTGAAGACATTCGACGACCTCTTCGCTGAGCTGAGCGACAAAGCACGAACCAGGCCCGAGGGCTCTGGAACCGTGCGTGAGCTTGATGCCGGCGTGCACGCCATTGGCAAGAAGATCGTTGAGGAAGCCGCAGAAGTCTGGATGGCGGCCGAATTCCAAAGCGACGAGGAGACGGCGGCCGAGATGTCGCAGCTCATCTACCACGTGCAGGTGCTCATGCTGGCGAAGGGGCTCACCCCGGCCGACGTGTACCGGCATCTGTGACGGCCAGGCCACCGGCCGACTCCGTCCACCTCCCCGCCAACGCTGAAAGAACACCATGCTGAGAATCGCCGTGCCCAACAAAGGCTCGTTGTCCGAAACCGCCGCGCAGATGCTGTCCGAGGCCGGGTACACCGGCCGCCGCGACCCGCGCGACCTCGTCGTCGCCGATCCGCTCAATGACGTCGAGTTCTTCTACCTCCGGCCGCGCGACATCGCGACCTACGTCGGTTCCGGAGCCCTCGACGTGGGAATCACCGGACGGGACCTGCTGCTCGACTCCCGCTCGACTGCCCACGAGATCGCCAGCCTCGACTTCGGCGACTCCACCTTCCGCTTCGCCGGTCCCGCCGGCCGCTTCAGCGACCTCTCCGACCTGGCCGGCCTCCGCGTGGCGACCAGCTACCCGGGCCTGGTCGAGGCGTTCCTCGCCCGGCACGACGTGTCGGTCACCCTCGTCACCCTCGACGGCGCGGTCGAATCCGCGGTGCAGCTGGGCGTGGCGGACGCCGTCGCCGACGTTGTCTCCACCGGCTCCACCCTCCGCAAGGCAGGCCTGGACATCTTCGGCCCGGTCATCCTCCAGTCCACGGCCGTGCTGATCACCTCCGAGAACGAGAAGCCCGGAATCGCGACGCTCCTCCGCCGGCTGCAGGGTGTGCTCGTGGCCCGCCAGTACGTGCTGATGGACTACGACATTCCGGCGGCCCTGCTCGACGATGCCTGCCTGCTGGCACCGGGCATCGAGTCGCCCACGGTGTCGTCGCTGCACGACCCCGACTGGGTCGCCGTGCGGGTGATGATCCCGCGCCTGAACACCAACCACGTCATGGACGCGCTCTACGAACTGGGCGCCAGGGCGATCCTGATCAGCTCCATCCACAACGCCCGCCTCTAACCAACGGGTCAGGGTAAGAGAATTGTCACGGAGGAAATCGTGAGTCTTGCTGTGCGGGTCATTCCCTGTCTCGACGTGGCCAACGGCCGCGTGGTGAAGGGCGTGAACTTCCAGAACCTGCGCGACGCGGGCGACCCGGTCGAGCTCGCCCGCCGGTACTACGAGCAGGGTGCCGACGAACTCACCTTCCTCGACGTCACCGCGACCGTCGACAACCGGTCCACCACCTACGACGTGGTGCGCGCCACCGCGGAACAGGTGTTCATCCCGCTCACCGTCGGCGGCGGCATCCGCAGCGTCGAGGACGTCTCCCGGCTGCAGGCCAGCGGCGCGGACAAGGTCGGCGTCAACAGCGCGGCCATCGCCCGCCCGGCGCTGATCGGGGAGATCGCCGACCGCTTCGGCTCGCAGGTCCTCGTGCTCTCACTCGACGTGAAACGCAGCGGCCGGACCGAATCCGGCTTCGTCGTCACGACCCACGGCGGCCGCACCGAGACCGACCTGGATGCCCTGGCCTGGGCCGGCACCGCGATCGAGCTGGGCGTCGGGGAACTCCTCGTGAACTCCATCGACGCCGACGGCACCAAGGCCGGCTTCGACCTCGAACTCATTCGGCTCATGCGGGAAATCAGCCGCGTGCCGGTGATCGCCTCCGGCGGCGCCGGACGGGCACAGGACTTCCCACCGGCGATCGCGGCCGGAGCGGACGCGGTGCTCGCGGCATCCGTCTTCCACAACGGCGAACTGACCATCGACGACGTGAAGCGGGAGCTCCGCGCCGCCGGGATGCCGGTGCGCTGATGAGCCTCGCCCGACGACCGCAGCCCCACGACCGATGAACCCCGAACGAGAGGGCGCCACCATGAACGACCAGGCACTGTCATCCGTCGACGCCGGCCTCGCGCTGGCCGCCTTCAACGCCGACGGCCTGCTGCCGGCGGTGATCCAGCAGTGGGACACCGGCGAGGTGCTCATGCTCGGCTGGATGGACCGGGAGGCGCTGCGACGCACCCTCACCGAGGGCCGCGTCACCTTCTGGTCTCGCAGCCGCCAGGAATACTGGCGCAAGGGCGACACCTCCGGGCACGGGCAGTACGTGAAATCCGCCGCGCTCGACTGCGACGCCGACACCCTCCTCGTGCGGGTCGACCAGGTCGGCGCCGCCTGCCACACCGGCACGCACACCTGTTTCGACGGCCGGGGCATCGGCGTCGCCACCGGCACCCGCCCGGTCGCCTCCGACTCCGCCTCCGACTCCGACTCCGACTCCGCCGAAACGGTGAACTGACCGTGGCCGTCGACGAGACCACGGCCGGGACGACAACCCCCGAACAGTTCGCCGCGCTCGGACCATTGCACCGGGTCATCCCGGTCATCCGTGAACTCTTCGCCGACGGGGAGACCCCGGTCGGCATCTACCGGAAGCTCGCCGCCGGGGCGCCGGGCAGCTTCCTGCTCGAGTCGGCGGAACAGGGCGGGATCTGGTCCCGGTTCTCCTTCGTCGGGGTGTCCTCCTTCGGCGTGCTGACCCAGCAGGGCGACGACACCCGCTGGATCGACTACGGCGTCGACGCCGACCGCGCGCTCGGCGCCGCCGCCGGGCTCGGCCCGCTGGTGGCGCTCTCCGCCCTGTTCGAACGCTGGCGGACGCCGTGCCTGCCCGGGCACCCGCCGCTCACCGGCGGCCTGGTCGGTTTCATCGGCTGGGAGGCGATCCGCCAGATCGAACGTCTGCCGAACCGGCCGCCGGCCGACTACGACGTGCCGGGGGAGGCGTTCAGCTTCGTTGCCGACCTCGTCGCGATCGATCACAAGTACGGCACCGTGCAGCTCATCGCGAACGTTCTCAACGACGGCACGGACACCCCGGCCGAGCTCTGGGCGAGCGCCCAGGCGCGGCTCGACTCCCTGCAGGCCCGTCTCGCGGCACCCTCGGAGGCGTGGCTCGCCGAGGTCGACCTGTCCACCGCGCCCGAACCGGAGATGCGCACCACCCGCGCCGACTTCCTCGCCTCGGTCGAGGTCGCCAAGCAGCGCATCGTCGACGGGGACATCTTCCAGGTCGTCATCTCCCAGCGCTTCGACCAGGCCTGCACCGCCGACCCGATCGACGTCTACCGGGTGCTCCGCAGCCTCAACCCCAGCCCGTACATGTACCTCCTCAGCCTTGAGTCCACGACCGGCGAACCGTACTGGATCGTCGGTTCCTCGCCGGAGGCCCTGGTCAAGGTGCAGCAGGACCGGGTCTTCACCCACCCCATCGCCGGGTCGAAGCCCCGCGGGACCACACCGGAAACCGACGCCGACTTCGAAACCGAACTCGCCGGCGACCCCAAGGAACGAGCAGAGCACCTCATGCTCGTCGACCTGGCCCGGAACGACCTGCTCAAGGTGTGCGCGGCCGGCTCGGTTGAGGTCACCGAGTTCATGCGGATCGAACGGTTCAGCCACATCATGCACCTCGTCTCGTCGGTGGAGGGCAATCTCCTGCCCGGCAAGACCGCCATCGACGTGTTCCGGGCGACCTTCCCGGCCGGCACCCTGTCCGGCGCACCGAAGCCCAGCGCCCTGGCGATCATCGACGAACTCGAACCCACCCAGCGCGGCGTCTACGGGGGAGTGGTCGGCTACTTCGGCTTCGCCGGGGACGCGGATCTCGCCATCGCCATCCGCACGGCCACCATCATGAACGGCATCGCCAGGGTGCAGTCAGGCGGCGGCCTCGTCGCCGACTCCGATCCGGCATCCGAATACCAGGAGTCGCAGAACAAGGCCGCCGCTCCGCTGCGGGCCGTGGCCGTGGCCAACGCCATGAAACGGGTGCGCTGAGTGACCGCCCGCCGACTCAAGCTCGCCGTGATCCTGCTGGTGCTCGCCGCCAGCGCCCTGGCGCTGCTGGCCTGGACCCAGGTCTGGATCACCGCCGACGC
The DNA here is from genome assembly GCF_004402705.1 of Cryobacterium mannosilyticum. NCBI lineage: Bacteria > Bacillati > Actinomycetota > Actinomycetes > Micrococcales > Microbacteriaceae > Cryobacterium > Cryobacterium mannosilyticum. The sequence goes on along the minus strand of NZ_SOFM01000007.1, from coordinate 233,252 downwards.
CCTGCAACCCGGCTCGGCCGCGAAGACCCTCGCGGTCACCGGTTCGACCGCCGCGCCCGGCCTGACCGCCCTGGCCCTGGCCGGGGTGGCCCTCGCCGGCGCGCTGACCATCGCCGGTCCGATCATCCGGGTCGTCCTCGGCCTGCTCGAAATCCTGCTCGGCTTGTCGGTCGGCCTCGCCGCAGCTCTCGCGCTCGGTGACCCGGCCGGGGCCAGCGCGGCCCTGATCACCGCGGCCACCGGGATCGCCGGCAAGGAATCCGTCACCGACGGAGTCGTCGCCTCGGTGTCCACGCCCTGGCCCTACCTGGCCCTCGTCGCCGGCGTCGCGAGGGCCGCGGCCGGCCTCATCATCCTCGTCACGGCCCGCCGCTGGCCGGGCCCCGGCTCCCGGTACCAGGCCGTGCGATTCGCCGCCGCGGATGCTTCCGGCGGGGCGGCCACCGACGCCTCCGGCGACCCGTCGAGCGACGCCGTCGACGACTGGGACGGGCTCACCCGTGGCGAGGACCCCACCGCTCGTCGCTGAAGTCGATCACCGTCAGGCCGCTAGACTTGACCCGCACGTCAACGCACAGAAGGAGATCCATGAGCTTCGAGTCGGTAGACCCTGGCGAAGGCCATTCCATTGCGGCCTGGACCGCAGTCACCATCATGCTGCTGGCCATCGCCGTCGGCACCGTGGCGTTCTTCCTCGCTCTGCCCTGGCTCGTCTGGGCCTCGGTGGCGCTGCTCGTCGTCGGACTCGGCGTCGGCTGGGCGCTGTCCAAGGTGGGCTACGGCGTAGCCGACACCCAGCCGCACGAAGGCCACTAGCCGAGTGCTTTCCGAGCTGCTAGCCGGGGCGATCGCCGACGCGGACGTCCGCCGTCGGGATCGCCCGTACTCCGCCGTCGAAGCGGACGCCCTCGCGCGCCCGCCGGCCCTCGACGCCCTGTCCGCGCTCGCCCCGGCTGACCGGGTGAAGATCATCGCCGAAGTGAAGCGGGCGAGTCCGTCCCGCGGCGCCCTCGCCGAGATCCGCGACCCGGCCGCCCTGGCCGTGTCCTACGAGTTCGGCGGCGCCAGCGCCATCAGCGTGCTCACCGAAGGTCGCCGTTTCCTCGGCTCGCTGTCGGACCTCGAGCAGGTGCGTTCGGCCGTGACGGTTCCCGTGCTCCGGAAGGACTTCATCGGCGTCCCGTACCAGGTCCTCGAGGCACGTGCCGCCGGCGCCGACCTCGTGCTGCTGATCGTCGCGGCCCTTGACCAGGCCACCCTGGTCTCCCTGCACGACCTCGTCCGCGAACTCGGAATGACCGCCCTCGTCGAAACGCACAGCGCCGACGAGGTCGACCGCGCCCTCGACCTCGGCGCCAGCCTCGTCGGGGTGAACGCCCGCGACCTGTCCACCTTCACCCTCGACCAGGACCTGTTCGGCCGGCTGGCCGACCGGATCCCCTCCGGCGTGGTCCGGGTCGCCGAATCCGCCGTCAAGACGGCAGCGGATGTCGCGCACTACCGTGCCGCCGGAGCCGACGTCGTGCTCGTCGGCGAAGCGCTCGTCACGAGCGACCCCATCCGCACCCTCACTGAATTCCTGGCGGTATAGACATGTCCCTCAAAGCAGAAGCAGGCCCGTACTTCGGGGATTTCGGCGGACGATTCGTCCCCGAATCCCTGGTGGCGGCGCTGGACGAACTCACCAACGAGTACACCCTCGCCCGATCCGACCCGGCCTTCGCCGCCGAGCTGATGGAACTGCACCGCACCTACACGGGCCGCCCGTCCATCATCACCGAGGTGCCCAGGTTCGCCGCCCACGCCGGCGGCGCCCGCGTCATCCTCAAGCGCGAAGACCTCAACCACACCGGCTCGCACAAGATCAACAACGTGCTCGGCCAGGCCCTGCTCACCAAACGGATCGGCAAGACCCGGGTGATCGCGGAGACCGGTGCCGGTCAGCACGGCGTGGCCACGGCGACCGCCGCCGCCCTGTTCGGCCTGGACTGCGTCGTCTACATGGGCGAGGTCGACACCGAACGCCAGGCCCTCAACGTGGCCAGGATGCGGCTGCTCGGCGCGGAGGTGGTGCCGGTCACGACCGGCTCCCGCACGCTCAAGGACGCCATCAACGACGCCATGCGCGACTGGGTGACCAACGTCGAGAACACCAACTACATCTTCGGAACGGTCGCGGGCCCGCACCCGTTCCCGGCGATGGTGCGCGACTTCCAGAAGATCATCGGCGAGGAGGCCCGCCAACAGGTCCTCGACCTGACCGGGCGCCTCCCCGACGCGGTCACCGCCTGCGTGGGCGGCGGGTCCAACGCGATGGGCATCTTCCACGCGTTCCTCGACGACGCCGACGTGGCCCTGTACGGCTACGAGGCCGGCGGCGACGGCGCGGAGACCCTCCGGCACGCAGCCACTATCACCAAGGGGCGCCCCGGCATCCTGCACGGCGCCCGCAGCTTCCTGCTCCAGGATGAGGACGGCCAGACCGTCGAGTCACACTCGATCTCCGCCGGCCTGGACTACCCGGGCGTCGGCCCGGAGCACTCCTGGCTGGCCAGCATCGGCCGGGCGACCTACCTGCCGATCACCGACGCCGAGGCGATGAGCGCCCTGCGGCTGCTCAGCCGCACCGAGGGAATCATCCCGGCGATCGAGTCGGCACACGCTCTCGCCGGCACCCTCGACCTGGGCAAACGGCTCGGACCGGACGCCACCATCCTGGTGAACCTCTCCGGCCGCGGCGACAAGGACATGGAAACCGCGGGCCGATACTTCGACCTGCTCGACGAGGGCGCGGCACAGCTATGACGACGACGACGAGCACAGTCGAATCGACCATCGCCCTGCGACGAAAACAGGGCGGCGGTGCCCTGATCGGCTACCTGCCGGTCGGCTTCCCGACCCTGTCCGAAAGCATCGACGCGGCCGTCGCGCTCGTCGCTGGCGGTGTCGACATCCTCGAACTGGGCCTGCCGTACTCCGACCCCGTGATGGACGGCCCGGTCATCCAGGCGGCCACCCAGCAGGCCCTGGCGGGCGGCTTCCGGCTGCGCCACGGCATCGAGGCCGTCGCGGCGATCACCGCCCAGGTGGATGCCCCGGTGCTGGTGATGACCTACTGGAACCCGATCGTGCAGTACGGCGTCGACCGGTTCGCCGACGACCTCCAGGCCGCCGGCGGTGCCGGGCTGATCACGCCCGACCTCATCCCCGACGACGCCGCGGACTGGCTCGCGGCCAGCGACCGCACGGGCCTCGACCGGGTCTTCCTCGCGGCGCCGTCCTCCTCCGACGCTCGGCTGGAGCAGGCGGTGCACGCGAGCCGCGGCTTCGTCTACGCCGTCTCCACGATGGGGATCACCGGCGCCCGCAGCGACGTCGACTCGGCGGCCCGGGTTCTCATCGACCGCCTGCGCGCGGTCGGGTCGACCAGTGCCTGTGTCGGGCTCGGCATCTCCACCCCCAGCCAGGTGCGGGAGATCCTCGGCTACGCCGACGGCGCCATCGTCGGCTCCGCGCTGGTGAAGGCCCTCGCCGAAGGGGGAGTCCCCGCCGTCGCGGCGCTCGCCCGCGACCTCGCCGCCGGGGCCAGGGACATCCGACCCGCAGTCTGAGGTATGTTGACCGAGGCGGTCGTTCGACGCCTCGACAGTTTTGCCGGGCCGACCACCGGTTTCGGTCAACCCGGAGTGAGTCGTCACGATGAAAGGTAATACCAGGTGTCTTTTCTGCTGAGCATCCCGAGCCCCAGCCCGGAGTGGAGCTTCTTCGACGTCGGACCGTTCCGGATCCACGCCTACGCCCTCTGCATCCTGGCCGGGATCATCGCCGCCACAGTGCTGACCTCGCGCCGCCTGACCAGCCGGGGCGGCGAACCGGGCGTGGTGCTCGACATCATCCTCTGGGCCGTCCCGCTCGGCATCGTCGGGGCGCGGATCTACCACGTGCTCACCCACCCGGGCGACTACTTCTATGCCGGCGCCGACCTGCTCCGCACCCTGTACATCTGGGAGGGCGGCAACGCCATCTTCGGGGCGCTGCTCGGCGGAGCCGTCGGCGCGTACATCGGCTGCCGGCTGTCCGGCATCCGGTTCTGGGCTTTCGCGGACGCCCTGGCGCCCGGCATGCTCGTCGCCCAGGCGATGGGGCGGCTCGGCAACTGGTTCAACCACGAACTGTTCGGCCTGCCGACCACCCTGCCCTGGGGTCTGCAGATCGAGACCACCAACCCGGCCTACCCGGTCGGGCTGCCCGCCGGCACCCTGTTCCACCCCACCTTCCTCTACGAGATGATCTGGAACGTGATCGGCGTCGCCGTGATCCTCCTGCTCGAACGCAGGCTCACCCTGCGCTGGGGCAAGGCCTTCGGCGTCTACCTGATCTGGTACGGCCTCGGGCGCAGCTTCTTCGAGTCGATCCGGGTGGACCCGAGCGAGATCTACTTCGGTATCCGCACCAACGTCTGGGCCGCGTATGCCGCGATCCTGATCGGCCTGGTCATCCTCATCGTGCAGAGCCGCCGCCACACCGGGACCCCCGTCAGCGCCTACCGACCCGGCCGCGAATGGAAGGGACCCGATGCTGAGGTAGAATCTGAAGAGTTTGATTCGGATATCGAGGATCACGGTGATGACGCCGTCGAACCCACCGGATCAGGCGAGGTTGCAGCCACAAGCACCAGCAACTCGCGCCTTTAGCCCCAGGGAAAACCCGCTACGGCTTGTCACCCGGTATCACGGGCCGCCGCGCACCAGACCACTTTCAGCGGGCCAGCGTCGTCCCCACTTGCCAGTCACTTCGTGAGGACGGTCCCATGCCGCACACACCCCTCTTCTCGCGCTTCAGCAGCGTGCCGCAGCCCCAGGGGCTGTACAACCCTGCCGACGAGCGGGACGCCTGCGGTCTGGCCATGGTCGCCACCCTGCGCGGCACGGCCGGCCACGACATCATCACGCTCGCCCTCGACGCGCTCCGCAACCTCGAACACCGCGGCGCGGTGGGCTCGGATGCCGGTACCGGCGACGGCGCCGGCATCATCACCCAGATCCCCGACGACTTTCTCCGCTCCGTCACGGACTTCTCCCTCCCCGCGGTCGGACGGTACGCCGTCGGCAACGTCTTCCTGCCCACCGACCCGACCTCCCGCAGCAAGATCAAGCGTGAGATCGCGCGGATCGGGCGCGAAGAAGGCCTCACGATCCTCGGCTGGCGCGAGGTCCCCGTGCGCCCCGACGAGGTCGGGAACCTGGCCAGGGCCGCCATGCCGGCGATCCAGCAGCTCTTCGTGCAGAGCGAACGCACCGACGACGCCGGGTCGACCCTTGGCGACATCGCCCTGGACCGCCAGGCGGTCCGGCTGCGGAAGCGCGCCGAACGAGAGCTGGAGATCTACTTCGCTTCGTTGTCCTGCCGCACCATGGTCTACAAGGGCATGGTCACCACCCTTCAGCTGGAACCGTTCTACCCTGACCTCTCCGACCCCAGGTTCGTCTCCAAGCTGGCACTGGTGCACTCCCGGTACTCCACGAACACGTTCCCGTCCTGGCCGCTCGCGCAGCCGTTCCGGATGATCGCGCACAACGGCGAGATCAACACCGTGCAGGGCAACCGCAACTGGATGCAGGCACGCCAGTCCCAACTCGAATCCGAACTGCTCGGCGACCTGGCCCCGCTGCTGCCGATCGTCACCCCGGGCGGAAGCGACTCCGCCTCGTTCGACGAGGTCGTCGAACTGCTCAGCCTGTCCGGGCGTTCCCTCCCGCACGCCGTCATGATGATGGTGCCGGAGGCCTGGGAGAACCAGACCGACCTCGACGAGGAACGCCGCGCGTTCTACGAGTACCACTCCATGTTGATGGAACCGTGGGACGGGCCGGCCGCGATCGTCTTCACCGACGGTTCCCTGGTCGGCGCCACCCTCGACCGCAACGGACTCCGCCCCGGCCGCTACCTGATCACCGATGACGGACTCGTCGTGCTGGCCAGCGAGATCGGCGTGCTCGACATCGACCCCGCCCGCGTCGTGCGCAAGGGCCGGCTCCGCCCCGGCAAGATGTTCCTCGTCGACACCGTCGCCGGGCGACTGATCGAGGACGACGAGATCAAGGCCGACCTGGCCGCCAGCGAACCGTGGGGAACCTGGCTCGACGCGGGCCGGATCAACCTCAAGGACCTGCCCGACCGGGAGCACATCGTGCACCCGCCGGCATCCGTCGTGCGCCGCCAGCGCACCTTCGGCTACACCGAGGAAGAGGTGCGGGTCCTGCTCGCGCCGATGGCGCGCACCGGCGGGGAACCGCTCGGAGCGATGGGTTCCGACACCCCGATCGCGGTGCTCAGCGACCGGCCGAGGCTCATCTTCGACTACTTCACCCAGCAATTCGCGCAGGTGACCAACCCGCCGCTCGACTCGATCCGGGAAGAGGTCGTCACCTCGCTCAAGCTCGGGCTCGGCCCGGAGCGCAACCTGCTCTCGGCCGGACCGGAGCACGCCCGGCAGGTCGTCCTCGACTTCCCGGTGATCGACAACGACGAGCTGGCCAAGATCCAGCACATCGACACCGCGCCGGGCAGTCGCACGACCACCACCATCCGCGGGCTCTACCGGTTCGACGACGGGCCCGACGCCCTGTCCGCCCGGATCGCCGAGATGTGCCTGGAGGCCGACGCGGCCATCGAGGCCGGAGCGATGTTCATCGTGCTGTCCGACCGTGATTCCAACAAGGACTTCGCGCCGATCCCGTCCCTGCTGATGATCGCCGCCGTGCACCACCACCTGATCCGCACCGAGAACCGGATGAAGGTCGGCATCGTGGTCGAGGCCGGCGATGTGCGCGAGGTGCACCACGTGGCCCTCCTGATCGGCTACGGTGCGTCCGCGGTCAACCCGTACCTGGCGATGGAAACCTGCGAGGACCTCGTCCGCAGCGGCCACATCACGTCCGGAACGCCCGAACAGGCCGTGCGCAACGTGATCAAGGCCCTCGGCAAGGGTGTGCTCAAGATCATGTCGAAGATGGGCATCTCCACCGTCTCGTCGTACGCGGGAGCCCAGACGTTCGAGGCCGTCGGCCTCAGCCAGGAATTCATCGACCAGTACTTCACCGGAACCACCAGCAAGCTCGGCGGGGTCGGCATTGACGTCATCGCCGCGGAGAACGAGGCCCGTCACGCCTCCGCCTATCCGCAGGATGCCGCCGTCACCGCGCACGAGCGCCTGAACACGGGGGGCGAGTACCAGTGGCGCCGCGATGGGTCACCGCACCTGTTCAACCCGGAGACCATCTTCCGGCTCCAGCACTCCACCCGCACCCGCCGGTACGACATCTTCCGCGAGTACACGAAACTCGTCGACGACCAGGCCGAGAGCCTGATGACGCTGCGGGGCATGTTCACCTTCGACACCAGCAAGCGCCACCCTGTGCCGCTGGACGAGGTCGAGTCGGTCGAGTCGATCGTCAAGCGGTTCGCGACCGGAGCAATGAGCTACGGCTCCATCTCGCCGGAGGCCCACGAGACGCTCGCCATCGCGATGAACCGCCTCGGCGGCAAGTCCAACACCGGCGAGGGCGGTGAAGACCTCGACCGGCTGATCGACCCCGAGCGGCGCAGCGCCGTGAAGCAGGTCGCGTCCGGCCGGTTCGGCGTGACGAGCATGTACCTCTCGCACGCCGACGACATCCAGATCAAGCTCGCCCAGGGAGCCAAGCCCGGCGAGGGCGGCCAGTTGCCGCCGACGAAGGTGTATCCGTGGATCGCCCGCACCCGCCACGCCACCGCGGGAGTCGGTCTGATCTCGCCGCCGCCGCACCACGACATCTACTCGATCGAAGACCTCAAACAACTGATCTTCGACCTCAAACGGGCCAACCCCCAGGCGCGGATCCACACCAAGCTGGTCAGCCAGTCCGGCATCGGCGCTGTCGCGGCCGGCGTCGCCAAGGCCCTGTCCGATGTGATCCTGATCTCCGGCCACGACGGCGGCACCGGCGCCAGCCCGCTGAACTCGCTCAAGCACGCCGGAACCCCGTGGGAACTCGGCCTCGCCGAGACCCAGCAGACGCTCATGCTCAACGGCATGCGCGACCGGGTGGTGCTGCAGGTCGACGGTCAGCTCAAGACCGGCAGGGACGTTGTCATCGGCGCGCTGCTCGGCGCCGAGGAGTTCGGCTTCGCCACCGCCCCGCTGATCGTCGAGGGCTGCGTCATGATGCGCGTCTGCCACCTGGACACCTGCCCGGTCGGCGTCGCCACCCAGAACCCGGAGCTGCGGAAGCGTTTCACCGGCAAGGCCGAATACGTGATCAACTTCTTCGAGTTCATCGCCCAGGAGGTGCGCGAGTACCTCGCCGGTCTGGGTTTCCGCAGTCTCGAGGAGGCGATCGGGCACCGGGAGATCCTCAACGTGGACGGCGCTCTCTCGCACTGGAAGGCATCCGGACTCGACCTGTCGCCGATCCTGGTCGGACCGGACTTCTCCGCCGGTGAGCCGCGGCAATCCGGCCGCCCGCAGGAGCACGAGCTGGAACTGCACTTCGACAACGAGCTCATCCGGCGGAGCGCCAGCGTGCTCGACCACGGCGGCAGGATCGCCATCGAGCTGCCCATCCGCAACACCGAACGGGCGGTCGGTACGATGCTCGGACACGAGGTGACCGTGCGCCACGGCGAACAGGGTCTCCCGGCCGGTTCGATCGACGTCACCCTCACCGGATCCGCCGGCCAGTCCTTCGGTGCGTTCCTGCCGAGCGGGATCACCCTGCGGCTCGAGGGCGACTCGAACGACTACGTCGGAAAGGGCCTCTCCGGGGGACAGATCATCGTGCGCCCCGACCGGCGCAGCCTCTTCCCCGCGGAGCAGAACGTCATCGCCGGCAACGTGATCGGCTACGGCGCGACCCAGGGCAGCATGTTCATCCGCGGCATCGTGGGGGAGCGGTTCCTGGTGCGCAACTCGGGTGCGACCGCCGTCGTCGAAGGCGTCGGCGACCACGCCCTCGAGTACATGACCGGCGGGCTCGCGGTGATCCTCGGCGAGACGGGGCGCAACCTGGGGGCCGGGATGAGCGGCGGAACCGCGTACATCTACGACCTCCGGAGCGACAACGTCAACTTCCAGGCGTTGCAAACCGGGGAACTGACCATGTCGCCGCTCGGCATCGCCGACCAGGAGATCGTGCGCGACCTGCTCGAACAGCACCGCGCCCACACCGATTCACCGCTCGCGGCCCGGCTGCTCGCCGACCGTGAAAGAACCATGTCCACATTCGTCAAGGTGCTGCCGCGGGACTACGCGGCCGTGCTGGCAACCAGGCAGAATGCTGTCGCCGAGGGTCTCGACCCCGACGGCGACGTTGTCTGGAACCGCATTCTGGAGGTAACCAATGGCTGACCCGAAGGGCTTCCTGAAAACAACGGAGCGGGAAACCCCGGCCCGTCGTCCCGTTTCCGTGCGCCTGATGGACTGGAAAGAGGTCTACGAGCAGGGCGACGCGGCGCAGCTGAAGCGCCAGGCCGGCCGCTGCATGGACTGTGGCGTTCCGTTCTGTCACCAGGGCTGCCCCCTCGGCAACCTGATCCCCGAGTGGAACGACCTCACCTGGCGGGACGAGGGCCGGCAGGCGATCGAACGCCTGCACTCGACGAACAACTTCCCCGAGTTCACCGGCCGGCTGTGCCCGGCACCCTGCGAATCCGCCTGTGTTCTGGCCATCAGCCAGCCTGCCGTCACGATCAAGCAGGTGGAGGTGTCCATCATCGACCAGGCCTTCGCCAACGGCTGGGTGCAGCCCCAGCCGCCGGGGCGCCTCACCGGCAAGACCGTCGCCGTCGTCGGCTCCGGCCCGGCCGGGCTCGCCGCGGCGCAGCAGCTCACCCGCGCCGGCCACACCGTCGCGGTCTTCGAACGCGACGACCGGATCGGCGGGCTGCTCCGCTACGGCATCCCGGACTTCAAGATGGAGAAGAAGCACCTCGAGTCGCGTCTGGCGCAGATGACCGCGGAAGGAACCCGGTTCCGGGCCGGCGTCAACATCGGCGTCGACATCACCTGGGACGCCCTGCGGGCCCGGTACGACGCCGTGGTGATCGCCACCGGCGCCATGGTGCCCCGCGATCTCCCGATCCCCGGGCGGGACCTGCCCGGGGTGCACTTCGCGATGGAGTACCTGGTCCAGCAGAACAAGGTCGGGGCCGGCGACACCGTCGACCAGCAGATCACCGCGGAAGGCAAGCACGTGGTCGTGCTCGGCGGCGGCGACACCGGCGCTGACTGCATCGGCACCGCGCACCGGCAGCTCGCGGCATCCGTCACCAACCTCGCGATCGGCAAGCAGCCGGGCACGAGCCGCCCGGAGCACCAGCCGTGGCCGCTGTCGCCGACGCTGTTCGAGGTGTCGAGCGCCCACGAAGAGGGCGGCAGCCGGCAGTACCTCGCGTCGACGATCGAGTTCCTGGCGAACGACGCCGGCGAGGTGCGCGCGATCCGGGTCGCCGAGACCGAGTACCTCGATGGGCGCCGCGTACCCAAGGCGGGCACCGAGCGGGAGATCCCCGCGGATCTCGTGCTTCTGTCCCTCGGATTCACCGGGCCGGAATCCCGCGACCTCACCGCGCAGCTGCAATTGCCGGTCGACGACCGGAGTAATGTCGAACGTGACGGCAACTACCAGACCAGTCACGAAGGAGTGTTCGTTGCCGGAGACGCCGGTCGCGGCCAGTCGCTCATCGTATGGGCGATCGCCGAGGGCCGGGCTGCGGCAGCAGCCGTCGATCGTTACCTCGAAGGTGAGACCTTACTGCCTGCTCCGGTCAAACCGACCGACCATGCCTTCGCAATCTGATTGGTCCGACACCCAAGTGATCACCACCCAAGAGACCCACCACCCCGTGGTCTCTGACCCCACGAAAGCACCACAGCGCCAAAAAAGCGCGGAAACCGGAGAATTTTCAGTATGAGACGCGCCAAAATCGTCGCCACCCTCGGGCCGGCAGCATCCAGCTACGATCAAATTCGAGCGCTCATCGATGCGGGCGTCGATGTCTGCCGGATGAACCTCAGCCATGGGGACTACCAAGTCCACGAGGGCGTTTACGCGAATGTCCGCAAGGCGGCGAATGACTCCGGCCGTGCCGTCGCGGTCATGGTCGACCTGCAGGGGCCGAAGATCCGTCTCGGCAAGTTCGAAGGCGGCCCTTACGAACTGGCCGTCGGCGACATCTTTAAGATCACCATCGAAGAGGTCGTCGGTACCCGGGAACTCTCCGGCACCACGTACAAGGGCCTTCCCCAGGACGTCAAGGCCGGGGACTTCCTCCTCATCGACGACGGCAAGGTCAAGGTGGAGGTCGTTGCCACGAACGACACCGTCGTGACCACCAGGGTCGTCGTCGCGGGCCCCGTCTCCAACAACAAGGGCATCAACCTGCCCGGCGTCGCGGTCAACGTGCCGGCCCTGTCCGAAAAGGACGAGGCCGACCTGCGCTGGGGCCTCCGGCTCGGAACGGACCTGATCGCACTGTCGTTCGTCCGTGACGCCGCCGACATCACCCGCGTGCACGAGATCATGGCTGAAGAAGGCCGCCGCGTCCCCGTGATCGCGAAGATCGAGAAGCCGCAGGCCGTCGAGAACCTCGAAGGCATCGTCGACGCGTTCGACGCGATCATGGTCGCCCGTGGCGACCTGGGCGTCGAATTGCCGCTGGAAGCCGTGCCGATCGTGCAGAAGCAGGCGGTCGAGCTCGCTCGTCGCATGGCCAAGCCGGTCATCGTGGCCACCCAGATGCTGGAATCCATGATTCACAGCCCGGTCCCGACCCGCGCCGAAACGTCCGACGTGGCCAACGCCGTGCTCGACGGTGCTGACGCAGTCATGCTCAGCGGCGAGACCAGCGTCGGAGAGTACCCCGTCGTCACGGTCCAAACCATGGCGCGCATCGTCGCGTCGACTGAGGACCACGGCCTGGAGCGCATTGCTCCGCTGACGAACAAGCCGCGCACCCAGGGTGGGGCGATCACCCTCGCCGCCATCGAGGTAGCCGAGTTCGTCGAGGCGAAGTTCCTCTGCATCTTCACGGAGTCGGGTGACTCGGCCAGGCGGATGTCGCGCCTGCGCTCGAAGATCCCGATGCTGGCCTTCACCCCGGAGCCCGGCATCCGTCGTCGCCTTGCCCTCACCTGGGGCATCCAGACGTATCTGGTCGATCGGGTCACCCACACCGACGCCATGTTCGGACAGGTGGATGACATCCTGCTCAGCCAGGGTCTCGCCCAGCTCGGTGACAAGGTCGTCGTGATCAGCGGATCCCCTCCCGGAATCGCCGGCTCCACGAACGACATCCGTGTGCACCGCGTCGGCGATGCGCACAACGAGGTTCACCCGGCTTACGCCAAGAGCTAGTTCGTTCCCGCAGAAGCCCCGTCGCCCGGCCCAGCCGGACGGCGGGGCTTTTCCGTGCCCGCTGCACGCTCAGTCCTGAGCCGGCCGCGAGAGTGCAGAAAACGCCCCTCCGGTGGAGCTGAAGGGGCGAATTTGCGCACTCTCGCCAAACCGCGGAATCGTCAGGGACGCCGGGGGAGAGCGAGGGGTGATGCGGGGGTGTTGGTACCGGTGGTGGGACTCGAACCCACACGTCCTCTCGAACAAAGCATTTTGAGTGCTCCGCGTCTGCCATTCCGCCACACCGGCTCACAACACCTGGATCAGAATACCGTAGGCTTTGACCCGTGACCGACCAAGATTCCACCCCAGTTCCTCCTCGCCGCGTTGTCGTGGCCGAAGACGAGTCCCTCATCCGCCTCGACATCGTCGAAATCCTCCGCGACGCCGGATTCGAAGTGGTCGGCGAAGCCGGCGACGGCGAAACCGCCGTCGCCCTCGCCACCGAGCTGCGGCCCGACCTGGTGATCATGGACGTGAAGATGCCGCACCTCGACGGCATCTCCGCCGCCGAACGCATCACCAAGGCGCACATCGCGCCGGTCGTGCTGCTCACGGCGTTCAGCCAGAAAGAGCTCGTCGAGCGGGCCACCGAGGCCGGCGCGCTGGCCTACGTCGTCAAGCCGTTCACGCCGAACGACCTGCTCCCGGCGATCGAGATCGCCCTCTCCCGGTACAGCCAGATCATCACGCTCGAGGCCGAGGTCGCCGACCTGGTCGAGCGCTTCGAGACCCGCAAGCTCGTCGACCGGGCCAAGGGCCTGCTCAACGAGAAGATGGGCCTCTCCGAACCGGAGTCGTTCCGCTGGATCCAGAAGGCGTCCATGGACCGTCGCCTCACCATGCACGACGTCGCCCAGGCGATCATCGAGCAGCTCTCCGCCAAGAAATAGGCGACGCTCTCAACTCAGAACGAGACGCGCAGGCAAACCGTGGGTGGACGGGTTGCCTGCGTTTCGTCTATGCCTGGGCAGGCAATTCCTTGATCAGGTTGGTGATCCGGATGGTCGAACAGCGCCGGCCCCGATCGTCGGTGACGACGATTTCGTGGGTGGTCAGCGTGCGGCCCAGATGCAGCGGCGTGCAGACGCCGGTGACATAGCCGGACGTGGCCGACCCCGTGTGGCTGGCATTGATCTCGATGCCCACTGCGAGACGCCCGTGGCCGGCGTACAGGTTGGCCGCCATCGACCCGAGCGACTCGCCCAGCACCACGTAGGCTCCGCCGTGCAGCAGCATCGCCGGCTGGGTGTTGCCGGCGACGGGCATCCGCGCGATCGCCCGTTCGATCGTGAACTCGACGAACTCGATCCCCATCTTCTCGGCCAGGCTGCCTGCCCCGCGCTCCTGAACCCAGGCCAGCGCGTCTTCGGTCTTCTCGATCATGATCACCTTTGGTCGCCGCACCCTGCCCGCGTCTGGCGACGCTTGTAGGCTGTCTCTGTGTTGGATTCCGAAAAGCCTACCCTGATGATCATCGACGGCCATTCCCTGGCCTACCGGGCGTTCCATGCTCTCCCGGTCGACAGTTTCCAGACCCGGGACGGGCAGCACACCAACGCCATCCACGGGTTCATCTCGATGCTGCTGAGCCTGCTGCGCAACGAGAAGCCCACCCACATCGCGGTGGCCTTCGACATCTCCCGGTTCTCCTTCCGCACCCGCGAGTACCCCGACTACAAGGGCACCAGGGCCAGCACTCCCAGCGAATTCATCGGCCAGGTCCCGCTGCTCCAGGACGCCCTCGCCGCGATGAACATCACGACCCTGACGAAGGAAGACTTCGAGGCCGACGACATTCTCGCGACCCTGTCCGTGCGCGGCACCGACGAGGGGTACCACGTGCTCGTCGTCTCCGGCGACCGGGACACCATCCAGCTCGTCAACGACAACGTCACCCTGCTCTATCCGGCCAGCCAGGGCGTGTCCGCACTGACCCGGTACGACCCGGAGCGCGTGATGGAGAAGTACGGCATCGAGCCGGCCCAGTATCCGGATGTCGCGGCGCTGGTCGGCGAAACCAGCGACAACCTGATCGGCATCTCCAAGGTCGGCGAGAAGACGGCCGTGAAATGGCTGGGACTCTACGGCAGCCTCGACGGGATCCTCGAACACGCCGATGAGATCAAGGGCGTCGTCGGCAACAACCTGCGCGAGCAGAAGGAGAACGCGATCCGCAACCGCCGGCTGAACCGGCTGGTGACCGACCTCGACCTGCCCGTGCAGATCACCGACCTGGCCCGCGGCCAGATCAACGAACCGGCCGTGCGCGACATCTTCGGCCGGCTCGAATTCAAGACCCTTCTCGACCGGGTGATCAAGCTCGAGGGTGGGCCCGTCGACGCCGACTCGGCCGCGACTCCGGCCGCGGCCCCGGAAACCGTCCCCGCCCCGACGGCGCCCGCCGCGCAGGACCTGCTCGACGAGGAACTCGGCGCCTGGATCGGCCGGGCCGTGGCTGCTTCACCGGAGGGCCTCGGCCTGTGCGTCGAGGTGCAGGACGGCAAGGCGATCGGGTTCGGCCTGGCCGGCCCGACCGAGACCGTCAACCTGCCCTGGCAGCCGGGCCGCACCGACTACCTCCCGCTCGAGGAATGGCTCGCCAGCGACTCGCCCAAGATCATGCACGACGCCAAACACCAGATCAAGGCGCTGCGCCGGAGCAACCTGGCCTTCACCGGCCTGGCCACCGACACGCTCATCGCCGGTTGGCTTCTGCGCCCCGGCGGCCCCGACAAGACGCTCACCGACCTGGTCACCCGCTATCTCGACGAGACCCTTCCCGTGCACGACCCCAACCAGCTCGTGCCAGATGAGGCCGAGGCCGGGGGAGTGCCGATGCAGGCCTGGTACACCTTCCGCCTCGCCCAGGTCCTGGCCGCGCAGCTCGACGAGGGCTCCCAGCGGGTGCTGACGGGCATTGAGATGCCCACCCTGGTCGCGCTCGTGGACATGGAGCTGACCGGGGTCGCCGTCTCGCACGACGAGCTGTCGGCGTTGTCCGCCCAGCTCGGCGAACGCTCCGCAGCCCTGGCCGCGGGCGCCTATGCCGAGATCGGCCGCGAGGTCAACCTCGGGTCGCCCAAGCAGCTCCAGGAGGTGCTGTTCGACCAGCTCGGGATGCCGAAGACCCGGGCGAACAAGACCGGGTATTCCACGGATGCCGGCGCCCTCGCCGACCTGCAGGCCAGCAACCCGCACCCCTTCCTCGACCTGCTCCTGCAGCACCGCGACGCGACCAAGCTGCGCCAGATCGTGGAGACCCTGGACAAGGCCATCGACGCGACCGGCCGCATCCACACCAACTACGTGCAGATCGGCACGGCCACCGGGCGCATCTCGTCGACCGACCCCAACCTGCAGAACATTCCCGTGCGCACCGAAGAGGGTCGCCGCATCCGCGCCGCCTTCCACGCCGGGCCCGGCAGCGAGTGCCTGCTCACGGCGGACTACTCCCAGATCGAAATGCGCATCATGGCGCACCTCTCCGAGGATGCCGGGCTGATCGAGGCCTTCAACGCCGGCGAGGACCTGCACCGGTTCGTCGGCGCGAGCGTGTTCGGCGTCGCCCCCGCCGACGTCACCCCCGAGATGCGCACCAAGGTCAAGGCGATGTCCTACGGCCTCGCCTACGGGCTGAGCGCATTCGGGCTGTCCCGCCAGCTTCGGATCGACACGAAGGAAGCCAAACAGCTGATCGGTGACTACTTCGCCCGGTTCGGCGCGGTGCGGGACTACCTCAGGCATGTCGTCGAACAGGCCAAGCTCGACGGCTACACCGCCACCATCTACGGCCGTCGCCGTCCCTTCCCCGAGTTGCACAGTGCCAACCGGGTGCTCCGCGAGAACGCGGAACGTGCGGCCCTCAACGCGCCGATCCAGGGCTCGGCCGCGGACATCATGAAGATCGCGATGAACGGGATCGCCGACGACCTGGCCGAGGGCGCCCTCGAGTCCCGGATGATGCTCCAGGTGCACGACGAACTGATCTTCGAGGTCGCCCCCGGGGAATGGGACGCCCTCCGCGCTGTTGTGACGCATCGGATGGAGACGGCGGCCGACCTCCTCGTGCCGCTCGAGGTGCAGGTCGGCCGAGGCGCGAACTGGGATGCGGCCGCGCACTGACCTGAAGCACCTGCCCTACCGCGGTTCGCCCAGCGGCCCCGTTCCGGTGTCCGGCGGCACCGCAGTCACGCTGACCAATTCCTCGCGGCCGGCGGACGGGCCCGCCACGTCCAGGATCTGCACCGGGCCGACACCGGGAGCGTAGAGCTTGTACTGCAGCACATCCGGTTCGATCGTGATCGTGTCCCTCGTGAGCAGCACCTCCGTGAAATGTCCGAGGGGGACGGTGGCCATCTCCGTGAAGCTGACGACCTCACCGTTGTCCTCGGCCTGGCCCCGGTAATACTCCTGCCGGTACTTCTGACCCGGACGCGGCTCGGCCGGAAGCAGGATCCCCGGCTGGGCGCCGTCGACACCGGCCTCGAACGAACCCGCGGTCGAGGTGACCAGGCCGTTTTCGAACTCGGCCGTCTCCTCGCCCAAATACCAGATCGCGCCTTTCGAATCCTGGGCGTACCAGTCGAAGGTGTCCTCCACCACCGCGCCATCCTGGGAGACCGTGTCCCTGACCACCCTGGCGGTGATGCCGTTCGCGATCTTCCGGGTCGCGCCAGTCGCGGTGACCTCCACGTCCATTACGGCGCCGGTGCCGTCGGTCTCCCGGTAGGTCCACTGGGTGCCCGGCTTCATCGGCCAGTACCGGTTGGTGATCTCGGCCGAGAACTCCTTCGGGTCCAGTGTCACCTTCTCGCTGCCCAGGGGCAGCGCCCGGTCGCCCCCGGTCGCCGTGGGCTCGGTGGTTGCGACGGTCGTCGTGCAGGCTGACAGCAGCACCGCGGTGCCACTGAGAACAGCGAGGACGGCAAGGATTC
Source organism: Cryobacterium mannosilyticum (assembly GCF_004402705.1). Taxonomy (NCBI): domain Bacteria; kingdom Bacillati; phylum Actinomycetota; class Actinomycetes; order Micrococcales; family Microbacteriaceae; genus Cryobacterium; species Cryobacterium mannosilyticum. The sequence goes on along the minus strand of NZ_SOFM01000007.1, from coordinate 215,881 downwards.
GCCGAGCCCGATTCGATTTGTCTTTCATTAGAGCCTCCCGGTTTTCATCGGTTTGCGTCGATGGGGCGGCACGGATGCGTTCCGCCGATACCCAGAGTGCGCCGTCGGTTCTGAACCCACCCTGAACGATCGCAACTCGACGCCGGGGCATCGTTCAGGGTGGAGTCAGCATCCGTCTCCTACCGTGATGAAGGTCGGGCGACGCGCCCGGTCTACCAGGCAAGGAGAAGCCATGCAGAAGAAAATGAAGATGAAGACGACACACAAGGCAGCCGTTGCAGGACTCGCCACCTTGGCCGGCCTCGGCGTCGTGGGCGGCCTCCCTGCCGCGAACGCCGCAGACACCGGCCACAGTGAATCCGACACGGCCATCACCGGTGCCGCGCTCGTCCAGGCGAGCGCCGCGGCCCTGGCTGAGACCGGCCAGGGCCGGGTCACCGAGACCGAGGTCGGCGACGAGGAGAGCTACTATGAGGTCGAAGTGACCTTCGCCGACGGCACCGAGGTAGATGTGCAACTCGACCGGGCTTTCCAGGTCGTGCCTGCGCTCAAGGGCGGTGCCGAGGGCTGAGCCGGACCCACAGTCCACCGTGCGGCCCACCCGGCGGCCGCACGGAAGCCAGGCAGGAGAGGCGCCCCATGAAAGTGCTCCTGGTCGATGATGACGAGAAGATCACGACCGCCCTCGGCCGCGGCCTCCGCGCCGAGGGATTCACCGTGGACGTCGAGCGCAACGGCATCGACGGACTGTGGCGGGCGGGCGAGGGCACCTACGACGTCATCGTCCTGGACATCATGATGCCGGGCCGGAACGGCTTCCTGGTCTGCGCCGACCTCCGCGCGGCCGACAACTGGACGCCGATCCTGATGCTGACCGCGAAGGACGGCGACCTGGACGAGGCGGAGGCGCTGGACACCGGCGCGGACGACTACCTCGTGAAGCCGTTCTCCTTTCCGGTTCTCGTGGCGCGGCTTCACGCCCTGATCCGCCGGAGCGGTTCGGCGACGCCGCCGCCGAGCGGGGTCGCCGACCTCCGGGTCGACCCGCTGTACCACCGGGTCTGGGTCGGCGAGAGCGAGGTCACGGTCACCTCCCGAGAGTTCGACGTGTTGCACTACCTGGTGCACCGCGCCGGCCAGGTGCTGTCAAAGCAACACATCCTCGACGGCGTGTGGAGCGACGACTTCGACGGCGACCCGAACATCGTCGAGGTGTACGTCGCCCGGCTACGCCGCAAGCTCGAGCAGCACGAATCCCGGGCCGAGATCGAGACCGTGCGCGGGGCGGGCTACCGCCTGGCCGCCGGCCCCGCCGGCCCCGCCGGCTCAGGACCTCGGTAGGGTCGGTTCCGTGCGGGTGACCCGGCTGATCGGAGGCGTGCGCTGGCGGATCACCGCCGCCGCAACCTTCGTCGTGCTGGTTGTGCTGGTGGTCACCGGCGGCGCCCTAGTCGCCGCCCAACGGTCGGTGCTGACCGACAACGTCGACGAGAACCTGCGTCGGCACAGCAGCGCCATCATCGCGGCGCTCGATTCCGGAACCCAGCCGGCCCTCATCGCCAGCCAGGGCGACGACGAATCCTTCGCCCGGGTGACGGATGCCGCCGGCCGGGAGATCGCCGCCACCGCCCGCACCCTCGCCGACGCGCGCCTGGCCGCGCCACCCCGCTCGGCCGACGGATTCCAGACCATGCGGTCCAGTCCCGGCCCGGACTTCCGGCTGCTCGCCACGACCAGGAACGGCCTCCGCGTGCTCGTCGGCACACCCCTGGACGACGTGCAGGACAGCGTCGACACTCTCCTCAGGGGCCTGCTGATCGCGGTTCCCGCCGCGTCGCTGCTCCTCGCGGTAGTGGTCTGGCTGCTGGTTGGTCGGGTCCTCCGACCGGTCGAGGCCATTCGCCGCCGGGTCGCGGGCGTATCCGGCTCCACCCTGAACCGGAGGGTGCCCGAACCGAAGACCCAGGATGAGATCGCCCGGCTCGCGCGCACCATGAACGAGATGCTCGAACGGGTGGAAACGGCCGACACTCGGCAGCGGCGCTTCGTTGCGGACGCGTCGCACGAGCTCCGCACGCCGCTGGCCCGCATTCGCGCCCAGCTCGAGGTCGATCGGGCGCACCCCGAGGAGGCGGACGCCGCAGCCACCCGGCAGAGCGTGCTCGACGAGGCCGACACGCTGCAACGGCTGATCGACGACCTGCTCCTGCTCGCCCGCGCCGACAACGCGCAGGAACCACGCGTGGGCGACCTCGTCGACCTCGACGACGTCGTGATGGCCGAGGCACGCCGGATGCGCGGCACCGAATCGGTCTCGGTCGACGTCAGCCGGGTGTCCGGCGCCCAAGTCCGGGGGAACCGCGACCGGCTCGCCCGGGTGGTGCGCAACCTGCTCGACAACGCGGTGCAGCACGGCGGCCCGCAGATCGTGGTCAGCCTGCGCGAGGTCGACGGTCAGGCCGAACTCACCGTGGCGGACGACGGACCGGGAATCCCGGCCGCGGAGCAGGACCGCGTCTTCGAACGGTTCGCCCGGGTCGACGAGGCCCGGTCCCAGGGCGCCGGCGGCAGCGGCCTCGGTCTCGCGATCGCGAGGGAGATCGTCGCCGCCCACGGAGGGGCGATCGTGATCGACCCGCTTCACCGGTCGGGCGCGCGGTTCGTGGTGACCCTGCCGATCGGGGGGAAGACGGCGCGGTCCCCGGTGTCCTAGGCTCGGGCCATGACACACGAGCCTCAGCGCACACCGACGGCGATCGACGCGATTGCCGAGGACTGGGTCGACACCCTCGTCGACCTCGACCCGACGGTGGGGACCTACATCGGCCGCACCGAGGGCGACGGCCGGTTCGGGGACTACTCGCCCGCCGGCGACGAGCGCCGCCGGCTCGAGGCGAAGAAGGTCATCGCCCTCCTCGATGCGGCACCAGTCGCCGACGACGTCGACGTCGTCACCCGCACCGACCTGCGCAGCTCGCTCGCCCTCGACGTGGAGAGCCACGAGGCCGGACTGCAGTTGCGTGACCTGAACGTGATCGCATCGCCGGCCCAGGGCATCCGTGACATCTTCGACCTCATGCCCACCGCGTCGGTGCACGACTGGGAGAACATCTCGTCCCGGCTGGCCGCCGTGCCTGCGGCAATGGACGGCTATCTCCAGACCCTCCGCGAGGGAATGCGCCAGGGGATCATGCCAGCCAGGCGCCAGGTGCGCGAAGTCGCCGGACAGGCGAAACGCCACGCCGCGAACGGCGGTTTCTTCGCCCGGTTCGCCGCGGAGGCGAGCCTGGAATCCGGCAGCCTGCCGGCCTCGCTGGCCACCGACCTCGCCGCGGGGGCGCGCGCCGCCGCCGCCGCCTACGGCACGCTCGCCGAATTCCTCGGCGGCACGCTGGAAGGCGCCGCACCCGAGAAGGACGCGGTCGGCCGTGAACTGTACGCGCTCCAGTCCCGCCGTTTCCTCGGCGCCACCATCGACCTCGACGAGACCTACGACTGGGGCGTCGAGGAACTGGCCCGGATGGTCGCCGAGCAGGAGAGCATCGCCGACCAGATCAAGCCGGGCGCGAGCGTGCTCGAGGCGATCGCCCACCTCGACACCGACCCGAGTCGCAAACTGCACGGCACGGAGGCGCTGCAGAAGTGGATGCAGGAGACCAGCGACCGCGCCGTGGCCGAACTCTCCGGCACCCAATTCGACATCCCCGACGAGATCAAACGGCTCGAGTGCCTGATCGCCCCCACCCAGGAGGGCGGGATCTACTACACCGGACCCACCGACGACTTCTCCCGCCCCGGCCGGATGTGGTGGTCCGTCCCCGTCGGCGTCACCGAATTCGACACCTGGCGCGAACTAACCACCGTTTACCACGAGGGAATCCCCGGGCACCACCTGCAGATCGGCCAGGCCGTCTACAACCGGGCCAAACTGAACACCTGGCGCCGTCAGCTGGCCGGCACCTCGGGCCACGCCGAGGGCTGGGCCCTCTACGCCGAACGCCTGATGGAACAGCTCGGCTACCTCGACGACCCGGCCGACCGCCTCGGCATGCTCGACGGGCAGCGGATGCGCGCCGCCCGCGTCGTGCTCGACATCGGGGTGCACCTGGAGAAGCAGCTCCCGGACGGTTCCGGACCGTGGACGGCGGACTACGCGTTCGACTTCCTCCGCCGGAACGTGAACATGAACGACGGCTTCGTGAAGTTCGAGGTCAACCGTTACCTCGGCTGGCCCGGCCAGGCACCCTCTTACAAGGTCGGCCAGCGGATTTGGGAAGAGCTGCGCGACACCTACCGCGAGAAGGAGGGCGACGCGTTCTCGATCAAGGACTTCCACCGCAAGGCCCTGGACCTCGGCGGGGTCGGCCTCGACACGCTGCGTTCGGCGATGCTCGGTTAGGGTCCGCTTTCGGTGGCGGGACCGGGCTCGTCACCGGTTCCGGCCGGTTCGGGTGAAGTTGCCGCGCCCCTCCGCAAACAGCTAAGGTTGACTGTCACGTTTGTGACGACCTATCCGCTGCCATGCGCGGTGCGCAACCCTGAAATCCTTTCTGCGCGTGGCCCGATCTATGTCCATCCTGGAGCAACTACTACATGACAATCGCAACGACCGAACGGGCACCCAAGCAGGTCGCCATCAACGACATTGGATCTGCTGAAGACTTTCTTGCCGCGGTCGAAAAGACTCTGAAATTCTTCAACGACGGCGACCTCATCGAAGGCACCGTGGTGAAGATCGACCGCGACGAGGTTCTCCTCGACGTGGGCTACAAGACCGAGGGTGTCATCCCCTCCCGCGAACTTTCCATCAAGCACGACGTTGACCCCTCTGAGGTCGTCAAGGTCGGCGACCTGGTTGAGGCCCTCGTTCTTCAGAAGGAAGACAAAGAAGGCCGTCTCATCCTGTCCAAGAAGCGCGCTCAGTACGAGCGTGCATGGGGCGACGTCGAGAAGATCAAGGAGTCGGATGGCGTTGTCACCGGCTCGGTCATCGAGGTTGTCAAGGGTGGCCTCATCGTGGACATCGGCCTCCGTGGCTTCCTTCCCGCATCGCTCATCGAGCTGCGCCGCGTTCGCGACCTGACCCCGTACCTGGGCCAGGAGATCGAGGCCAAGATCCTCGAACTCGACAAGAACCGCAATAACGTCGTGCTGTCCCGCCGTGCCCTGCTCGAGCAGACGCAGTCCGAGAGCCGCACCACGTTCCTCAACAACCTCCAGAAGGGACAGGTCCGCAAGGGCGTCGTCTCGTCGATCGTCAACTTCGGTGCGTTCGTCGACCTGGGCGGCGTTGACGGTCTGGTTCACGTCTCCGAGCTCAGCTGGAAGCACATCGAGCACGCCAGCGAGGTCGTCGAGGTCGGTCAGGAAGTCACCGTCGAGATCCTCGAGGTCGACCTCGAGCGCGAGCGCGTGTCGCTGTCGCTCAAGGCGACGCAGGAGGACCCGTGGCAGGTCTTCGCCCGCACCCACGCCATCGGCCAGGTTGCACCGGGTAAGGTCACCAAGCTCGTCCCGTTCGGCGCGTTCGTTCGCGTCGCCGAGGGCATCGAGGGCCTGGTCCACATCTCCGAGCTCTCCGGCAAGCACGTTGAGCTCGCCGAACAGGTCGTCTCCGTCGGCGACGAGGTCTTCGTCAAGGTCATCGACATCGACCTCGAGCGTCGCCGCATCTCGCTGAGCCTCAAGCAGGCCAACGAGGGTGTCGACCCCGAGGGCACCGAGTTCGACCCGGCACTCTACGGAATGCTCACCGAGTACGACGACCAGGGCAACTACAAGTACCCTGAGGGCTTCGACCCGGAGACCAACGAGTGGCGCGAAGGCTTCGAAACCCAGCGCGAGAAGTGGGAGCAGGACTACGCTGCAGCCCAGGCTCGCTGGGAAGCCCACAAGAAGCAGGTGGCCTCCGCCAACGACGAGATCATCGCCCCCGGCGATGTCCCGTCCGCAGCAGGTTCCTCCTTCTCCAGCGAGACCGCCGGCGCCGGCACCCTCGCAGACGACGAGGCCCTCGCCGCTCTGCGCGAGAAGCTCTCCAGCTCCAACTAGCAGCGAATCTCCACCCCGCCGGACGGCACCTGCACGGTGCCGTCCGGTTGAACCAGGCCGGGCCCTTCGGGGTCCGGCCTGTTTTGTTCCCGCACGTGACAGATCCGGTCCCGACCGACACCGTGCCGGCCGACGACTCGACGACGCCGGTCACCATCACCTGTCCGCGTCAGCGGTGGACTGCACGGGTAACCCGGGGCGCTGAGCGCCCCGAGGGACGTTAGCATTGCACGGGTGTACCTGATTGGACTGACCGGCGGGATCGCATCCGGAAAAAGCACCGTGGCGCGCAGGCTGGCCGAACTCGGCGCCGTGCACATCGACGCCGACCGCCTCGCCCGGGTCGCGGTCGAGCCCGGCACCGCAGCCCTCGAGGAGATCACCCGCTCATTCGGCCCCACGGTGATCGCGCCGGACGGCAGCCTCGACCGGGCGGCGCTGGGGGCCGTCGTCTTCGCCGACCCTGCGTCCCTCGCCCTGCTCAATTCGATCGTGCACCCGGCCGTTCGTTCCCTGTCGAACCTGATGATCCGCGAGGCCGCGGAGAGGGACCCGCACGCGGTCGTCGTCTACGACGTCCCCTTGCTGGTGGAGGCCGCCGTCGACCACCCGTTCGACCTGATCGTGGTCACCCAGGCCGACGAGGCAACCCGGGTGCAGCGGATGGTCGACCTCCGCGGGATGCCCGAGGCGGAAGCCAAGCGCCGGATCCGGTCCCAGGCCAGCGACGCCGAGCGTCTGGCCGTCTCGGACGTCGTCATCGACACCACCGGCACTCTCGGCCAGACCCTGGCCCAGGTCGACGATCTCTGGCACCGTGTGCGGGCCGCCGCCGAGTCGACTGTCAGTGGTGCTCCATAGACTGGAGTCATGGAACCCACGCGCTCTGTACATCCGTTCGAGGTCGTGAGCGAGTACACCCCCAGCGGTGACCAGCCGACCGCGATCGCCGAGCTGGCCGGCCGGATCAACGCCGGAGAGACCGACATCGTGCTGCTCGGTGCCACCGGAACCGGAAAGTCCGCGACGACCGCCTGGCTGATCGAGCAGGTGCAACGCCCCACCCTGGTGCTCGCGCACAACAAGACCCTGGCCGCGCAACTGGTGAACGAGTTCCGTGAGCTGATGCCCAACAACGCCGTCGAGTACTTCGTCTCCTACTACGACTACTACCAGCCGGAGGCCTACGTACCGCAGACCGACACCTTCATCGAGAAGGACTCGTCGATCAACGCGGAGGTGGAGCGGCTGCGGCACTCCACCACCAACTCGCTGCTGAGTCGGCGCGACGTGATCGTCGTGTCCACCGTCTCCTGCATCTACGGCCTCGGCACCCCCGAGGGTTACCTCGAGGCGATGATCGCCCTGCAAGTCGGCCAGAAGGTCAGCCGGGACTGGCTCGTCCGCCGGTTCGTCGCCATGCAGTACCAGCGCAACGACGTCGACTTCTCCCGGGGCCACTTCCGAGTTCGGGGCGACACCATCGAGATCATCCCCATGTACGAAGAACTCGCGATCCGGATCGAGATGTTCGGCGACGAGATCGAGGCGCTCTACAGCCTGCACCCGCTGACCGGCGACATCGTGCGCAAGCTGGAGGCGGTGTCGGTCTTTCCCGGTTCGCACTACGTGGCCAGCACCGACGTGATGCACCGGGCAATCGGCACGATCCTGGAGGAGCTGGCCGAGCGTCTCGAACAGCTCGAGCGGGAGGGCAAGCTGCTCGAGGCCCAGCGGCTGCGGATGCGCACCACCTTCGACCTGGAGATGATGGAGCAGATCGGTTTCTGCTCCGGGATCGAGAACTACTCGCGGCACATCGACGCCCGGCAGCCGGGGGAGGCGCCGCACTGCCTGCTCGACTACTTCCCCGACGACTTCCTGATGGTCATCGACGAGTCGCACGTGACCGTGCCCCAGATCGGCGCCATGTACGAGGGGGACTCATCGCGCAAGCGCACCCTCGTCGAACACGGCTTCCGGCTCCCCAGCGCCCTGGACAACCGGCCGCTCAAATTCAGTGAGTTCAAGGGCAGGGTCGGCCAGACCGTGTACCTGTCCGCGACCCCCGGCAAGTACGAGATGGGCATCGCCGACGGCGTCGTCGAGCAGATCATCCGCCCGACCGGGCTGATCGACCCGCAGATCGTCGTGAAGCCCAGCAAGGGGCAAATCGACGACCTCCTCGAAGAGATCCACAAGAGGGTCGAGCGCAACGAACGGGTGCTCGTCACGACCCTGACCAAGAAGATGGCCGAGGAACTCACCGACTTCCTCACCGAGGCCGGAGTGCGGGTGCGATATCTGCACTCCGACGTCGACACCCTGCGCCGGGTCGAACTGCTCACCGAACTCCGCGCCGGCGTTTACGACGTGCTCGTCGGAATCAACCTGTTGCGGGAGGGTCTCGACCTGCCGGAGGTGTCGCTGGTCGCCATCCTCGACGCCGACAAGGAAGGTTTCCTCCGTTCGGCGACCTCTCTCATCCAGACCATCGGCCGCGCCGCCCGCAACGTGTCCGGCGAGGTGCACATGTACGCCGACCGGCTCACCGCCTCGATGGAACGCGCCATCGACGAAACCGACCGCCGCCGTGAGAAGCAGGTGGCCTACAACACCCTGCACGGGATCGACCCCACCCCCCTCCGCAAGCGGATCGCGGACATCACCGAGGTTCTCGCCCGTGAGGAGGCGGACACCGCCGAGCTTCTGGCCGGCCGCTCCGACAGGCGCAAGGGGAGCGCCCCGACGCCTCGCCGCCAGGGCCTGGCGGCCAACGGCGCCAACGACCTGGAGTCGATCATCGCGGACCTGAACGGTCAGATGCTCGAGGCTGCCGGGGAACTCAAATTCGAACTCGCGGCGCGCCTGCGAGACGAGGTGTCCGAGCTGAAGCGCGAACTGCGCCAGATGGAGAAGGCCGGCCACATCTAGCCACATCGAACGGTTGGCGCTCGGGGCGGCGCTCGGCAACGGCCCGGCGAAAACGCGCACTGTCGAACATGTGTTCGCTCAGGGCGTGGTGATGTCGCACCGGAGTGTGGGCGGCACTGCATAGACTCGAACGGTGTCAATTTCCAAGGTAGAGTCCGGGTCAAAACTCAGTGTTCGCGGCGCACGGGTGCACAATCTGCACAACGTGGACCTGGAGATCCCTCGGGATTCCCTCGTGGTCTTCACCGGCCTGTCCGGGTCGGGCAAGTCATCGCTCGCCTTCGACACCATTTTCGCGGAGGGCCAGCGCCGCTACGTCGAGTCGTTGTCCGCCTATGCGCGCCAGTTCCTCGGCCAGGTCGACCGCCCCGACGTCGATTTCATCGAGGGGCTCAGCCCGGCCGTCTCGATCGACCAGAAGTCCACCAACCGCAACCCACGGTCCACGGTCGGCACGATCACCGAGGTGTACGACTACATGCGACTGCTGTGGGCGCGGATCGGTGTGCCGCATTGCGCCGTCTGCGGTGAGGTCATCCAGGCCCAGACCGTGCAGCAGATCGCCGACCAGCTGATGGAGCTGGAGGCCGGCATCCGCTACCAGGTGCTCAGCCCCGTCGTGTCGCAGAAGAAGGGCGAGTTCGTCGACCTGTTCAAGGAACTCGCCGCCGGCGGTTATTCGCGGGCGATCGTCGACGGCACGCAAATCCAGCTCAACGAGCCGCCCGTGCTCAAGAAGCAGATCAAGCATGACATCTCCGTGGTCGTCGACCGGCTCGTTGCCGGGCCGGAACTGCTCAGCCGGCTCACCGACTCCCTCGAGACGGCGCTCAAACTGACCGACGGCATCGTGCAGATCAACTACGTCGACGGCGAGGGCGACGACGCCTGGCAGAGCTATTCGGAGAAGCTCTCCTGCCCGAACAACCACCCCGTGCAACTGACCGAGATCGAACCGCGCACCTTCTCGTTCAACGCGCCGTTCGGCGCCTGCCCCGAGTGCTCCGGGCTCGGCACGCGCATGTCCGTCGACGCCGACCTGCTGCTCGGCGACCCGGAGCTCAGCATCGCCGACGGCGTCGTGCTGCCGTGGACCACCCAGGGCAAGGGCCTCTTCCAGTACTACGAGAAGCTCCTCGACGGGCTCTCCCGCGACCTCGACTTCTCCCTCGACACCCCCTGGGGCGAGCTGCCCGCCGAGGTGCAGGACGCCGTGCTCCGCGGCGACAACTTCGAGGTCAAGGTGAAATGGAAGAACCGCTACGGCCGGGAGATGAGCTACACCTCCGGATTCGAAGGCGTCGTGCCCTACATCGAACGCCAGTACCTCCAGGCCGAATCCGACACCCAGCGGGCACGCTGGGGTGAGTACCTGCGTGAGGTCGACTGCCCGGTCTGCTCCGGCACCCGGCTCAAGCCTGAAGTCCTCGCCGTGCTGGTGCACGGGTCGAGCATCGCGGATGTCTGCAACCTCAGCCTCACCGACGCCCGCGGTTTCATGAACAAACTGGAGCTCACCGACCGCGAATCGACCATCGCGGCGCAGGTGCTCCGGGAGATCAAGGCCCGGCTGGACTTCCTGATCCGGGTCGGCCTGAACTACCTCAACCTGGCCAGGGCCGCCGCGACACTGTCCGGCGGTGAGGCGCAGCGCATCCGTCTCGCCACCCAGATCGGCTCAGGCCTCACCGGCGTGCTCTACGTGCTCGACGAACCGAGCATCGGGCTGCACCAGCGGGACAACCGCCGGCTGATCGAGACCCTGGTGGCCCTGCGCGACCTCGGCAACACCCTGATCGTCGTCGAGCACGACGAAGACACCATCAAGACCGCGGACTGGATCGTCGACATCGGTCCGGGCGCCGGCGTCAACGGAGGCCACGTCGTGCACTCCGGCTCCTACGAGAGCCTGCTGACCAACAAGAAGTCGCTGACCGGCGACTACCTGGCGGGCCGCAAGGTCATTCCCACGCCGAGTACGCGACGCGAGATCGACCCGGCCCGTGAGATCACCGTGGTCGGTGCCGAGGCGAACAACCTCCGCAAGGTGTCGGTGAGCTTCCCCCTCGGCACCTTCACCGCCGTCACCGGGGTCAGCGGCTCCGGCAAGTCGTCCCTGGTCAACGACATCCTCTACCGGGTCCTCGCCAACCGCCTCAACGGCGCACGCAAGCTGCCCGGAAGGCACACCAGAGTCACCGGCCTCGACCACCTGGACAAGGTCATCCACGTCGACCAGGCTCCGATCGGGCGGACCCCCCGTTCCAACCCGGCCACCTACACGGGCGTCTTCGACAAGATCCGCACCCTGTTCTCCGAAACGATCGAGGCGAAGGCGCGCGGCTACCTGCCGGGCCGGTTCAGTTTCAACGTCAAGGGCGGCCGTTGTGAGGCCTGCTCGGGCGACGGCACGATCAAGATCGAGATGAACTTCCTGCCCGACGTCTACGTCGCGTGCGAGGTGTGCGGGGGAGCGCGGTACAACCGGGACACCCTCACCGTGCACTACAAGGGCAAGAACATCGCCGAGGTGCTCGACATGCCCATCAGCGAGGCGGCGGAGTTCTTCGAGCCGATCTCCGCCATCCATCGATTCCTCAAGACCCTCGTCGAGGTGGGCCTCGGCTACGTGCGGCTCGGCCAAAGCGCCACCACCCTCTCCGGCGGTGAGGCGCAACGAGTCAAGCTCGCAACGGAGCTGCAGCGCCGCTCCAATGGGCGCAGCGTCTATGTACTTGACGAGCCGACCACCGGGCTGCACTTCGAAGACGTGCGCAAGCTCCTGCTCGTGCTGAACAGCCTCGTCGACAAGGGCAACACCGTCATCGTGATCGAACACAACCTCGACGTCATCAAGTCCGCGGACTGGGTGATCGACCTCGGCCCCGAGGGCGGGTCCGGCGGCGGCCGGGTGCTCGCGACCGGCACTCCGGAGCATGTGGCCACCGTCAAAAAGAGCCACACCGGGAAGTTCCTCAAAGAGGTCCTGGCGGCGCAGTAGGCGCAGACCAGGGGAGGCCATGTCCGACGCGCTGAGTTACCGCCCCAAGGCGGGCGAGATCCCGACCCGCCCGGGGGTGTACCGGTTCCGTGACGAAACCGGACGCGTTCTCTACGTCGGCAAGGCGAAGAACCTCCGGGCCCGGCTGAGCAACTACTTCGCGCCGCTGGGCAGCCTGCACGAACGCACCAGGCGGATGGTCACCACGGCCAATTCCGTGGAGTGGACGGTCGTCGGCACCGAGGTGGAGGCGCTGCAACTCGAGTGGACCTGGATCAACGAGTTCGATCCTCCCTTCAACGTGCAGTTCAAGGACGACAAGTCCTACCCCTACCTGGCGGTCACCCTGGCCGACGAGGCGCCCCGTGCGCTTGTCACCCGCACCACCGGCATCCGCGGTGCGCGCTACTTCGGGCCGTACCCGAAGGTCTGGGCGGTGCACGACACCATCGAGCTGATGCTCAAGGCGTTCCCGATCCGCACCTGCAACAACGCCAATTACAAGCGGGCGATGCAGTCCGGCAAGCCCTGCTTCGCCGGTCAGATCGGGCGGTGCTTCGGACCGTGCTCCGGTACGGTGACCATCGAGGAACACCGCGTCATCGTGAACGAATTCGTGAGCTTCCTGGGCAGCCAGGACCGCAAACTGATCAACCGGCTGACCAATGAGATGAAGGTCGCCGCGGCCGAACAGCAGTACGAGACGGCCGCCAAACGGCGTGACCAGATCCGCGCCCTCGATGCGGTCCTCGAGAAGAGCGCCGTCGTCCTGCGCGACAACGTCGACATCGACCTGTTCGCGTTCGACGAGGACGAGCTCGCGGCCGCCGTCCAGCTGTTCATCGTGCGCGGCGGACGGATCCGGGGTGTCCGCGGCTGGATGGTCGACAAGGAACTCGATCTGTCCAACAGCGAACTCATCGACTCGATCATGCAGACCGCGTACGGCGGGGATGCCGTGCCGCCTCGGGAGATCGTGGTGCCCGAGCTGCCCGACGACGCCGAAGCACTCGAGGGCTGGCTTGCCGGCATTGCCGGGCGAAAGGTGCGGATCCTCGCCGCCCAGCGAGGCGACAAGGCGGCCCTTCTCGAGACGGCGACGCAGAACGCCAAGCACGCCCTGATGCTCTATAAGACCCGGCGAAGTTCTGACTTCGTGGCGCGCTCCAAGGCGTTGGAGGACATCCAGGAGGCCCTGGGGATGCCGTCCGCGCCGCTTCGGATGGAGTGTTACGACGTGTCGCACCTGGGCGGAACGAACATTGTCGCCTCGATGGTCGTCTTCGAGGACGGGCTGCCCCGCACCGACGAATACCGCCGGTTCGGCATCCCGGAGTCGACGGACGACACCGACTCCATTTACCGCACGCTGACCCGGCGTCTGGCTTATCTGATCCCCGATGACGAAACGGAAGCGCCCGGCGACGACGACGCCGGGACGCCGGTCAAGCGGCGCAAGTTCCGCTACCAGCCCAATCTGCTCATCGTCGACGGCGGGCAGCCGCAGGTCACGGCCGCGGCCCGGGCGCTCCGGGAATCGGGTGTCACCGGCATCACCCTCTGCGGCATCGCCAAGCGGCTCGAGGAGATCTGGCTGCCGGACTCCGACTACCCCGTCATCCTGCCCAGGAACAGCGACGCGTTGTTCCTGATCCAGCGGATCAGGGACGAGGCGCACCGGTTTGCGATCACCCATCAACGGGCCAGGCGCAAAAGGGACATCTCCACCGTCCTCGGCGAGATCCCGGGCCTCGGCCCTGCGAGAGTCAAGGTTCTGCTGCAGCATTTCGGCTCGGTGGCGCGTTTGAAAGAAGCCTCCGCGGAGTCGATCGCCGAGGTTCGGGGGATCGGCCCCGGCCTCGCGGCCACGATCCATGAGCACTTGCGCGCCTGAAGGCCCCGGCCGGTCGGTAGGCTGGACACGCGATATCCACCACAACCGAAGGCGTCAGAGCGAATATGACAACGGAGAACGACAAGCAGGAGATGCTTATCGTGACGGGCATGTCCGGAGCGGGACGCTCGACCGTGGCCAACGCGCTGGAGGACCTCGGCTGGTACGTCGTGGACAACCTGCCCCCGCAGATGCTGCGGCCGCTGGTGGAACTGGTCAGCCGGGCCGGCACCAGCCTGCCGAAGATCGCCGCCGTCGTCGATATCCGCGGCCGGGGCTTCTTCACTGATTTCCAGGAGATCGTCCAGTCACTGCGCAAGAGCGCCCGCGTGCGGGTCATCTTCCTCGAGGCCCGGGATGATGTGCTCGTGCGCCGGTTCGAGTCGGTGCGCAGGCCGCATCCGCTCCAGGGCGACGGCACCATCCTCGACGGGATTTCGGCCGAGCGCAGCAAACTCAGCGCCGTCCGGGAATCCTGCGATCTGGTGATCGACACCTCGGACCTGAATATCCATCAACTGGCCACGACGATCACCGACCGGTTCGCGGCGGCTGACACCGCCGGGGTCAACGTCACCCTGATGAGCTTCGGCTTCAAGTACGGCCTGCCCACGGATGTCGACATGGTCGCCGACGTGCGTTTCCTGCCGAATCCCTTCTGGATCCCCGAGCTTCGCGCACACACCGGACAGGACGCCGAAGTCCGTGACTTCGTACTCGCCCAGACCGGCGCGGTGGAGTTCCTGGACAACTATGCGGCGGCACTGGAACCTGTCCTCGCCGGTTACCAGCGTGAGAACAAACGCCACGTGACGATCGCGGTCGGCTGCACCGGGGGCAAGCACCGTTCGGTGGCGATGTCGGCCGAGATCGCCAGCCGGATCAAGAACTTTCCCGGGGTAGCGGTCAGTCTCAAGAACCGCGACCTCGGACGAGAATAACCACGGCCGACGGTGCCTGGAAACAGCCACCGGGCCCAGCCAGAACAACTCCCGGCCGGGACAAGGCCAGGACAACAGAATGGACAAGCGATTGGCACTCACGGCCGACGTTAAAGACGAACTCGCTCGCGTCGAGGTTTCGAAGACCACGGTTCGGGCTGCGGAACTGGCCACCATCCTCCGGTTTTCCGGCGGACTCCACATGATCTCCAGCCGGATCGCCATCGAATCCGAGCTCGACACCGCACTCCTCGCCCGCCGCGTTCGCAAGGACCTGGCCGAGCTGTACGGGGTGCGCAGCGACGTCTCCGTCATCGCGGCCTCCGGGCTGCGCAGGACGAGTCACTTCCTTGTGCGCGTCCTCGACGGGGGAGAGACCCTGGCCAGGCAGACCGGTCTCCTGGACGCCAGGCGGCGTCCGATCCGCGGGCTGCCGAACCGGCTGACCACAGGGTCGAAGGAAGAGATCGCCGCCGTCTGGCGGGGTGCCTTCCTGGCCCACGGCTCATTGACCGACCCGGGGCGCTCCGCCGCCCTCGAAATCACCTGCCCGGGCAACGAAGCGGCCATGGCCCTGGTCGGTGCGGCGGGGCGCCTGGGCGTGGTCGCCAAGGCGAGGGAGGTGCGCGGCGTGCACCGGGTGGTCATCCGCGACGGCGACGCGATCGGCGCGATGCTCGTGCACATGGGCGCCCAGGACACCGTGCTCAACTGGGAGGCACTCCGTCAGCGCCGTGAGGTGCGAGCCACCGCCAACCGGCTCGTCAACTTCGACGACGCCAACCTCCGCCGGTCCGCGCAGGCCGCCGTCGCAGCCTGCGCCCGGGTTCAGCGGGCCATGGAGATCCTCGGCACCGACATTCCCGAGCACCTGCGCTACGCGGGGGAGTTGCGCCTCTCCTTCCGGGATTCAAGCCTTGACGAGCTCGGCCACCACGCAGACCCGCCGATGACCAAGGACGCCGTCGCCGGCAGGATCCGCCGGCTGCTCGCGATGGCGGACAAGAAGGCGGCGGACCAGGGAATCCCCGGAACCGACGCCGATCTGCCCTCCGACCTCGACGAGGCCTGATTCCGCCGTTCGTCACGCGGCCAGCGCGACCTGAGTAGACTAGATAGGTCGCTCACTAACTGGTGGCGGAGCATTTGCCGCCGACAAATTCAGAGGAAATACACATTGGCTGAATACACACTCCCGGCCCTCGCCTACGACTACTCGGCGCTCGCGCCGAGCATCAGCGGCACCATCATGGAACTCCACCACAGCAAGCACCACCAGGCCTATGTGACCGGGGCCAACACCGCCCTCGCGCAGCTGGCCGAGGCCCGTGATTCCGGGCAGTTGACCTACGTCAACAAGCTTGAGAAGGACCTCGCCTTCAACCTGGGCGGGCACGTCAACCACTCGATCTTCTGGACCAACCTCTCCCCGGACGGCGGCGACAAGCCCACCGGCGACCTGGCCAGCGCCATCGACGACAACTTCGGGTCCTTCGACAAGTTCCAGGCCCACTTCGCGGCCACCGCGCTCGGCGTGCAGGGATCCGGCTGGGCTGTGCTCGCCTGGGACTCGATCGGCCAGCGTCTGATCATCCAGCAGTTCTTCGACCAGCAGGCCAACTTCGCCGCCGGCACGATCCCGGTGCTGATGCTGGACGTCTGGGAGCACGCGTACTACCTCGACTACCGCAACGTGCGTGCGGACTACGTGAAGGCATTCTGGAACATCGTCAACTGGGCGAACGTCCAGGAACGCTTCACGATCGCACGCGAAAAGACCAACGGGCTGCTCCTGCTCTCATAGCAGGACCGGCCCCCTCGCGGGGGCCGGCACCCCGTCCAGTTCACCCACAAGAAACGCGCCTCGGCGCACAAGATTAGGAGACATTCGTGTCTGTAAAGATCGGTATTAACGGATTTGGCCGCATTGGCCGTAATTATCTTCGCGCCGCCCTCGCCCAGGGCAGCGACATTGAGATCGTCGCCGTGAACGACCTCACCGACACGAAGACGCTGGCTCACCTCCTTAAATATGACTCCATCACCGGGCGCCTTGCCGCAACCGTCTCGGTTGACGGCGACTCGATCCTCGTCAACGGCAAGCCGATTAAGGTCCTCGCCGAGCGCGACCCGGCCAACCTCCCCTGGGGTGCGCTGGGCGTCGACATCGTCATCGAGTCCACCGGTCGTTTCACCAAGGCTGACGACGCGCGCAAGCACATCACCGCCGGCGCCAAGAAGGTCATCGTCTCCGCTCCCGCCACCGGCGAGGTCGCGACGATCGTCATGGGCGTCAACGAGCAGGACTACGACCCGGCCAAGTTCGACATCATCTCCAACGCGTCGTGCACCACGAACTGCCTCGCGCCGCTTGCCAAGGTCTTCAACGACAACTTCGGCATCAAGTCCGGTCTGATGACCACGATCCACGCGTACACGGCCGACCAGAACCTTCAGGATGGCCCGCACTCCGACCTGCGCCGCGCTCGCGCCGCCGCTGTCAACATCATCCCGACCTCGACCGGTGCCGCCAAGGCGCTCGGAATCGTGCTCCCGGAGCTCAAGGGAAAGCTTGACGGCTTCGCACTTCGCGTGCCGGTTCCCACCGGCTCCATCACCGACCTGACCGTCATCGCGGAACGCCCGGTGACCGTCGAAGCCATCAAGGCCGCCTACAAGGCAGCAGCCGACGGTCCCCTCAAGGGCATCCTGATGTACACCGAAGACGAGATCGTCTCCAGCGACATCGTCACCGACCCGCACTCGTCCATCTTCGATGCCGGCCTGCTGCGCGTCATCGGCGACCAGGTCAAGCTGTCGTCCTGGTACGACAACGAGTGGGGCTACTCCAACCGCATGGTTGACCTCACCGAACTCGTCGCCAAGAGCCTCTAACCGAGGCCCGCGGTGACACTTCGAACAATCGAATCACTGGGGCAGCTCCACGGCAAGCGCGTCATCGTCCGTTGCGATCTCAATGTTCCGTTGAAAGACGGAGAGATCACGGACGATGGCCGCGTTCGCGCGTCCCTGCCCACCATCAAGGCGCTGCTCGTCCAGGGCGCCCGAGTCGTGATCGTCTCTCACCTCGGCCGACCCAAGGGTGCACCGGAAGACAGGTACAGCCTGGCTCCGGTCGCCGCACGCCTGGCTGAGCTGCTGGGCAGCGAGGTCGCGTTCGCCACCGACACCGTCGGCGAGTCCGCGACGGCTGCCGTCGCGGCCCTGGCTGACGGTGACGTCGTCGTGCTTGAGAACCTCCGGTTCAACCCGGGGGAGACCAGCAAGGTCGACGCCGAACGCGTTGCGTTCGCCAACGAGCTCGCCGCTCTCGGTGACGTGCTCGTCTCGGACGGCTTCGGCGTCGTCCACCGCAAGCAGGCCAGCGTGTTCGACCTGGCATCGATCCTGCCGAGCGCCGCCGGTCTCCTGATCGCCGCGGAGCTCGAGGTCCTCGATCGTCTCACCGAGAAGCCGGAGGCGCCCTACACGGTCGTCCTCGGTGGCTCGAAGGTGTCGGACAAGCTCGGCGTGATCGGTCACCTCCTGCCGCGGGTCAACTCGCTGCTCATCGGTGGCGGAATGCTCTACACGTTCCTCGCGGCTCAGGGCCACAAGGTGGGCGCGAGCCTGCTCGAGGCCGACCAGATCGAAACCGTCCGCGGTTACCTGGTCGAGGCCGAGCGCCTGGGTGTGAAGATCGTCCTCCCGACTGATGTCGTCGTGGCGTCGAAGTTCGCACCCGATGCTGAGCACGTGATCACCACGGCCGACTCGATCGAGGACACCGCATTCGGTGCCTCCGGTATGGGTCTGGACATCGGGCCGGAGACGGCCGCGGCCTTCGCCGCGATCATCAGCTCGTCGAAGACGGTGTTCTGGAACGGCCCCATGGGCGTGTTCGAGTTCGCACCGTTTGCGGAGGGCACCCGTGTGGTGGCCGCCGCCCTGACTGAGGTCGATGGGCTGAGCGTCGTCGGAGGTGGCGATTCCGCCGCCGCCGTACGCACGCTCGGGTTCACGGACGATCAGTTCGGTCACATCTCAACCGGCGGTGGCGCCAGCCTCGAATTCCTCGAGGGCAAGCGCCTACCAGGACTGGAGGTCCTCGGATGGCAGTAAACGACAACCCGCGGCGCACCCCGCTGATCGCGGGCAACTGGAAGATGAACCTGGACCACCTCCAGGCCATCGCCTTCGTGCAGAAGCTGGCATGGAACCTCAAGGATGCGAAGCACGACTTCTCAGCCGTCGAGGTCGCCGTGTTCCCGCCGTTCACCGATCTTCGTTCGGTGCAGACGCTCGTGTCCGCTGACAAGCTCCCGCTCGCTTACGGCGCGCAGGACCTGTCGGCACAGGACTCCGGCGCCTACACCGGTGAGATCTCCGGCGCATTCCTGTCTCAGTTGGAGTGCCAGTACGTTCTGATCGGTCACTCCGAGCGGCGAACGCTGCACGGCGAGAACGACGAGCAGGTCGCTGCCAAGGTCAAGGCCGCACTGCGGCACAACCTGGTTCCGATCATCTGCGTCGGCGAGACCGCCGCGGACCTGGAACTGCACGGCCCCAGCGCCGTGCCGGTTGCGCAGTTGAAGGCGGCCCTGTCCGGCGTCTCCAACGCGGCGGACATCGTCGTGGCCTACGAGCCCGTCTGGGCGATCGGGTCCGGCCAGGCTGCCACTCCGGAGCAGGCCGAGCAGGTTGCGGCCCAGCTGCGCACCGTGCTGAAGGACACCCTCGGGGAAGATGTGGCCGCAAAGACCCGCATCCTCTACGGAGGTTCCGTCAAGGGCGTCAACATCGCCGGCTACATGCGCGAGCCCAATGTGGATGGCGCCCTCGTCGGCGGAGCAAGCCTGGACATCGATGAGTTCTCCAGCATCGTGCGTTTTCAGAAGCACGTTGGTCTGTAGCGCCGGTCACACCGTTTGAGGCAACCCGCCGTCCCCGAATCGGGGGACGGCGGGTTGTGACGTGAGTCAGGCTATGATTATCACTGATCTTGGTGGGGCAAGTGCCCCATCGCACTGTGAAAGGTTTCGCGTGGGTATTCTCCAGGTAGTGCTGCAGGTTTTGCTCGGCATTACGAGCCTCCTGCTCACCATGCTCATTCTGTTGCACAAGGGGCGTGGCGGCGGACTGTCCGACATGTTCGGCGGCGGTGTGACCTCGAACCTCGGCGCTTCCGGCGTCGCCGAACGAAACCTCAACCGCATCACCGTCATCCTGGGACTCCTGTGGATCTCGTGCATCGTCGTCCTCGGACTGATCACGAAGTTCGGCGTGGGTCTCTGATCCACTTCGCGAGGCCGGGGTTGATTCCCGGCCGAACGAATTCTGCACGACCCGTTCACGTCACCATTGGCTGAAACGGCCGATCAGCTTCAACGCCCCTTTCTAGCGGAGGAACATCATGGCATCTGGTGGCAGCGCAATTCGTGGCTCCCGTGTAGGAGCTGGCCCCATGGGTGAGCAGGACCGCGGTTTCCACGCGGACCGGATCAGGGTTTCCTACTGGGACGCCCTCGGCAATGAGACGGTCCGGTACTTCGCGGCGAACCTCCCGGACGACGAAATCCCGGAGACCATCGACTGCCCGTCATCCGGCCTGCCTGCGGGGCGCGACAAGGAGAACCCGCCGTCGGTGGTGAAGCTCGAGCCGTACAAGACGCACCTCGCCTACGTGAAGGAGCGTCGCACTGAGGAGGAAGCCGAATCCCTCCTCGAAGAGGCGCTGCAGCAGTTGCGGGTTCGTCGCGGGAAGCTCTCCGCCACCAACTAGCATCCCGGCCGTCCGGTCCCAGGTTCCGCAAAGACACAGAGAGGGCCCCGATATATCGGGGCCCTCTCTTTTCTCGCCGCTCTTGTCTCGTCTGGGCCGGCTCGCGTAGCCCGCTTCCGAGTCCAGTCAGAAGGTCGACGCGGTGAGGTTCTCCGGGACCTCTGCGGCGGCTTCCCGGTCAACGAAGAAGTTCGTGTACCGGCGTCCCTTGATCCCGGCCACGGGAACCTCGTCACGGCTCGCGCCGGCGAGGGCGAGCCCGAGGGCAGATGCCTTGTCCGGCCCGGCGAGGACCATCCAGATGCACCGGGATGAGTTAAGGGCGGGCCTGCTCAGGCTGAGTCGTTCCGCGGGGGGCTTGGGCGAGTCCCGCACGGCGAGCACACTCGCCTCCGACTCCCTGATCCCGGGCTGGTGCGGGAAGAGCGAGGCGACGTGTCCGTCCGGTCCGACGCCCAGGAACGTGATATCAAAGCGCGGAAGGGCAGTGCCCTCGATCGACGCGGCCTCGAGTTGGGCCGCGTAGGCTGCGGCGGCGGAATCCAGATCGGTGCCCTCGTCCGAGGCCGCGAAGGGATGGATGTTCGCCGCGGGGACCGCGATGTGGTCGAGGAGTGCGTTCCGCGCCTGCAGCTCGTTGCGTTCGGGGTCGTTCTTCGGCACCCAGCGCTCGTCACCCCACCAGAAGGTGACCAGGTCCCAATCGATGGTGTCCCTGGCTGCGGAGGCGTTGATCGCCGCGAGCACCTCGTTGGCGACGGAGCCGCCCGCGAGGACCACATTGATCTCACCCTGCTCATGCAGGATGTCCACGGTCGTCGTGATGAATCGAGCCGCCACCGACGCCGCGAGGGCGGCCCGGTCCGGGTGTACGAGTACGCGTCGTTCGTTGGTCACGGTCGTCCTTCGGTTTGATCTGCGACCACATCGTCAAGGTGCGGGAGGCCGCGCGTGATGACCTCACCATACAACTCATCAGGGTCGAGTCGGCGCAGCTCGTCGCTGAGGCAGTCGCGGAGACTGCGCCGTTTGAGGGTGAGGTCCTGCACCGGCTGGCCCGGCTGAGTGAGGGTGGCGATGCCGGGCACCTCCCGCTCGAGCGAGATCACGCCGGCCGCTCGGGTGAGGTGCACGCCGCGGATACCGCTGGACAGGGGATCGGTGGTGAACTCGTAGCTGACCGGAACCTGCAGCTGCAACTGGAGCCAGGCGGCCAGCAGGGCGGTCGACGGGGAATCTGACGCACCGGACACCTGAACGGCCGTGACCGGCAGGTAGGGCGGCTGGTCGAGGACCGCGGCGAGCTGGGCTCGCCACAAGGTCAGCCGGGTCCAGGCGAAGTCGGTGTCGCCGGGGCGATAGGAGGTGCAGAGGTGATGCAGCGCGGCCTGCGGGTCGAGCTGCGCGGACGCGTCCGTGATCCGGCGGTAGGCGATGCGTCCGAGCGGGGACTCGGCGGGCACGGCCGGGGCCACACCGGGCCACCAGGCCACGACGGGAGCATCCGGCAGCAGCAGGCCGGTGACCAGGCTCTCCGGGTCGCTGGCGGCCTCGCCGTAGGCGCGGAGCACGATGACCTCGCTTGCGCCGGCGTCGCCGCCGACCCGGATCTCCGCGTCGATGCGTGCTGTCGTGGCGAGACCCTTGTCATCGAGCGCCTGGGTGGACACGACGATGACCCGCATCGGGTGCTCGCGGGACGCGTCGTTCGCGGCCTCGATGGCCTCCTCTTCATGGCCCATCGTCGACGCGATGATCAGGGTGAGGACCCGGCCGAGAGCGACCGCGCCGCCCTCTTCGCGGATCCTGACCAGGGCCTTGGAGATCTTGGAGGTGGTGGTGTCGGGAAGATCGACGATCATGGGCGTCTCCAGTGTCGGCCGTCGCGAGACAGCAGTTCATCGGCTGAGGCCGGGCCCCAGGTTCCCGGACGGTACTGCTCCGGTTGTCCCTGCTCGGCCCAGAACTCCTCGATCGGATCGAGGATCTTCCAGGACAGTTCCACCTCTTCATGCCGGGGGAAGAGGGGCGGGTCGCCGAGGAGCACGTCGAGGATCAGGCGCTCGTAGGCCTCCGGGCTGGCCTCGGTGAAGGCATGGCCGTAGCCGAAGTCCATGGTGACGTCCCGCACCTGCATGCCGACACCGGGCACCTTGGAACCGAAGCGAATGGTGACGCCCTCGTCGGGCTGCACCCGGATCACGAGTGCGTTCTGGCCGAGGTCGGCCGTGTTGCCCTTCGCAAAGAGATGCTGCGGCGCTCGCTTGAACACGACGGCGATCTCGGTGACGCGGCGTCCGAGGCGCTTGCCTGCCCGGAGGTAGAACGGCACCCCCGACCAGCGACGGGTGTCGATCGTGAGGCGGAGCGCCGCGTAGGTCTCGGTGACCGATTCGGGGTCCATGCCGTCCTCCTCGAGGAAGCCGAGGACCTTCTCCCCGCCCTGCCAGCCGCCGGCATACTGGCCCCTGGCCGTGCCGGTGGCGAGGTCTTCCGGCAGGCGGATCGACGCGAGCACCTTCTCCTTCTCGGTGCGCAGGTCTGCCGCGTCGAAGGAGATGGGCTCCTCCATCGCGGTGAGGGCCAGGAGCTGGAGCAGGTGGTTCTGGATCACGTCCCTGGCCGCGCCGATGCCGTCGTAGTAGCCGGCCCGGCCGCCGACACCGATGTCCTCGGCCATCGTGATCTGCACGTGGTCGACGTAGTTGGCGTTCCAGATCGGTTCGTACAACTGGTTGGCGAAACGCAGCGCCAGAATGTTCTGGACCGTCTCCTTGCCCAGGTAGTGGTCGATCCTGAAGACGGAATCGGGAGGGAAGACCGACTCGACAACGTCGTTCAGTTCGCGCGCGGTCTGCAGGTCGCTGCCGAACGGCTTCTCGATCACGACACGCCGCCATTGCCCGTTCTTCTGTTCCGCCAGCCCGGACCGCCTGAGCTGCTCGGTCACCTGAGGGAAGGCCTTCGGCGGGATCGACAGGTAGAACGCGTGGTTGCCCATCGTTCCGCGTTCCTCATCGAGCGACGCGATCGTCTCCTTGAGACGTTCGAACGACTCGTCGTCGTCGAACGTCCCAGGAACGAAACGGATGCCCTCGGCCAGCTGCGCCCAGACATCCTCATGGAACTCGGTGCGGGCGAACTCCTTGACGGAGTCGTGCACCACCTGCATGAAGTCCTCGTTGTCCCAGTCCCGCCGGGCGAAGCCGACCAGGGCGAATCCGGGCGGCAGCAGGCCCCGGTTGGCCAGGTCGTAGACGGCCGGCATGAGTTTCTTCCGTGAGAGGTCTCCGGTCACGCCGAAAATGACGAGGCTGCTGGGCCCCGCAATTCGATTCAGGCGGTAGTCGGAGGGCGATCGCAGGGGATTGAACTCCGGGGTGATTTCCACCGGGGACATGCAGCTCCTTCAGGGTGTGGACAGCGGCGTGGCCGTGGCCGGCCGGGTGACGCGTTTCGGTTAGCGGAGGGCCGCGAACAGTGTGTCCACGTTCGCTTCCGGTTGGGTCAGTGTGAGCGTGAGCACTGGGCGACCGTGGTCGGCCAGAACGCTCGCGTCTCCGCTGGCCTGGGCCTGGATGAGCTCGCCGAACGTGAACGGGCGCTCCGGGATGTCCAGGTCGACGGGGGGAGTGGCGAGGATCTGCAGGAAGACGCCGGTGGCCGGGCCGCCCTTGTGTAGCTGGCCGGTCGAGTGCAGGAACCGAGGTCCCCACCCGAAGGTCACCGGGCGCTGGGACAGGGCCGCGAGCAGGTCGCGGATCTCGGCGAGCTGCGGCAGGGCCAGGCGGTTGACGTAGGCCTGCACGGACAGGTAGCCGTCCGGGCCGAGCTCCTCCAGGAGCGCGTCGATGGCGGAGGCCAGGTCGCTGGCGGCCCCGATCACGTGGGCAGTGCCCCTGACCTCGATGCCGTCCGAGATGAACGCCGCGGGAACGGGTTCCGGGCGGGCGTCGAGCAGGCCGCGGGTGGCGATCTTGGCAGCCTCCACGTCGGGCTGATCGAAGGGGTTGATGCCGATCAGGCGCCCGGCGATGACGGTGGCGTACTCCCAGACCAGGAACTGCGCGCCGAGGGTTCCGCTGACGCGGATCTCGTCCGCGCCGTCTCGGGCAGAGAAGACCTCCATCCCGGCGTCGGCGACGAGGCGCACGACCTGGACATCGGGGAGGTTCTCCGACAGCTCGGGGGCAGCCAGACCGAGGACGACCGGGAGGATGCCCTTTCCCTGTTTGCCGGTGGACTCGGCAATGAGCTGTTCGGCCCAGTCGGCGAAACCGACGATGTGGGTGCCGTCGGAGACGATCGCGAGCTTGTCTCGACGCGGCGTGGTCGCGGCGATCGCCGCACCGAGGATGAGCCCCGGGTTCTCCGGGCTGTCGACGGCAAGGGCGATCGAGATCGCCTCGGCCTCGTCGAGCAACTCATTGATGTCCACCCCGGCGAGCCCGGAGGGCACCAGGCCGAAGGCGGTCAGCACGGAGAAGCGCCCGCCGACGGTGGGATCGGCGTTGAAGACGCGGTAACCGGCGGCGCGCGCGGACGCGTCCAGCGGGGAACCAGGGTCGGTGACGACGATGATCCGCTCGGCCGGGTCGATGCCGGCTTCGCGGAAGGCACGTTCGAATACGCGACGCTGGCTGTCGGTCTCCGCAGTCGAGCCCGACTTGGAGGAGACGACGAGCGCGGTGGCGGCAAGATGGTCGCCGAGTGCGGCGAGGACCTGGCCGGGGTCGGTCGAGTCGAGCACCGTCAGGGGCACGCCGGCGGTGCTGGTGATGACCTCCGGCGCGAGCGAGGAGCCGCCCATGCCGGCCAGGGCGATCCGGTCCACTCCCTTGGCGCGCAGTTCGTCGCGCAGCGCCAGGATCTCGGGGATGAGCGGCCGGGAGACGGAAACCGACTCGGTCCAGCCGAGTCGCTTGGCAGCCTCGTCCTCGGCTTCCGGGCCCCAGAGGGCAGGGTCCAACGCGGTGATGCCGGATGCGACCATGTCGGCGACAAGGGTCGGGACCGTGCTGCGCACGGCGTCGGCTGCCGCGCCGCTGACCGAGATGCGGAAGCTCACAGTGCTGCCCCCGCGGTGGCCTTCGCGGCGTCGAGCGCGACGGAAACGGTTTCGAGGAGTTCGTTCCAGGAGACGATGAACTTGGCGACACCCTCCGCCTCGAGGACCTGGGTGACGTCCACGTAGGAGACGCCTTCGTTCGCGAGAGCGTCGAGTACGGCGTTGGCCTCGTCGTAGGCGCCGGTGACCGAGTCGGCGGGGATGACACCGTGGTCGAGCGTCGCCTCGAGCGTCTTCTCGGGCATCGTGTTGACGACCTCTGGTGCGACCAGGTTGGTCACGTAGAGGGTGTCCGGCAGGGTCGGGTCCTTGACGCCGGTGGACGCCCAGAGCGGGCGCTGCTTGTTGGCGCCGGCAGCGAGAAGGCCGAGGGCGCGCTCACTGGAGAAGGCCTGTTCGAAGACCTCGTAGGCCAGCTGGGCGTTGGCGACGCCGGCCTTGCTCTTGAGGGCGAGGGCCGCATCCGTGCCGATGGCTTCGAGGCGCTGGTTGATCTCGGTGTCGACGCGCGACACGAAGAACGAGGCCACGGAGTGGATCGTCGACAGGTCGAGGCCGGCCGAGCGGGCCTTCTCCAGGCCGGACAGGTAGGCGTTGATGACCTGGCGGTGACGCTCGAGGCTGAAGATCAGGGTGACGTTCACGCTGATGCCCTGCGCGATGGTCGCGGTGATCGCGTCGAGACCCTCGATGGTCGCCGGGATCTTGATCATGGCGTTGGGACGGTCCACCTTGGCCCAGAGTTCCTCAGCCTGGGCGACCGTGCCGGCCGCGTCGTGGGCGAGGCCGGGCTCGACCTCGATCGAGACCCGGCCGTCGACGCCGCGGGTGCCGTCGTAGACGGGGCGGAAGATGTCGCTGGCGGCCCGGACGTCGTCGGTCGTGATCTCGAAGACGGCCTCCTGCACGGTGGCGCCGGCGGCGGCGAGGGCCGCCACCTGCTCCACGTACGCGTCGCCCTTGCTGAGGGCGCCGGCGAAGATGGTCGGGTTGGTGGTCACACCGACGACGTTCTTCGTGTCGATCAGGTTCTGCAGGCCGCCGGAAACGATGCGTTCGCGGGACAGGTCATCGAGCCAAATGCTGACGCCGGCAGTGGATAGCTGGGCAAGGGGAGTGTTCTCGGTCATAGTGATTCTCCTAGTGAAGCGGGTGATTCAGGTGTGGGGGTGGGCGCCGTCGACGAGCTCAGAGGGCGGCGAGTGAATCCTTGGCGGCGGCGACGACGGCCTCCGTCGTGATACCGAATTCGCGGAACAGGGTCTTGTAATCCGCCGACGCGCCGAAGTGCTCGATGGAGATGCTGCGGCCGCGATCGCCGACGTACCTGTCCCAGGTCAACGCGATTCCCGCCTCGATCGATACCCGGGCCGTCACGGTTTTCGGAAGGACCGACTCGCGGTACTCCGCTGACTGCTCCGTGAACCATTCGAGGCTCGGCGCCGACACGACGCGGGCGTTGATGCCCTCAGCCTTCAGCGCTTCCCTGGCGGCCAGCGCCAGCTGCACCTCTGAACCGGTGCCGATCAGGATGACGTCGGGTGTGCCGTTGGCCGCCTCCGCCAGGATGTACGCGCCCTTGGCCACGTTCCGGGCCGAGGCGAGGACGTCGCCGGTTGCGTCGCCGTCGCCGCGGGTGAACACCGGGATGTTCTGGCGGGTCAGGACGATCCCGGCCGGACCGTTCCGGCGTTCAAGGATCGTCTTCCAGGCCCAGGACACCTCGTTGGCGTCGCCGGGGCGGACCACGTCGAGGCCGGGAATGGCCCGCAGGGTCGCGAGCTGCTCGATCGGCTGGTGGGTGGGACCGTCCTCGCCGAGGGCGACGGAGTCGTGCGTCCAGACGAAGATCGAGGGGGCCTTCATCAGCGCGGCCAGCCGGATCGCTGGGCGCATGTAGTCGCTAAAGATGAGGAACGTGCCACCGAAGGGGCGGGTGTTTCCGTGCAGCACGATGCCGTTGAGGATGGCGGCCATCGCGTGCTCACGGATGCCGAAGTGCAGCACCCGGCCGTACTCGTTGCCCGTCCACTCGTGGGTGGAATGCTCGCCGGGAATGAACGAGGCGGCACCGCCGATGGTCGTGTTGTTCGACTCGGCGAGGTCGGCCGAGCCGCCCCAGAGTTCGGGGATCACGGCGCCGAGCGCGGTCAGGACCTTGCCGGATGCCGCGCGCGTCGACACCTCGGTGCCGCCTTCGAACACCGGAAGGGCCGCTTCGACGCCCTCGGGGAGTTCACCGGAAAGTACCCGGTCGAGCAGCGCCTTGCGCTCGGGGTTCGCCTCTGCCCACGCCAGGAACGTGGCATCCCAGTCGGAGTGCGCGGCCGCGCCGCGGACGAGCGCCTTGCGGGTGTGCTCGATGACCTCGTCGGCCACCTCGAAGGTCTGCTCCGGATCGAAGCCGAGGATCGCCTTGACGGCCGCCAGTTCGTCGGCGCCGAGCGCCGAACCGTGGATCTTGCCGGTGTTCTGCTTCTTCGGGCTGGGCCAGCCGATGATGGTCTTCAGGATGATCAGGGACGGTTTGTCGGTTACGCCCTGGGCGGCCTCGATCGCATCATTGAGCGCCTGCACGTCTTCAACATAGGAGCCCGTCTTCTTCCAGTCGACCGTCTGCACGTGCCAGTGATAGGCCCCGTAGCGGGCAGCGACGTCCTCGGTGAAGGCGATGTTGGTGTCGTCCTCGATCGAGATCTGGTTGCTGTCGTAGATCGCGATCAGGTTGCCGAGCTGCTGGTGGCCGGCCAGCGAGGACGCCTCGCTGGTGATGCCTTCCTGCAGGTCGCCGTCGCCGGCGATCACGTAGACGAAGTGGTCGAACGGGCTCGTGCCGGCCGGCGCCTCCGGGTCGAACAGGCCGCGCTCGAAACGAGAGGCGTAGGCGAAGCCGACCGCGGAGGCCAGCCCCTGGCCGAGCGGGCCCGTGGTGATCTCGACACCGTCGGTGTGACCGTATTCGGGGTGGCCCGGCGTCTTCGAACCCCAGGTGCGAAGGGCCTTGAGGTCGTCGAGTTCGAGGCCGTAACCGCCGAGGTACAACTGCACGTACTGCGTGAGGGAGCTGTGTCCGACCGAGAGGATGAACCGGTCGCGGCCGATCCATTCGTTGTCGGCAGGGTCGCGGCGCATGACCTTCTGGAACAGCAGGTAGGCGGCGGGGGCGAGGCTCATCGCCGTCCCCGGGTGCCCGTTCCCGACCTTCTCGACGGCGTCGGCCGCGAGCAGACGTGCCGTGTCGACCGCCTTGTTGTCAATCGAATCCCACTGCAGTGCTGCCACTTGGTCTTGACCCTTCGTAGACAAAGGGGGCAGGTTGTCGTGAACCCGCACCCATTGGATTGAGCGCGCCCGTGGACATCGACGTCATCCAAGCGTTGCGGCAGAGGCCCGACTTCGGTGGATCCGCGCATGCACCGAGATTGGCGAGCACCCCCCAGTATAGGCAGTCGTCGAGAAACGGCCGAGCGTTGTGACGGCGTATGGCACCGAACCTCGGATGCCCCGGTCCGGAGCGCCCCTGCCTGTTCTCACGGCCGGATCGCCTAGACTCGTCTCACAATGCACAGCGTAAGAGGAGTCATGCCCGGACCCGTCTCGACCCCGACCGTGAGCGGAACCCGCTCATTCCGGCGCACGTTCCTGGCCTATCTGTCTCTGACGAAGCCGAGGGTCGTCGAACTCCTGCTCGTCGTGACCGCGCCGACCATGTTCCTGGCGCAGCAGGGCATCCCGAGCCTGTGGCTGGTCCTGGCGACCCTGGTCGGCGGTGCGTTCAGCGCCGGATCGGCCGGGGCCTTCAACTGCTACATCGACCGGGACATCGACCGGGTGATGGACCGCACCAAGAACCGTCCGCTGGTGACGGGGGAGCTGACCGACCGTCAGGCCCTCGTTTTCGCTTGGGTTCTCGGCGCCGTGTCCATCGTCTGGCTCTGGGTGTTCACCAACTGGCTCGCCGCCCTGCTGTCGCTCGGCGCCATCCTGCTCTACGTGGTCTTCTACACGCTGGTTCTCAAACGGCGGACCGCGCAGAACATCGTCTGGGGCGGCATCGCGGGCTGCATGCCGGTCCTGATCGGCTGGGCTGCGGTCACCGGCGACCTGTCCTGGCCCCCGTTCATCCTGTTCCTGATCATCTTCCTGTGGACCCCGCCGCACTACTGGCCGCTCTCGATGAAGTACCGCAGCGAGTACCAGGCCGCCGGGGTGCCGATGCTCGCGGTCATCCGCGGCCGCAGCCAGGTCGGACTGCAGGTCATCCTGTACGCCTGGGCCACGGTCGCCTGCTCCCTCCTGCTCATCCCGATCGCCGATATGGGGCTTGTCTACGCGTTCACGGCGCTGGTCACCGGCGGCTGGTTCGTCTACGAAACGCACCGCTTGTACAGCCTCGCCATCCGTCACGAACACGTGTCGCCGATGCGGGTGTTCCACGGTTCGATCGTGTACCTCACGCTTCTGTTCGTCGCCGTCGGCGTCGACCCGCTGCTGCCCTTCTAAGGCTCGCCATGCTGGATTTCCTGGGCGACCGGTATGAGCAGATCCTGTTCTCCAGCTGGCAGCACTTCAGCCTCGTCCTGCAGTGCCTGGTGCTGGCGACCGTGCTGGCCGTGGTCATCGCCGCGCTCGTCTACCGCAGCCGTGCGCTGACCGGTGTCGTGAACTCGGTCTCCGCCATCGGCCTGACCATCCCGTCCTTCGCCCTGATCGGCCTGCTGATCTCACCGTTCGGTTTCGGTGTGCTCCCGGCCGTGATCGTGGTCGCGTTCTTCGCGACGCTGCCCATCCTCCGGAATGCCGTCGTCGGTCTGTCCGGTATCGCGCCGACCGTGGTCGAGGCGGCACGGGGGATCGGCATGAGCCGGTTCAGGACCCTGGTCCAGGTCGAACTGCCGCTGGCCTGGCCGATCATCCTGACCGGTATCCGGGTCTCGGCCCAGATGGTGATGGGCGTGGCCGCGGTGGCGGCGTACGCGCTCGGCCCGGGCCTCGGCGGGTTCATCTTCTCCGGTCTTTCCCGGCTCGGCGGCGCCAACTCGTTCGAATCCGTGGTCACCGGTGTCGTCGGGGTCATCATCCTGGCCCTCATCCTTGATCTCCTGCTCGTCGGCCTCGGCCGCCTGACCATCCCGCGAGGTATCCGTGCCTGAACAAACACCGACCAGAGCGGCCGCCACCGTCGTGACCGGGGTCGGCATCCTGCTCGACCACGTGACCAAGCGCTACCCCGGCCAGGCCAGGCCGGCCGTCGACGGCCTCACCATGGAGATCCCTGCGGGCAAGACGGTCATGCTGGTCGGCCCATCCGGCTGCGGCAAGACCACGACGCTCAAGATGATCAATCGACTCATCGAACCGTCCGAGGGGCGGATCGTCGTCGACGGCGACGACGTCACGCAGATGAACGGCGACCGGCTCCGTCGGGGAATCGGCTATGTGATCCAGGCCGGCGGCCTGTTCCCGCACATGACGGTCGCCACGAACATCGGCATCGTGCCCCGGATGCTCGGCTGGAGCAAGGAGCGCATCGCGGCGCGGGTCGACGAGTTGCTCGAGCTTGTATCACTGGACCCTGAGCAGTACCGGGACCGGTTCCCGAAGGAACTCTCCGGCGGCCAGCAGCAGCGCGTGGGCGTCGCCCGGGCACTCGCCGCGGATCCGCCCGTGCTGTTGATGGACGAGCCCTTCGGGGCGGTGGATCCGATCACCCGCCTCCGTCTGCAGGACGAGCTGATCAACATCCAGGACGAGCTGCAGAAGACCATCGTCTGCGTGACCCACGACTTCGACGAGGCCGTGAAACTGGGCGACTGGATTGCGATCTTCGACGAGGGCGCCCAGCTCGTGCAATACGACACACCGGAACGGATCCTGGGCAACCCCGCCAACGAGTTCGTCGAGAACTTCATCGGGTCAGGGGCCGGGCTGAAGCAGCTCACGCTGACGAGGGTCGCCGATGTCGCGATGGAGGAGGCGGTACTCGCCCGTCCGGGCGAGCAGGCGCGGGACGTCCTGACAAGGATTGTCGCCGCCGGGCACGGCCATGCGGTGGTCGTCGACTCGCGCGAGCGTCCCATCCAATGGCTTTCCCGCCGCAAGCTCGGCCGGCTCGGGACGATCGGTTCGACGCCGGATCCGGCCCTGCCCGTCGTGGGGAGCAGGGCGACGCTCAGCGACGCGCTCGACACGATGCTCGTGTCCAGCGCCGGGGCTGCGCTCGTGACGGGCCGCCGTGACGTGTTCAAGGGCGTGATCGACATCAAGACCGTCATGGACGCGATCGGCCGGTCTCAGGATGCGGCGGCGCTGGACTCCACGGATGCCCCCGTCGGGCTGAACACGGGTATCTTCAGCGCAATAGCCGCCGGCGACGAGAGTGACGACGGTGCTCCCGCCGACAGTCCCGGTCCGGTGGTTGCGGCCGGCGACGCCCCGGCAGCGCCATGAGCAGGGCCCCCGCGCCAGGCCGCACCGCCTGGCGCGGCCTGGCGCTGCAGTTGGCCGGGATCGTCGCCGCCGGGCTGGGCCTCGCGGGCTGGCTGGCCACGGCGAACCTGTCGAAGACCGAGCTGACGACGCTCGCCCCGGCCGCCCTGTGGGGCTACACCGTCGAACACCTGCAGCTCACCCTCGTCGCGGCCGTGATCGTGCTGCTGATCGCGGTGCCGCTCGGGATCGCCCTCACGCGCACCGCGATGCGGCGGTTCACCGGTCCGGTGCTCACCGCCGCGAACATCGGTCAGGCCGCCCCCGCAATCGGGCTGGTCGTGCTCCTCGCATTCTGGCTGGGGTTCGGTTTCTGGGCGGCGACCATGGGTCTCGTGCTCTACGCACTGCTGCCGGTGCTGCGGAACACGATCGTCGGGCTCCAGCAGGTGGACGCCCGGCTGGTGGAGGCCGGCCGGGGGATGGGGATGAGCGCCGTCGCCGTGCTGGTGCGCGTCGAACTCCCCCTCGCGGTACCGGTCATGCTCGCCGGCATCCGCACCGCCATGGTCCTGCTGGTCGGAACCGCGGCCCTCGCCACGTTCATCAACGGGGGTGGACTCGGCATCCTGATCACGACCGGGGTCAACCTGAAGCTCACCGCCGTGCTCGTGACCGGCTCGCTGCTGGTGGCGCTCCTCGCCCTCCTGGTGGACTGGCTCGGCCGCGTCGTCGAACAACTCGCCCGGCCGAAGGGCCTCTGATGACCCTCCGTTCCACCACGCTGATACACGAGAAGGGCCGAACCATGACGAATCGACGACGACGTCTGGTCGCGCCGGCAACTCTTCTGGTCGCCGGGCTCGCCCTGACGGGCTGCGGACTCTCACCGGCCACCTCCTATGTGCCTGCCGTCGGTCCGGGCACCATCCGGCCGATCCCCGGACTCGGGAACGCGTCACTCACGGTCACCTCGAAGAACTTCACCGAGCAACTCATCCTCGGGAAGATCGCGGTGCTGGCCGCACAGGCCGCCGGGTTCGAGGTCACGGACCTGAGCAACCTGCCCGGAAGCCAGCCCGCGCGTGAACTCCTCGCCCTCGGCCAGGCCGACTTCATGTGGGAATACACCGGCACGGCCTGGCTGACCTACCTCGCCCGGTCCGAGGGCATCCCCGACCAGGCGGCCCAGTGGAAGGCCGTGCACGACGCCGATCTGGCGAACGGGCTCACCTGGGGCAGTCCCGCCCCGATGAACAACACCTACGCCCTGGCCATCCGCAGCGAGGCGGCCGCGGCTCTCGGCGGAATCAGCACGATGTCGCAGATCGCGGCGCTTCCCGTGGCGGAACGCACCTTCTGCGTCGAGGCGGAATTCAATTCCCGCTCCGACGGCTTCAACCCGATGCTCGAAACCTACGGGCTCGAGCGTGGAGCGGCCGGCGTCCCGGACGCCAACGTGGGAGTCTACGACGGCGGCGCGGTGTACAGCGCCACCGACAAGGGGGACTGCAACTTCGGCGAGGTATTCACGACTGACGGCCGTATCGACTCCCTCGGCCTGACCGTGCTGACCGACGACCGGGCGTTCTTCCCGGCTTACAACGTGGCCCCCGTGTACTTCACCGACACCCTGACGAAGCACCCGGAGCTGGCGGATGTCTTCGACCAGATCACGCCTGCTCTCACCGACAAGGTGCTCAGGTCCCTCAACCGCAAGGTCGACGTCGACGGTGAAGAACCCGCCGACGTCGCCTTCGCCTGGATGAAGGCCAGGGGATTCATCACCGATCCCGCTTAACGGGCGGCGGCGCTCTCCGCGAGCGGGCCGGACGCCGGCGACGCAATCGCAGACGGCACGGTGAGGTTCAGCAGGACCGCGGTCATCGCCGCCGCGAGCACGCAGGACAGCACCATGTGTATGCCGACCAGCGCGGGCGGGAGCCCGATGTTCGCCTGGAGCAGGCCGACGCCGATCTGGCCGGCCTCGATGATCAGCAGCAGCACGGCCCAGCCGCGCGGCGGGAGCGCCAGGGCGACGGAGGCGATCACGAGGGCGATCGTCAGGGCAAGGGTGGCATAGGCCGGCCAGCTGTGCACGTGCTGGAGCAGCTCGGAGTCGAGGCCGTTGCGCGGCGCGTTCGCATCGCCGGCGTGCGGGCCAGAACCGGTGGTGACGATCCCGACGAGGATGGTGACCAGGATGAGCGCGCCCGTGGAGTACGCGAGGAACCGGAACCACCCGGGGACGGCCGGCATCCGGTGTGGGTTTCCGGTGTAGACGCGGTGCAGGAAGATCGTGCAGAGGACGACGAGGGCGACCGAGATGACGAAGTGCAGCCCGACCACATACGGGTTGAGCTGGACGAGTACGCTCACTCCGCCGATGACCGCCTGCGCGGGGATGCCGAGGCCGGCGATGAGCGCAAGCCAGAACAGGTCGGGACGCGACCGGCGCAGTCGCACGACCGCCAGGAACGCGGCGATCGCGACCAGCCCCAGCACGACGCCGAGCAGTCGGTTGCCGAACTCGATCACACCGTGGATGCCCATTTCGGGCGTGTTGACGAAGGAGGCGTCCGTGCACCGGGGCCAGGTCGGGCACCCGAGGCCGGAACCGGTGAGCCGCACCAGGCCTCCCGTGCCCACGAGAAGAATCTGGGCGGCGAGGTAGATCCAGGCCACCACTCGAACCCGTTTGTCAACGCTCGCGGGCAACCATTCCGAAATCCGTTTCACCGGTTCTGCTTCCTCTTCGCTGTGGCACATGTGAAAACGCCGGATCGCACTACTAATCCCACCGCTAACCTGTAGAATTAAGTGTTTCCTGGGCGGCCGGGCCGCGGTTGACACAACCGAGGCTGAGAAAACCACGTCGTCCTTAAACATCTTAGGTACGCAACGTAGCCGCCCACACAACCCGTTCCCTCGCCGGGTCTCCTTCGGAAGACCAGACCGGGAATGACCGGACTAATATCCGGGTTGCCGTGGGTGGGAGAAGAGGTATATATGTCTGACGTCCTGCTCGACCGCCCCGAACTCGCGGGGCTCGGTGTCTACGAATTCGGGTGGTCCGACTCCGACGCGGCCGGCGCATCGGCCCGCCGTGGCATCTCACCGGAGGTTGTCACCGACATCTCCAAGCTCAAGAACGAGCCTGCCTGGATGCTGAAGCGTCGGCTGAAGGCCCTCGAACTCTTCGAGCGCAAGCCCATGCCGACCTGGGGTGCCGACCTGTCCGGCATCGACTTCGACAACATCAAGTACTTCGTCCGCTCCACGGAGAAGCAGGCCCAGACCTGGGATGACCTGCCCGACGACATCAAGAACACCTACGAGAAGCTCGGCATCCCCGAGGCCGAGCGCCAGCGACTCGTCTCCGGCGTCGCCGCCCAGTACGAGTCCGAGGTGGTCTACCACCAGATCAACGAAGAGCTTGAAGCCCAGGGCGTCATCTTCATGGACACCGACACAGCGCTCAAGGAGCACCCGGAGATCTTCCAGGAGTACTTCGGCACCGTCATCCCCTCGGGCGACAACAAGTTCGCCGCGCTGAACACCTCGGTCTGGTCCGGCGGCTCCTTCGTCTACGTGCCGCCCGGCGTGCACGTCGAGATCCCGCTGCAGGCCTACTTCCGGATCAACACCGAGAACATGGGCCAGTTCGAGCGCACCCTGATCATCGCCGACGAGGGCAGCTACGTTCACTACATCGAGGGCTGCACCGCCCCGATCTACTCCTCGGACTCGCTTCACTCCGCGGTCGTCGAGATCATCGTGAAGAAGAACGCCCGCGTTCGGTACACGACCATCCAGAACTGGTCGAACAACGTCTACAACCTCGTCACCAAGCGTGCCACGGCTGCCGAGGGTGCCACGATGGAATGGATCGACGGCAACATCGGGTCCAAGGTGACCATGAAGTACCCGTCGATCTACCTGATGGGCGAGCACGCCAAGGGCGAGACGTTGTCGGTGGCTTTCGCCGGACCCGGTCAACACCAGGACGCCGGCGCCAAGATGATCCACATGGCGCCGTACACCCAGTCGTCGATCGTTTCGAAGTCCATCGCCCGTGGCGGCGGCCGTTCCGGTTACCGAGGCGAGGTGCGAGTGGATGCCACCGCGCACCACTCCGCGAACACGGTGCGCTGCGACGCCCTGCTGGTCGACACCCAGTCCCGCTCCGACACCTACCCGTCGATCGACATCCGGGTCGACGACGTGCAACTCGGCCACGAGGCCACGGTTTCCCGGGTCAGCGAAGAGCAGTTGTTCTACCTGATGAGCCGCGGCATGCCCGAGGACGAGGCGATGGCCATGATCGTGCGCGGCTTCATCGAACCGATCGCCCGGGAACTCCCGATGGAGTACGCCCTCGAACTCAACAAGCTCATTGAAATGGGCATGGAAGGATCCGTCGGCTAAATGTCCGCCGCCCCCACACCTACACACGCCCCACCCACACAAGAATCGGCAGTGACCCCCACGGTGCCAACAACCGAAGCAATGCCCACCGAAGAGCAGCACGGAATCAAGGAACACTCGGACGGGCGGTTCGGTTTCGTGCCGGTCCAGACCCGATCCGACCGTTTCAAGAGCGTCAACGTCGCGGACTTCGCGCCGGTGACCGGGCGCGAGGCCGTCTGGAAGCTCTCGCCGGTCGCCAGGTTCACCGACCTCACGGGCGGTGACCTGGACGGTTCCGTCTACCCTGTGGAGTCCACCCCGGCCGCCGACATCACCGTCGGCTGGGTCGACCGGGATGATTCCCGGATCGGCACCGCCGGAGCGCCGGAGGAACGCGCCGCCGCCAACGCCTGGAGCAGTTTCGACCAGGCCCTGGCGATCACGGTCGGCGGCGAGGAGGCGAAGGAGATCACGGTCACCCGTGCCCACCTCGGCTCCGCGCCTCGCGGCGCGCACACCATCATCGAAGCCAAGCCGTTCAGCCAGGCCGTCGTGATCCTCGAGAACGTCGGGGGCGCGCGCCTCACCGAGAACGTCGAAATCATCCTCGGCGAGTCTGCGAACCTCACCGTGGTGACCCTCCAGGAATGGAACGACGGTGCGGTGCACCTGGCCAACCACTTCGCCTCGATCGGACGCGACGCGCGCCTCAAGCACATCGTGGTGTCGCTCGGCGGCAGCATCGTGCGGGTCAACCCGTCCGTGCGCCTGGCCGGACCCGGCTCTGACACGGAACTCCTCGGGCTCTACTTCGCCGACGCCGGGCAGCACCTCGAACAGCAGGTCTACGTGAACCACGACGCGCCGAACAGCCGCAGCCGGGTGACCTACAAGGGCGCGCTGCAGGGCACGGGCGCACGCACCGTCTGGATCGGCGACGTGCTGATCGGCCGCACGGCGGCCGGCACCGACAGCTACGAGCAGAACCGCAACCTCGTGCTGACCGAAGGTACCCGCGCCGACTCGATCCCGAACCTGGAGATCGAGACCGGCGACATCAAGGGTGCCGGCCACGCCAGCGCAACCGGACGCTTCGACGACGAGCAGCTCTTCTACCTGCAGTCCCGCGGCATCACCGAGGATGAGGCCCGCCGGCTCGTCGTGCGCGGCTTCCTCAGCGAAATCGTGCAGCAAATCGGGTCCAAACCACTCGAGGACCGGCTCCAGGCAGCGATCGAAGCGGAACTCCGCGGAACAGAGGAAAAGTAACCATGGCGTCCACGAAAATCTGCGCGTTCGACGAGCTCGAACCGAATGAGGCCGTCAAGGTCGAAATCGACGGGGTGCCCATCGTGGTCGTCCGCGACGCAGCCGGGGACGTGTTCGCCATCGGCGACACCTGCACGCACGGGGACATCTCCCTGTCCGAGGGATTCGTCGAAGACGACACCGTCGAATGCTGGGCCCACGGTTCCAAGTTCTCCCTCAAAACGGGCAAGCCCCTGAACCTGCCGGCCTACGAACCGGTACCGGTCTTCAAGGTCGACCTGATCGACGGCGATGTCTACATCGACCCGTCCGTCATCGTGCCCGTCTGACCTGGTCGAGTTCCGACCCAGTGGCCACCAGCCACCCCAACGTACCGGTCCCAGCGCCGGAGAATGAAAGAGATAGCGAATCCATGTCTGTTCTTGAGATCAAAGACCTGCACGTCAGCGTCGAGACCGACCAGGGCACCAAGCAGATCCTGCGCGGGGTCGACCTGACCATCAAAGAGGGCGAAATCCACGCCATCATGGGCCCCAACGGCTCGGGCAAATCGACCCTCGCGTACACGATCGCCGGCCACCCCAAGTACAAGGTCGACAGTGGCTCGATCCTGCTCGACGGCGAAGAGGTCACCACCATGACCGTGGACCAGCGCGCCCGGGCCGGCCTTTTCCTGGCCATGCAGTACCCGGTCGAGATCCCCGGCGTCACCGTCACGAACTTCCTCCGCACCGCCAAGACCGCGATCGACGGAGAGGCCCCGGCCATCCGCACCTGGATCAAGGACGTCCGCGAGTCGATGGCGCGCCTTCGGATGGACAAGAGCTTCGCCGAGCGCAACGTCAACGAGGGCTTTTCGGGCGGCGAGAAGAAGCGCAACGAGATCCTCCAGCTCGAACTGCTCAAGCCGAAGTTCGCCATCCTCGACGAGACCGACTCCGGTCTCGACGTCGACGCGCTCAAGATCGTGTCGGAGGGCGTCAACCGGGCCAAGGAGAACACCGGCCTCGGACTGCTCCTGATCACGCATTACACCCGCATCCTGCGCTACATCACGCCGGACTTCGTGCACGTGTTCGTGGACGGACGGATTGCCGAACAGGGCGGCCCCGAACTCGCCGACCGGCTCGAGGA
Organism: Cryobacterium mannosilyticum; assembly: GCF_004402705.1. NCBI lineage: Bacteria > Bacillati > Actinomycetota > Actinomycetes > Micrococcales > Microbacteriaceae > Cryobacterium > Cryobacterium mannosilyticum. Next base: position 176,968 of record NZ_SOFM01000007.1, on the reverse strand, counting down.
CGAGGGCTACGATCGCTTTCTGACCGAATCGAACGTAGGCTAAAAGCATGGTTTCATCGCTGACACCGGCGCGATTCGACGAAATCGAAGAAGCGCTCAAAGATGTCATGGACCCCGAGCTGGGCATCAACGTCGTCGACCTCGGCCTGATCTACGACCTGGGCTGGGACGACGAGAACGACGCCCTCATCATCCACATGACGCTGACCTCCGCGGGCTGCCCGCTGACCGACGTGCTCGAAGAACAGACCGCCGAGGCGCTGGACGGCGTCGTCGACCAGTTCCGCATCAACTGGGTCTGGATGCCGCCGTGGGGCCCGGAGAAGATCACCGACGACGGGCGCGACATGATGCGCGCCCTCGGCTTCTCGATCTAGCGCACGGCCTCCCGCCCCGGCCGGCGGCGCGGAGTGCACACACAACGGATGTCCGCGCAGCCTGGCTGCACGGGCATCCGTTCTGTCGTCCGGGGGCCGACGCCTCGAGGCAGTGACCTCCAGAGATGCGTATTGGATCACCATTCCAGTGAGTGGAATGCTATTCTAATGTCATGGAGAATTCGCCTGATTCACCGGCAACGCGGCGCACGAGGCAGGGCGCGGCCACCCGAGAGGTGATCGTCGAGGCCGCCCAGCGGCTGATGCTCGAACGCGGGTACATTCCGACGTCGATCGCCGCGATCGCGGCGAACGCCGGTGTCGCAGTGCAGACCGTCTACAACTCCATCGGCGGTAAGGCCGACCTGCTCGCGGCGGTGCTCGATCGCACCGCCGCCACGGAGGCACCGGGTCTTGTCGCCGCTGCCGGACCGGGACCGGCGGCGCCCGCCCGGTCGGCGGGCGAGGTCATCCGCATCCTCGCGGCGGGGATCGTCGAGGCGAACACCCGCACCGCGGGCGTGCACCGGGTGATCCTTCAGGCCGCGGGCGTCGACCCGGACGTGGCGAAACTCGAACTGCGGCGCTCGTCACAGCGCCTCTACCACTATGGCGAGGCCGCCTCCACGCTGCGCGGACTCCGCGGTCTGCGAGCGGGCCTGAGCGACCACGAGGCTGCGGCCGCGATCTGGGCGATCGGGCACCCTCAGGTGTACCGGTCGTTGGTTCTCGATCTCGGCTGGTCCGGCGCGGCCTACCGGGACTGGGTCGAAAAGACCCTCTCCGCGGCGCTGTCTTAGCTTCGCGCGCGCACGGAGACGGGCGAACAAATATACTGGATAGCTGGCCCGGTTGGGCCGGAGACTCCCACAACCCCCGTGAACGGACTATTGCTGTGCTCAGTGTGCAAAATCTCGAGATCCGAGTTGGGGCGCGCGTGCTCATGGAAGACGTCAGTTTCCGGGTCTCCGCCGGCGACAAGATCGGTCTGGTCGGCCGAAACGGTGCGGGCAAGACCACCCTGACGAAGACGTTGGCGGGGGAGACCGTGCCGACCAAGGGCCAGATCGACCGGTCCGGTGAAATCGGCTACCTGCCCCAGGACCCCCGCTCCGGTGACCCGGAGATGCTCGCCCGCACCCGGATCCTCGACGCCCGCGGCCTCGGCACGATCTCCCTGGGGCTGAACCAGGCCGGACTCGACATGGGAAGCACCGATCCCAAGGTCGCCGCGAAGGCGATGCGCACCTATGGAACGCTGACCGACCAGTTCAACGCGCTCGGCGGGTATGCGGCCGAGGCGGAGGCCGCGTCGATCGCCAGCAACCTCAACCTTCCCGACCGCATCCTGGACCAGCAGCTGAAGACCCTCTCCGGTGGTCAGCGGCGCCGGATCGAACTCGCGCGGATCCTGTTCTCGGCCGCCGAGACGATGATCCTCGACGAACCGACCAACCACCTCGACGCCGACTCCGTCGTCTGGCTGCGGGAGTTCGTCAAGAGCTACCGCGGCGGTTGCATCATCATCAGCCACGACATCGAACTTGTCGGTGACACCGTCAACCGGGTCTTCTACCTCGATGCCAACCGCATGGTCATCGACATCTACAACATGAACTGGAAGAACTACCAGCGCCAGCGCGTCGCCGACGCGGACCGCCGCAAGAAGGAACGCGCCAACGCGGAGAAGAAGGCGTCCACGCTGCAGTTGCAGGCCGCCAAGTTCGGTGCCAAAGCAAGCAAGGCCGCGGCCGCCCACCAGATGGTGGCCCGCGCTGAGAAGCTGTTGTCCGGACTCGACGCCGTGCGCGCGGTGGACCGCGTCGCCAAGCTGCGGTTCCCCGAGCCCGCGCCGTGCGGCCGCACTCCGTTGATGGCGACCGATCTGTCCAAGAGCTACGGTTCGCTGGAAATCTTCGCTGCCGTGGACCTCGCCATCGACCGCGGCTCCAAGGTTGTCATCCTCGGCCTTAACGGCGCCGGCAAGACCACTCTGCTGCGGATGCTCGCCGGCGTGGACAAACCGGACACCGGACGGATCGAACCCGGCCATGGCCTGCGGATCGGCTACTACGCGCAGGAACATGAGACGATCGACGTCAAGCGCAGTGTGCTCGAGAACATGGTCTCCTCCTCGCCCAACATCACCGAGATGGAGGCACGGCGGGTCCTCGGCTCGTTCCTGTTCACCGGCGACGATTCGCACAAGCCGGCCGGGGTGCTCTCCGGTGGGGAGAAGACCAGGCTCGCCCTCGCCATGATCGTCGTGTCCGGCGCCAACGTGCTGCTCCTGGACGAACCGACCAACAACCTGGACCCGGCCAGCCGTGAGGAGATCCTTGACGCTCTCGCCCACTACAGCGGTGCTGTGGTGCTCGTCAGCCACGATGAGGGGGCCGTCGAAGCCCTCAACCCCGAGCGGGTCCTGATCATGCCCGAGGGCACTGAGGACCACTGGAACAAGGACTACCTCGACCTGATCACCCTGGCCTGATCACCCTGGCCTGACCTGCCGGCGCACGGCATCCTGAGCCGGACGCCGTGCGTGCCAGGCAGGGTCAGCGCGGGGAGTCGATCAGGTCGTCCTCGACCTCGGCGTCGCTGCGCGGCTTCGCGGCCTGCCGTCGGGCCCGTTCGAGGGCCCGGGCGCGTTCCTGCGGGTCGTCGGCGTTGACCGACCGGAACTCCTGGCGAATGGCCCAGCCCAGTGCGACGAACGCGAGCAGCGCGAAGACGAACCACTGGAACGCGTAGGACAGGTGCGGGCCCTCGTCCCGCGCCGGCCGGGTGACCGCCACCGGTCGTTCTCCCGGCGCCGGGTCCTCCGACTTCATCAGGCCGTAGGCGCCGGTGTAGGTCGGGAGGCCGAGTCGGCCCTGCACCTCGGTGAGGTTGATCGTGGCGATCTGGTTCCCGAGCGCTGAACGACCGGCCAGGGATGGTTCGCCGGCCTTCAGCCGGGCGACGACGGTCACCTCGCCGTCGGGCGCCTCGGGGACCGACGTCGGCGCCTCCGGGGTGTCGCCGGTCGGCAGCCAGCCGCGATCGACGATGAAGACGGTGCCGTCCGTCAGGCGAAGCGGCGTGAGCACCTCGAAGCCGGGGTGGATGTTGAGCGGACGGTTCCGCACGATCAGTTCGTCGGCCTTCAGATAGGTCCCGGTGATCACGACGGGCAGCCATTTCTGGGACTCGGCGAAGGACTGGCGGTCGGGCAGAGCCTGCTCCAGCGGGATCGGCTCGGAGTCGAAGTTGGCGTCCACCTTGACGATCTCGGCCAGGGCCTCGGCCCGGCGGGCGAGCTGCCAGGTTCCCAGTCCCGCACAGATCGCGGCGAAGAGGATGGTGAGCGCGAGGTAGCCGGCCCAGCGCCGGGTGAACGCGAACTTCCAGCCGATCACGCCTGGTCCGTCTCGGCAGACAGGGGAGCAACCGTGAGCGGGAAGTCGCGCGTCGCCAGGAACTCCCTGAGGTAGTCGACGTGGAGGTCGCAGGCGAGCCAGGTCTTGAACCGGTCGCCCGTGTGGATGCGGGGATTGCGCCAGTCCAGTCGCCAGATCGCATCCGAGCGGCAGCCGGCCCGGGAGCAGGTCGCCGTCTCCAGGTCGGTGCCGAGTCCGATCACTGCGGGCCGCTCTCGTCCGGCTTGCGGTAGACCTCGATCGCGCCGGGCCGAACCACGGTGCCGGCCTGGGCGCCACCGTGCACGTTGGCCACGACGACGGCGAAGTAGGGCAGGAGGATGGCCCCGGCGGCGCAGACGAGCAGCCACCAGCCGTGCACGAACAGCATGAGCACGATGCAGATCATCCGGATGCCCATGGCCACCGAATATTTGATCATCCGGGCGCGTCGCTCCGCCTCCGGTGACGGAGGTAAAGAGGTGATCGACTGCTGTTTCATGAATGCCATCGCTCCGGTCAGCCGGCTAAAGTTCCGCCTGATAAGCCTACGTCTCGTCGACCGACAAGGACGTCGTAAACTGAAATCTACGTGCGCGCGGCTGTCCGTTCGCTGGGAAAAGATTGGACCACCCCATGACGACTGTCCGGACCGTTCTCGTGACCGGGGGAAACCGAGGAATCGGCTTCTCCATCGCCGAGGAATTCGTCAAGCAGGGACACCGGGTGGCGGTGACCGCCCGCTCGGGCCAGGGGCCGGAGGGCAGCCTGACCGTGCGCGCGGACGTCACCGACGCCGCGTCGATCGACGCCGCGTTCAGCGAGATCGAGGCCGCGCTCGGCCCGGTCGAGGTCGTCGTCGCCAACGCGGGCATCACCCGCGACACCCTGCTGATGCGGATGACCGAGGACGACTTCACCTCCGTGATCGACACCAACCTCAGCGGCGCGTTCCGGGTTGTGAAGAGGGCATCCAAGGGGATGCTCAAGGGCCGCTTCGGCCGGATCGTGCTGATTTCCAGTGTCGTCGGCCTGTACGGCTCCGCGGGGCAGGTGAACTACTCCGCGTCCAAAAGCGGCCTGGTCGGGCTTGCCCGGTCCGTCACCCGGGAACTCGGGGCCAGGGGGATCACGGCGAACGTCGTCGCGCCCGGCTTCATCGAGACCGACATGACCGCGCAACTGTCCGAGACCCAACAGGCCGACTACAAGAAGAGCATCCCGGCCGGTCGTTTCGCCACCCCCGGCGAGGTCGCCCGGGTGGTGACCTGGCTGGCCGGCGACGATGCCGCCTACATCTCCGGCGCGGTCATCCCCGTCGACGGCGGATTGGGCATGGGACACTAACCGCGCAGGCCGAGCACGGGCAGCACCTGGCTGAGGTCGCAGACGTCGATCGCCAGGTCGGCCCGGGCCCGCACCACGGGTTTCGCGTTGAAGGCGATGCCCAGGCCTGCCGCGTGCATCATCAGCAGGTCGTTCGCACCGTCCCCGACGGCGACGGTCTGCCGGAGCGGCAGCGACTCCGCCGCGGCCCACTCCGTGAGGGCGGCCGCCTTGGCCCTGGCATCGATGATCGGACCGACCAGGCCGCCGGTCAACCGGCCGTCGATTGCCTCCAGCCGGTTCGCCCGCCAGTGGTCGAGGCCGAACCGGGCGGCGAGCGGGTCGAGGACCTCGTGGAAACCCCCGGACACCACCCCGACGCTGCAGCCGTGGGCGTGCAGGCCCGCGATCAGTTCGTGCACCCCCGGCGTCGGCCGGATCAACCGTACGACCTCCTCGAAGACCCCGGTGGACAGCCCGGCCAGGGTCTTCACCCGCGCCCGGAGGCTCTCGGCGAAGTCGATCTCACCGCGCATGGCCTGTTCGGTGACCGCCGCGACGAGTTCGAGGGAACCGGCGGCATCCGCCAGCAACTCGATGACCTCGTTTTCGATGAGGGTGGAATCGGCATCAAGGACAACGAGGAATCGAACGGGATCGGTCACGGCTGTACGTGCACGCCCTTGCCGACCACGGTGATGCCGGAATCGGTGACGCTGAAACCCCGGGCCAGGTCGCGGTCGCGGTCGACGCCGATCTGGGCGCCGGCACCGACGATGACGTCCTTGTCAAGGATCGCCCGGCGCACGATCGCGCCCGGTTTGATCTGCACCCGGTCGAAGACGATCGAGTCCACCACCTGGGCGCCGGAGTCGATCGCGGCCCACGGGCCGAGCACACTGCGTTCGATGTGCGCCCCGGAGATGACGCAACCGAGGGAGACGATCGAGTCGATCATGGTGCCGAGGGCGCCGTGCACGTCCCGGACGAACTTCGCCGGCGGCGAGTTCAGCTGCTGGCTGAAGATCGGCCACTTCTGGTTGTAGAGATTGAAGACGGGAAGCGCGCTGATCAGGTCCTGGTGGGCCTCGAAGAACGAATCCATCGTTCCCACATCGCGCCAGTAGTACCGGTCGCGGTCGGTCGACCCCGGCACCACGTTGCGCTGCAGGTCGTACACGCCTGCTTCGCCGCGGGACACGAAGTCCGGGATGATGTCGCCGCCCATGTCGTGGCTGGAATCGGTGCGCTCGCCGTCGCGGAGAACGGCCTCGATCAGCGCGTCGGCGTTGAAGACATAGTTGCCCATCGAGGCGAACACCTCGTGCGGGGCATCGGCGAGGCCGACGGCATCCTTGGGCTTCTCACGGAAGTCCCGGATGTGGTCCGGCGTGGCCGCGTCGACCTCGATGACGCCGAACTGGTCGGCGAGTTCGATCGGCTGCCGGATCGCGGCGACGGTGGCCTGCGCCCCGGAGGCGATGTGGGCGGCGATCATCTGGCTGAAGTCCATGCGGTAGACGTGGTCGGCGCCGACGACGACGACGATGTCCGGCTTCTCGTCGTGGATCAGGTTCAGGCTCTGCAGGATCGCGTCGGCCGAGCCGCTGAACCAGCGTTTGCCGAGCCGCTGCTGGGCGGGCACCGAGGCGATATAAGAGTTGAACAGGCCGCCGGAGACATGCCAGGTCTGCGAAACGTGGCGGTCCAGGCTGTGCGACTTGTACTGGGTGAGCACCACGATCTGGGTGAGCCCGGAGTTGATGAGATTGGACAGCGCGAAGTCAATCAACCGGTAGTGGCCGCCGAACGGCACTGCCGGCTTCGCGCGGTCCTCGGTCAACGGCATCAGCCGTTTTCCCTCGCCGCCGGCAAGCACGATTCCAAAGATCTTCTTCGACTCCATACCCTTACAGTAGGGCCATCCGGAGCACTGGACCAGCACGGATGGGTGTGTCCTGGGTCGGGCTGCGCTAGCTTTACTGCATGCGAGTGGATCTGTTGACCAAGGAGTACCCCCCGGAGATTTATGGCGGAGCCGGCGGGCACGTCGCCGAGCTCGTGCGCGCCCTGCGCACGGACATCGACGTCGTCGTTCGATGCTTCGGTGCGCCACGTGACGCCGCCGACACCTTCGCCTACGGCGTCCCCGCCCAGCTCAAAGACGCGAATGCCACGCTGGCCACCCTGGGCGTCGACCTGCAGATGGCCCAGGACGTGCAGGGTGCCGACATCGTGCACTCCCACACCTGGTACGCGAACGGGGCCGGCCACATCGCCAAGCTGCTCCACGGCGTGCCGCACGTCGTGACCGCGCACAGCCTCGAACCGCTCCGGCCGTGGAAGGCCGAACAGCTGGGCGGCGGCTACCGGGTGTCCAGCTGGATCGAACGCACCGCGTTCGAGGGCGCGGATGCCGTGATCGCCGTCAGCGACGGCATGCGCCGCGACATCCTCCGCAGCTACCCGGCGCTCGACGAGGCCCGGGTGCAGACGGTCTACAACGGCATCGACCTCGACCGGTGGAAGCCCACCGTCGACCATGACATCGTGCGAGCCCTCGGCATCGACCCCGACCGGCCCGCCGTGGTCTTCGTGGGCCGGATCACCCGTCAGAAGGGCCTGCCGTACCTGCTGCGCGCGGCCGCGGCCCTCCCCGCCGACGTGCAGCTGGTCCTCTGCGCCGGCGCACCCGACACTCCCGGGATCCTCGCCGAGGTCACCGCGGGGGTCGAAGCCCTGCAGCGCGAGCGCACCGGCGTCGTCTGGATCGACCGGCTGCTCCCGCAGCACGAGCTCGCGGCCGTACTCACCGCTGGAACTGTCTTCGTCTGCCCGTCGGTGTACGAGCCGCTCGGCATCGTCAACCTCGAGGCGATGGCCTGCGGGCTGCCCGTCGTCGGAACCGCCACCGGCGGCATCCCCGAGGTCGTCGCCGACGGCGTCACCGGCCGCCTCGTGCCGATCGACCAGGCAACCGACGGCACCGGCACGCCGATCGACCCTGACCGGTTCGTCGCCGACCTGGCGAGGACCCTGACCGAGGTGCTGTCCGATCCCGGACTCGCGGCGCGGATGGGCCGCGCCGGACGGGTCCGCGCGGAGGAAATGTTCAGTTGGAGCCAGATCGCCACCCGCACCCGGGAGATCTACGCCTCCCTGCTCTAGCACCGGCCGGGGCGTGCCCGGCGCCCGGCGACGGCAGATAACATGGCTGTATGGTCAACGTTCTTCACTTCACCGACGTCTCCGTCGTCCGGGCTGGCACAACCATCCTCGACTCAGTGAATTGGAGTGTTGAAGACAATCAGCGCTGGGTGATCCTCGGCCCGAACGGCGCAGGCAAGACCACGCTGCTGCAGATCGCGGCCGCCCTGATGCACCCGTCGAGCGGTCGGGCCGAAGTGCTCGAAGAGCCGATCGGCGGGACGGACCTGTTCGAGCTTCGCCCCCGGATCGGTTTCGCATCCACCGCGATGGCCCGCAAGGTTCCTGCCACCGAGAAGGTCCTCGACGTCGTCATGACGGCCGCCTACTCGGTGACGGGGCGGTGGAATGAGGAGTACGAGACGATAGACGAGCGCCGCGCCCAGCGCGTCCTCGCCGAATGGCGACTCGACCACCTCGCCGACCGGAAGTTCGGCACGCTCAGCGACGGCGAACAGAAGCGCGTGCAGATCGCGCGGTCGATCATGACCGATCCCGAGGTTCTGCTCCTGGACGAACCGGCGGCCAGCCTCGACCTCGGCGCCCGTGAAGAACTGCTTCGCCTGCTCGGCGGCTTCGCGAGCGAACCGAAGTCACCGGCCATCATCATGGTCACCCACCACGTCGAAGAGATCCCGGTCGGGTTCACCCACGTGCTGCTCCTGTCCGCCGGCCGGGTGGTCAGCGCAGGCCCCCTCGCCGAGGCCCTCACTGCCGAGGCCCTCACCGAAGCGTTCGGGCTGCCGATCGAACTGCGCGAAACCGACGGGCGCTTCAGCGCCCGTGCGGCTTGACCCGCCCGAACCCCGACGGAATGGCCGCCGCCGTGGCCTGGTTCTGCTAAACTCGACAGTCGGTCCTATGACCAGCTAGCTTTTCTGCCGCACCTGACGAGACTGTTCTCGCCATCGAAGCGCACCTCACCAATCGAACAGCAATAAGGAAGTCTTCATGAAGTCTGACATTCACCCCACGTACGCTCCCGTGGTTTTCCGCGACCTCGCGTCGGGTGCGACGTTCCTTACCCGTTCGACGGTCTCCAGCTCCAAGACCATCGACTGGGAAGACGGCGCCACCTACCCGGTCATCGACGTGGAAATCTCCTCCGAGTCGCACCCGTTCTACACCGGCAAGCAGCGCATCATGGACTCCGCCGGACGGGTCGAGAAGTTCAACTCGCGGTACAAGGGCTTCGGCAAGTAGCCAGCCCCCCAGCCTCGCGGCGACTCGCCGCGACGCAATAGTGAAGGCGACCAGCCAAGGCTGGTCGCCTTTTCTATTCTGAGCCGTCCGGGTCAGCGGCCCCGGTCAGCGCTCCGGCCAGCCGCCGGATGCGACGAACTCCGGGTCGCGTTCGCGGCGCATGTAGGCCTGGAAGCTCTCGGCCTGCTCGAGCGACCACTTCGCCTGCAGGTCATGTAATTCGGAGACGGTGACCGGGAGCTTGGCCGCGTGGGAGCGCGCAATCGCCTGCGCGACCCGGCCGGCCGCGATGGCATCCGCGCCGGAATCGTGCGCGTCATCGAGGGCAACGCCGTAGAACGCGCTGGTCACCTCCAGGGTGCGCTTGCCCTTGCGGTAGCGGTCGACCGCCTTGTCGATCACGAGCGGGTCGACGACCGGCGACGGCGCCACCAGCGGAGAGACGCCGTGGCGCAGCGACTCCCGATTGAGCAGAGTGAGGTCGTAGGGCGCGTTGTAGGCCACCAGGGGAAGCCCGCGGCCGAGGTGCTCGCGGATGGTCGCCACGATCTCGGCAACCCCTTCGGCGGCCTCACGCCCGTTCTCCGCCGCGTACTCGGTCGTGATGCCGTGCACATTCGTGGCCTGAGCCGGGATCTCGATGCCGGGGTCGAGCAGCCAGTCCACCCGCTCGAGCACCTCTCCGGCCCGGTCGATGACGGCCACGGTCGCCGAGACGATCCGGCTCGTCTCCACGTCGATGCCGGTGGTCTCGAGGTCGAATACGGCCAGGGTGTCGCTCCAATTGCTCATGGGCACAGCCTACGGGCGACCACCGTCACTGCCGGCCGCCGAGCAATCGCTACCCGCCGGGCAGCCGCTACCCGCAGTGCAGCCAGTAGAAGCTTTGCGCCCCGAGCGCCAGGGTGAGCACGCCCGCGTCATCGAAGCTCGGGAACACCGCTCCGCCGAAGATGTCGTAGAGGCGCGTGCCGGCCAGGTCTGGGTCGTCGATCCGGAACGCGATCGGGTTGTGCGAGAAGCTGAACACGCAGAGGACCGTCTCCGGCTGGTCGCCGAAATTCGTGCCGGACCCGGCGTATTCACGGGTGAACGCGAGCACGGACTCGTGGTCGGTGGCCAGCACCCGGATCATGCCCAGGCCGAATGTCGGGTGGAGCTTGCGCACATGGATGACGTTGCGGATCCAGTGCAGCAGCGACCCCGACTGGGCCAGATGGGATTCCACGTTCGTCTGGGTGTAGGTGTAGACCAGCGACTGCACGAGCGGCAGGTAGAGCTTGCCCGGGTCGGCGGCGGAGAATCCGGCGTTCCGGTCGGGCGTCCACTGCATCGGCGTGCGTGAGCTGTCTCGGTCGGGCAGCCAGATGTTGTCGCCCATCCCGATCTCGTCGCCGTAGTACAGGAACGGGCTGCCGGGCAGGGCGAACAAGAGGGCGTGGGCGAGCTCCAGTTCGCGCCGGGAGTTGTCCAGCAGCGGGGCGAGCCTGCGGCGGATGCCGATGTTCGCGCGCATCCGTGGGTCGTAGGCGTACCAGCCGTACATGGCCTGGCGGTATTCCTCGCTGACCATCTCCAGCGTCAGCTCGTCGTGGTTGCGGAGGAAGACGGCCCAGCCCGCCGACTCGGGGATGTCCGTCGTCTCCGACAAGACGCGCACGAGTTCGTCGGCCCGCTGGGAGCGCAGGGAATAGAAGATGCGCGGCATCACCGGGAAGTCGAAGGCCATGTGGCATTCCGGCTCCGCGTCGGTGCCGAAGAACGCCGCCACCTCGCGCGGCCACTGGTTCGCCTCCGCGATCATGATCCGTCCCGGGTAATCCCGGTCCACCAGCATCCGCAGTCTCCGGACGAACTCGTGGGTGGGAGGTTCGCCCTCACCGTTTCCTTCCTCCGACTCGTACAGGTACGGGATCGCGTCGAGCCTGAACCCGTCGACGCCGAGGTCGAGCCAGAACCGGACGACCTCGTGGATCGCCTCGTGCACGGCCGGATTCTCGAAGTTGAGGTCCGGCTGGTGGGAGAAGAACCGGTGGAAGTAGAACTGCCGCCGGGCGGAGTCGAAGGCCCAGTTGGACTCCTCGGTGTCGGTGAAGATGATCCGGATGTCCGGGTACTTGTCGTCGCTGTCGCTCCACACGTAGTAGTCGCCGTACGGCCCGTCCGGGTTGTCCCTGGACTGCTGGAACCAGTCGTGCTGGTCGGAGGTGTGGTTCAGCGGCAGGTCGATGACGATGCGCATATTGCGCTCGTGGGCCTTCGTGACCAGTTCCTTGAACTCCTCGAGCGTGCCGAACTCCGGCAGGATCGAGCGGTAGTCCGACACGTCGTAGCCGCCGTCCTTCAGCGGGGAGGAGAAGAACGGCGGAATCCAGAGAGCGTCGATGCCCAGCCATTGCAGGTAGTCGAGCTTGGAGATGAGGCCGGCGAGATCGCCGGAGCCGTCGGCATTGCTGTCGACGAATGACCTGACCATGACCTCGTAGAAGACGGCGCGGCGATACCAGCGCGGATCGAGGGTGAGACCGGGAAGCTGGATGGGTGCGGTGAAGCTCACAGGATTCCTTCCGGCCCCGGGCTCTGATCGACGGGAACAGCACGAGTCTAGATTCACCGGTGCCGGGTCTGTCCAGCCCGATCGGAGAGTCAGCCCTAAACTGGGTCTGATGAACGTTCCTTCGCCGTATGACGAACTGCTCGCCCGGATTCCCGTGACCGTGCACACCGTGGCCGTGCTCGGAAGCGACACCCGGTACTGGGAGTACGGCGATCCGGCAGCGGCCACCACGATCGTGATGGTGCACGGGTTCCGCGGCGACCACCACGGCCTGGAGCCCGTCGTCGCGCAGCTCCCCGGCTTCCGGATCATCTCCCCGGACCTGCCCGGCTTCGGCGAATCGGGACCGCTGACCCCGATCCGGCACGACATCGCCGGCTACGGCCGCTGGTTGTCCGAACTCGTCGACGTCCTGGCGATTCCGGGGCGCACGGTCATCCTCGGGCACTCGTTCGGCTCGATCATCGTGGCCGCCGCGATCGCGGGCGGCCTCACCGCCGACGAGGTCGTGCTGGTCAACCCGATCGCCGCGCCCGCGCTCTCCGGGCCGCGTGGCATCCTGACCCGGCTGGCCGTGTTCTACTACTGGGCGGCGGCGAAACTGCCCGAGCGGCTCGGTTTCGCCCTGCTCCGCAACCGCGTGATCGTGCGGGTGATGAGCATCACGATGGCCAAGACCGGCGACCGGGACCTCCGCCGCTGGATCCACAACCAGCACGACCGGTACTTCTCCGCGTTCGCCGACCGTTCGGTCGTGCTCGAGGCGTTCACCGCATCGGTCGGCTCCGACGTCAGCGAATTCGCCGCCGCCATCCCGCAGCCCACGCTGCTCGTCGCCGCCGACAAGGACGACATCACCCCCGTGGCGGCCCAGCACCGGCTGCAGGCGCTCTTCCCGAACGCGAGCCTGCGGGTGATCCCCGATGTCGGCCACCTGATCCACTATGAGGTTCCCGCCCAGGCCGCGGATGAGATCCGCCGTTTCCTCGCCCAGGAGTCTCCGGAATGAAGATCGTCTTCGACTGCCGGTACACCCGGTTCGACCGGCACGACGGCATCAGCCGGTACACCGCGGGCCTGGTCACCGAATTGGGCAAGTTGCACCCCGTGATCATGCTGATCAGCGACCACCGGCAGCTCGCCCTCCTGCCTGCCCTGCCCTGGCAGCTCGTGAGCGGCCCCACCAGCATCCGTGAACCGCTCGTCGCCCGCCAGGTCAACCGGCTGCATCCCGACGTCGTGTTCAGCCCCATGCAGACCATGGGGTCCTGGGGCCGCCGGTACCGGCTGATCCTCACCGTGCACGACCTGATCTACTACCGCAACCGCACCCCGCCGCGCGACTTCCCGGCCGCGGTCCGCCTGCTCTGGCGCCTGTACCACCTGGCCTGGTGGCCGCAACGGCTGCTCCTGAACCGGGCCGACGCCATCGTGACGGTCTCGGCGACCACCCGCGACCTGATCCGGGACCACCACCTCACCCACCGGCCCGTCACCGTGGTTCCCAACGCGGCCGGCGCGCTCAGTGCGGCTCCTGTGCAGCGCACCACGCCCGAAACGGGTCGGCTCGTCTACATGGGCTCGTTCATGCCCTACAAGAACGTCGACACGCTCGTTCGCGCCGTGGCCGCGCTGCCGGGGCACGAACTGCACCTGATGAGCCGGGTCGGCGAGTCCGAACGCGCCCGCCTCACCGAGCTCGCCCCCCAGGCGAGGCTGGTCTTCCACGACGGTGCCAGCGACACAGAGTACTCGGCGGTGCTCCGCAGTGCGACGGCCCTGGTGACCGCCTCCCTGGACGAGGGCTTCGGGATACCGCTGGTCGAGGCGATGAGCCAGGGGATCCCGGTCGTGGTCAGCGACATCCCCATCTTCCGCGAGATCGGGGGAGACGCGGCGCTGTACTTCGACCCGGCCAGCCCGGACGCCCTCGCCGCGGCGATCACCCGGCTCGACCGGCCGGGGGAGTGGGCCGAACGTTCACGGCTCTCCGTCGCCACGGCGGCCCGGTTCACCTGGGCGGATTCGGCCCGAAGGCTCCTGGATCTGATCACCGCCGCGCCGCGCCGCACTGAGCGGGTTTCGGGGCCTCAGCCGGTGTAGTGCGTGTTCTCGGCGAGGGTGCGTACGGTCGCATCGAAGTACTCGAGCTGCAGCCGCCCGTCGTGCCAGACGAAGTCGTGCACCGACCCGTTGGCGATGATCTCGTCGTGGCGGGGCCGTTCACCGCCGGTGCTGTCGCGGATCAAGGTGCCGATCACGCCGCCGTGACAGACGACGAGCACGGACTGGCCGGGCCGGGCCGCGGCGACAAGGCCGAGCGCCGGCAGCACTCGGTCCAGCACCTCCTGGCGCGTCTCCAGTCCGGGCACGGCGACCCCATTGGGGAAGCGGAACTGCCGTTCGGCGAACGTGAGCCCCTCGATCTGGCCGTGGTGACGTTCGGTGAGCGCCTCGACCACCTCCGGCTGCGCCAGTTCGAGCTCACCGGCGATGATCCGCGCCGTCTCGTGCGCCCGGTCGAGCGGGCTCGTCACGATCGCGTCCCAGTGCCGGCTGCGCAGCCGCAGGCCCGTCTCCGCGGCCTGGGCCCGTCCGGTCGAATTGAGCGGGATATCCGTGCTGCCCTGGATCCTGGTGCGCAGGTTCCACTCGGTCTGCCCGTGGCGCACTATCGAGAGTCTGGTCATTGCCGCCGTTTCGTCATCCGCATGGACCGGGGGTCAGTCGACCAGACGGGCCGCGAGGCCCGCGAGAGTCTCCGAAGTCCCGGCCTCCAGCTTAATCAACGCCCGGCCGTCTCCCTTGGTGACTCCGCGGTTGATGACGACGATCGGTAGTTTGCGACGCCTGGCCTGTTCAAGCAGGCGGATGCCCGAATTCACCACCAGGGAGGACCCGGCGATGACGAGGGCCTCAGCTCCGGCCACGAGGGCGGTCGCCTCGGTGAACTTGACGGTCGGCACCAGCTCCCCGAAGAAGACGACGTTGGGCTTGAGCATGCCACCGCAGACGGTGCAGGCGGGGATGACGAAGCTCTCCACGTCGGCGACTTCGGCGTCCCCGTCGGGCGCCACCCGCACGGCATCGGGTACGCCGAGGAACGGATTGTCCTTCTCGAGGCGGGCCGCGACGCTGTCCCGGCCGAACGCCTGGCCGCAGGCGAGGCAGACGACCAGGTCCATCGACCCGTGCAGGTCGACGACGTGCCGGGACCCGGCCCTCGTGTGCAGGCCGTCGACGTTCTGCGTGATCACCCCGGAGATCGCGCCATGCTGCTCGAGCCGCGCCAGGGACCGGTGGCCGAGGTTCGGTTCGGCCGCGCGGAACCGATGCCAGCCGACGTGGCTGCCCGCCCAATAGCGTTTCCGCGCCCGCTCGTCCCCGACGAAGGTCTGGAAATTCATCGGCGTGCGCACCGGCGCGCCCTTGCCCCGGTAATCGGGGATGCCGGAATCGGTGCTCATCCCGGCGCCGGTGAGCACGGCGGTCTGCTTGCCGCGCAGCAGTTCCGCGACGGTGTCCAGTGCCTCGGCGGCGACCGCGTCGGAGACCGGAATCGTCTCGGTGGTCATGGTGCTCCATCCTCTGTCCCTCCGAGTCTAAACTCGCGGGTTTTGGTGTGGGTGACGGATCCGGCCGTCGGACCTGACAGGCTGGAGTCGCTCATTCCCTCGAAAGGCGCCATCGCTGTGCAGATCGTTCACATCACCGACCTCGACCTGCCCGGTCTTGCCGACTACGCGCGGCTGACGGATGTCGCGCTGCGGCGTGTCGCCGAACCGGCGGGGGGCCTGTATATCGCCGAGTCCAGCAAGGTCATCGTGCGGGCTCTGGCGGCCGGGCACCAGCCGCGTTCCGTGCTCGTCCAGGAGCAGTGGCTGCCCGATGTGCTCCCGTTGCTGGCCGAGTGGCCCGACGTGCCCGTCTACGTCGGGGAGGCGGCCGTCCTCGAGAAGCTGACCGGGTACAACCTGCACCGGGGTGCCCTGGCCGCGATGCACCGGCCGCCCCTGGCCGCGGTCGCCGACCTGATCCGGGATGCCCGGCGCATCGTCATCCTCGAGGACATCGTCGATCACACCAACGTCGGGGCGATCTTCCGCTCGGTCGCGGGACTCGGCGCCGACGCGGTGCTGATCACCCCGCGCTGCGCCGATCCGCTCTACCGGCGCAGCGTCAGGGTCAGCATGGGAACCGTGCTGCAGGTGCCGTGGACGCGACTGCCCGAGTGGGGTGAGGCCGCACCGCTGCTTCACGCCGCCGGCTTCCACCTCGCCGCCCTGGCCCTGTCGGACGATGCGGTGAGCCTGGACCGGTTCGCCGCGGACCCGCCGGAGCGCCTCGCCCTCATCCTCGGCACCGAGGGCGACGGGCTCAGCGCCCTGGCCATCTCCGCCGCCGACACGGTCGTCACGATCCCGATGCTGCACGGAGTCGATTCGCTCAACGTCGCCTCCGCCAGCGCCGTCGCCCTGTACGCCCTGCGCGTCCCGGCGCCGGCCGACGGTAGAATCGACGGATGCCGCTGACCCGACGCCAAACCTTCCGCCGTCGTCGCCTCGCCGCGATCGGGGTACTCGCGGTCGTCCTGGGCGGCGTCGGCTACCTCGCCGGCACCGGCCTGGCCCCGGTCCCCGAGGTCGCCGCGAGCCTCAGCCAGCCGGCCGCGCTGACCCAGCCCGCAGCCCAGCTGACCTGGCCGGGCGAGGGCTCGGGCGCCATCGGCGCGGTCGGCTACGACGGGGTGCTCGGCTCCGGCGGAGAGCAGGGCACCGTGCCGATCGCGAGCATCACCAAGATGATCACCTCGCTCGTCGTGCTCGACAAGAAGCCCCTCACCGGCAAGGAGGCCGGACCCGAGATCACCTTCACCGACAAGGACGTCGACATCTACTACGACGTGATCGCCGAGAACGGGTCCGTCGCCCCCGTCTCCGCCGGGATGGTCCTCAGCCAGCGCCAGACCATGGAGGCCATGCTGCTTCCCTCGGCGAACAACTACAGCATCTCCCTCGCGGTCTGGGCCTTCGGCTCGGTCGATGCCTACCTGGCCGCGGCACACGACTGGCTTGCCGCGCACGGCCTGGAGCACACGGCCGTAACGGACACGAGCGGACTCTCCCCGGGCAGCAAGAGCAGCCCGTCCGACCTGATCGAGATCGGCAAACTCGTCGTCGCCGACCCGGCCCTCGCCTCGATCGTGTCCGAACGCACCGCCGACCTGCCCACCATCGGCACCGTCACCAACACCAACAAGCTCCTCGGCAAGCACGGCGTCACCGGTTTGAAAACCGGCACCACCGACGAGGCCGGGGCCTGCCTGCTCTTCTCCGCGGAATTCGCCGTCGGCTCCGAGACAATCACCCTGGTCGGCGTCGTGCTCGGCGGCACGGACCACACCGAACTCAACGCCTCCATCTCCGCACTGATCGAGAGCGTGAAGCCCGGGTTCCGGGAAGTCACCCTGACCGGCAAGGGCGCCGCGTACGCCTCTTACGACACCAAGTGGGGTCAGGAAAGCCGCGCGGTCGCCGCGAAGGCGGCATCCGTTCTCGTCTGGTCGGACACGCCGGTCACCGCCGTGGCCACGGCCCGTCCGATCACCCTCGGTGACGCCGGCGACACGGTCGGCGCGGTCGACTTCGCCGTGGGCGGCAAGACCGTCAGTGTGCCCCTCGTGCTTGACAAGACCATCAGCGACCCTGGCCCCGAGTGGCGGTTCAGCCATCCCGGAGAACTGGCCGCCGCCGAGAAGTAGGAACCGGGCCGGCCGGTCCGTTACGCCGGGGTACGGCTGAACGGCCCTGCCTCAGGACGCTTGGGCAGCACGTGGTCGCCGGAGGACTGGTGCCGGATCCGCCGGAGCACCCACGGGACGAGGTACTCGCGCGCCCACAGGATGTCCTCGCTGCGGGCCTTCCGCCAGGTCGTTCCCGGCATCGGCTCCGGCACCAGCGCTTCGAGGGTGTTCGGCACGTTCAGCACGTCGAGCACCATCCGGGCCACGGTGTGGTGGCCGAGCGCGTTCAGGTGCAACCGGTCGGGAGCCCACATTCCGGCTGCCTGGATCTCGGTCAGCGACCAGAGATCGGCGACCACGCAGTCGTACTTCGCCGCGATGGCCCGGATGTTCTCGTTGTAGATCGCGACCTTGCCCCTGATGCCGCGGAAGACGGGGGAGAACCCGACGTCGGCGCCCGTGAACAGCACGATGGTCGCGCCGTCGGCGGCGAGCCGGCTCACGGCCTCTTCGCACCGGGCGGCGATGAGGTCAGGGTCGGAGCCGGGCCGGAGCACGTCGTTGCCGCCGGCGGAGATCGTGATCAGGTCGGGGTGCAGCGTGAGAGCCGGTTCGATCTGCTCGTCGATGATCTGGCCGATCAGCTTCCCGCGGACCGCGAGGTTCGCATAGGCGAGATCCTCTGTGCCCTGGCTGAGAACCTCGGCTACCCGGTCGGCCCAGCCGCGGTGCCCGCCGGGGCTGGCCGGTTCCGGATCTCCCACCCCCTCGGTGAAGGAATCGCCGAGGGCGACGTAGCGGGACCACGGGTGCTTCGGCGTCGTCATGCTTCCATTGTCCCCGCTCGTACCAAACTGTCGGCGCACCTTGCTAGATTTTAGGGAGTGACTACTTTGCCTGCCTTCGGACCAATCCAGGGAACGAGTGCAGCCGAACACCTGTCCCCGTCCTTCCCTGAGCGCGCCGCCTGGGGCACGGCGAACAAGCTGCGAGCCTGGCAGGCCGAGGCTCTCGAAGCGTATTTCGTGCACCAGCCGCGCGATTTCCTGGCCGCGGCCACGCCGGGCGCCGGGAAAACCACCTTCGCCCTGCGGCTGGCGGCCGAGCTGAAGGCCAGGCGGCTGATCGACCGGATCACCGTCGTCGCCCCGACCGAGCACCTCAAGCGCCAGTGGGCGGATGCCGCGGCCCGGGCGGGCATCCGGCTCGACCCGAGCTTCAAGAACGCGAACGGGCGCTACGGCAGCCACTTCCACGGCGTCGCCGTCACCTACGCCCAGGTGGCCAGCCGAGCGGCCCTGCACCGTGAACTGACCCAGTCCAGCCGCACCCTGGTCATCCTCGACGAGGTGCACCACGGCGGCGACGCGCTGAGCTGGGGCGACGCGATCCGGGAGGCTTTCGAGCCGGCCACCCGCCGGCTCTCCCTGACCGGCACACCGTTCCGCTCCGACACCTCCCCGATCCCGTTCGTGAGCTACCTGCCCGACGAGCACGGTATCCGGCTGTCCCAGAGCGACTACAACTACGGCTACGGCCGCGCCCTCGAGGACGGCGTGGTGCGCCCTGTCATGTTCATGGTCTACGCCGGACACATGAAGTGGCGCACGAGGGCCGGCGATGAGATGGAGGCGAAGCTCGGCGAGGGCAACACCAAGGACATCACCTCGCAGGCCTGGCGCACCGCCCTCGAGCCCACCGGGCAGTGGATCCCGGCGGTCCTGCGCGCGGCCGACTCCCGGCTCACCCAGGTGCGCCACGGCATCCCCGACGCCGGCGGACTCGTCATCGCGACCGACCAGACCACGGCGCGCGCCTACGCCACCATCCTCGAGGAGATCTCGGGGGAGCCGGTCACGGTCGTGCTCTCCGACGAGAAGGAATCCAGCGACCGGATCGACGAGTTCTCGCACAACACCCGGCGGTGGATGGTGGCCGTGCGGATGGTGTCGGAGGGCGTCGACGTGCCCCGGCTGGCCGTGGGCGTCTACGCGACGAGCGCGTCCACCCCGCTGTTCTTCGCCCAGGCGATCGGCCGGTTCGTGCGGGCCAGGCGCCGCGGTGAGACCGCGTCGATCTTCCTGCCGAATGTGCCGGGCCTGCTCAGCCTCGCCAACGCGCTCGAACTCGAGCGGGACCACGCCCTCGACCGCAGCAACCGCGACGACGGTGACGACGGGATGTACAACCCCGAAGACGCCATGGTCGCCGCCGCGAACAAGGAGGAGAAGGGCTCCGACGAGCTCGGCGAGGAGTTCCTCTGGCAAGCCATCGACTCGCAGGCCACCTTCGACATGGTCATGTTCAACGGCGACGAGTTCGGTGAGCTGGCCGAGCCCGGGACCGACGAGGAATTCGACTTCATCGGAATCCCGGGCCTGCTCGAGCCGGAACAGGTCTCCGAACTGCTCCGCCAACGGCAGACCCGCCAGGCCAAGCGGTCGACGGACCGGCGTAAAGACCCGGTGACCGGTGAGATCACGCCGGAGGAACCGCCGCCGCTGTACCGCACGCTGAAGGAACAGCGCACCCTGCTCGCCAGCCTGGTCGGCATGTGGTCCAAACTTGCCAGTGAACCGCACGGCATGGTGCACGCCGAACTCCGGCGCGAGTGCGGCGGTCCAGCGGTCGCGCAGGCCAGCGTCACCCAGTTGCAGAAACGGATCGACCTGCTGCGCCGCCGCCTCGGTCGCAGCTGACCTCACTCAGGTGTACGGGGACTCAGACGACGGCTTCGTGGGGAATCCGGACCGCGCGGTCGAACGCGACATCGCCGGCCACGTCCAGCGCGGCCAGGATGTCCGCCATCAGGTCGTCGACGTGCTCAAGCCCGATCGACAGCCGCACGACGGCGGCAGCGGGCCGGGCACCGGCCTCGACCGGTCGGTGCGTCAGCGAGGCAGGGTGCTGCACGAGCGAATCGACCCCGCCGAGCGAGACCGCGTGGGTGATCAGCCGGCAGGCCTCGGTGAAGCGCACGGCCGCGTCGAACCCGTCGGCGAGGTCGAGGGCGATGATCGATCCTGCCCCGGTGCTCTGCCGATTCAGCAGGCCTTGCGGGTCCTGGCCGGGCAGGCCGGGGTAGTACACCCGGGCGAGTGCCGGGTGCCCGACGAGCCGCCCGGCGATCTCGGCCGCGGTGGCCTGCTGGGCGAGAACCCGCACCGGCAGGGTGCGGAGCCCCCGGTGCAGCAGGTACGCCCCGAACGGATGCAGGATCCCCCCGGTCAGGGCGCGCACCTGGCGCAGGCGCACCACCCAGTCGGCCGGACCGGACACGGTTCCGCCCATCGCGTCACCGTGGCCGCCGAGGAACTTCGTCGCACTGTGCAGCACCAGGGTAGCCCCTGATTCGAGCGGCCGCTGCAGCACCGGCGTCGCAAAGGTGTTGTCGACCAGCAGGGGAACGTCGCCGGCGGCATCCGCCACCGCCCGGATATCGGTCAGTTCCAGGGTCGGGTTCGCGGGCGTCTCGAGGATGACGAGCCCGGTGTCGGCCCGGATGGCCGCGCCCACCCCGGCCGCGTCGACCCAGGTCACGCTCGTGCCCAGCAGTCCCGTCGCCAGTACATGGTCGGTTCCGCCGTAGATCGGTCGCAGGGCCACCACGTGCGGCTTGCCGGCGGCCACGGTGGCGATCAGCACGGCAGCCAGGGCGGCCATCCCGGTGGCGAAGGCGACCGTGCCCTCCGCCCGCTCGAGGGCGGACAGCGCCGTCTCGAACCGGGCGACGCCCGGCTGCCACAGCCGTTGATAGACGGCGGACTCGCCCGGCACCAGGGTGCCGCCCGTGGCGAGGTTCTCATAGGAATCGCCGCCGGACTCGACCCCGGTGAGCGGGTTCGTCGTCGACAGATCGATCCCGGGAACATGCATCCCCGCCTCGGTCAGGCCGTCCATCCCGGCGTGCACGGCAATGGTTTCCAGGTGCGGCATCGTTGGCATCATCCTCAGACCAAAACAGATTCTGTGTCCGCACACAAGACCTCCTGCAGGGTCTTCCGTCTGGACGGGGATTGTCGCATAAACTGCTCGTCAAGGAAAGAGTGGGTCCATGGAACCGAAGAAATCCGAAATCGACCGGGTCGACCGGGCGCTCCTCCGCGCCCTGTCGGTCAACGCGAGGGCCTCCGGCGCCGCCCTGGCGGCGGAGATCGGCGTCGCCGAGTCGACCGTGTCCCTTCGGCTGCGCCGCCTGCAACAACTCGGGCATATCCGCGGCTACCGGGCGAACATCGACCTGGCCGCGCTCGGCGCCTCCCTGCAGGCGTTGATCTCGGTGCGGCTGGTCAAGCACGCGAGGGTGCAGATCGACGACTTCCGCAACGCGGCGCCGCACTGGCCCGGTGTGATCGGCCTGTTCCACACGGCCGGAGCCGACGACTACCTGCTGCACGTGGCTGCGGCGGATGCCTCCGACCTGCGTGACTTCGTGCTGGAACATCTCGCGGAGCATCCGGCCGTGGCCCACACCGAGACCAACCTGATCTTCGAGTACGTCGACGGGGACGGCTGGCAGGACCTGGTCAAGTAGCCGCAGCCGGTCGACGAGCACCTGACGCTACGATTGTGCCGTCAGGAAGGAGGGGGATGACCCGGGTTGACCCGGGGTCGTCTGCGTGGCGCAAAAAAACAACGCCCCCCGCCGAAGCGGGGAGCGTTGAAGCAGCTTATGTGGCTGTTATTTAGAGGGCGCGGATGTTCTCGGCCTGGGGACCCTTGGGGCCCTGGGTTACCTCGAACTCGACCTTCTGGTTCTCGTCGAGCGACTTGTAGCCGTTCGATGCGATCGCGGAGTAGTGCGCGAAGACATCGGCGCTTCCGTCGTCGGGAGCGATGAAGCCGAAGCCCTTTTCAGCGTTGAACCATTTCACGGTACCTGTTGCCATTTTTGAAACTCCTCCAGGAGTGTTAGAAGGACCTCGACTTTCGAGGCCGTTCGTCGCGGTATTCGTCGTCCGCTTCCGAAAGGAATACGCCGCGGGAACCGAAGTCACCGCGTATTAAGACGTGCAAGCACTACAACTACTGAGATAACACTAGCCCACGTCGCCCCGTGCAAACTGTTTTCTGTGAGAATTCGAGGCTAAAGCGTTACGTTTCCTGAAAGTCAGGCACACAGCGGGCGGGGCCTGCACTAATCCACGGTCACGAAATCGATGAGGTGTTCGACCCGGCCGAGCAGTTGCGGCTCGAGGTCGGCGAAGGTCCGCACCCGGCCGAGGATCCGCTGCCAGGCCCGGGCGATGTCCGCCTGGTCCTCGTGGGGCCAGCCCAGGGCCTCACAGATCCCGTGCTTCCACTCGATGCTGCGGGGAATGTCGGGCCAGACGGTGAGCCCCAGTCGCTCGGGCTTGACCGCCTGCCAGACGTCGACGTACGGATGCCCGACCACGAGCACATGACGGCCGTACGGCCCGCGCGCCACGGCATCGGCGATCCGGCTCTCCTTGGAACCGGCGACGAGGTGGTCGACCAGCATCCCGACCCTGCGGGTCGGCCCCGGCTTGAACTCGGCAAGCAGCTCCTCGAGGTTGTCCACGCCTTCGATGTACTCGACGACGACGCCCTCGATCCGGAGGTCGGCGCCCCACACCTTCTCGACCAGTTCGGCGTCATGGCGTCCCTCGACGAAGATCCGGCTGCCGCGGGCAACCCGGGCCGGGGCATCCGACACCGCCAGGGAGCCGGAGGCGGTGCGGGCGGGCTTCCGGGATGCCGCGCGGGCGGGGGCGGCGAGGACCACCGGCCGGCCGTCGATCAGGAAGCCGCCGCCGAGGGGGAACAGGCGCAACTTGCCGTGACGGTCCTCCAGCGTGACGACGCTCTTCTCGATCCGGACGACGGCGCCGCAGAAGCCGGTGGCGACCTCTTCGACGACGAGACCGGCGGTGGCGTCCTGGGACGGGATGACGGTGCGACCCACCTCGCGCCAGCCTGGCCGCAGCACGTCCGCGCTGTACCGGTCCTGGGGATTGCCATCGTGCATGTCTCGGTCGTCCATTCCCGTTGCCGGCCCGGGACCGTTGGCCCTGGCGCCGGATTCCGCCTCGATCGACGCTAGCGGAAGTCACGCGAGGTCGTGGGCGCGGAGACGGTGAGCGGCTCGAACCGGTCGGCGATCAGGTTGGTCACACCCTCCGGAGAGCGCTCGAGGATGCCGCGCACGATGAGGGCCGGTGATTCCCGGGCGACCCGGCGGAACCGATTCCAGACGCCGAGGCCGGCGATCACGTTGAGGGTCCCGGTCTCGTCCTCCAGGTTGATGAAGGTGACCCCGCCCGCGGTCGCCGGGCGTTGCCGGTGCGTCACGACGCCGCCCACTTCGAGGCGGCGGCCGCTTTCGCGCTGCGGCAGGGCGTCGATCGGCACGGCGCCTCGGGCGTCGAGGGACGCGCGGGCGTGCCGGATCGGGTGGTCGTCGGGGGAGATGCCGGTGGCCCACAGGTCGTAGACCACCTGTTCGGGCGGAGTGAGAAGCGGCAGCAGCGGCGGCTGGACCGACCCGGACGTGCCGGCGAGGTAACCGGATCGTTCCCGGGCCGCGTCGCCGGCGGTCCAGAGGGCGGCGCGGCGGTCCAGGCCCAGTCCCTGAAACGCGCCTGCGGTGGCGAGCGCCTCGAGCTGGTCGGTGCTCAGTCTGACCCGGCGGGCGAGATCCGTCATCGACCGGTACGGCCCATTCTCGGCGCGTTCGGCGACCAGCCTGCGGGCGAGATCCTGGCCGATCCCGGTGACCGCGGCCAGCCCCAACCGCACATTGAACGCCCCGTCGCGCCGGTGCTCGCGGAAGTCGGGAGGAACGGCCCGGTCGAAGGGGCCGACCGGGGGCTGCTCCGGGTGCAGGCAGGCCGGGCGCCCGCCCGCTCCCGGCGTGCTCTCGCCCCCGGCGCCGGCACGGCGTTCCAGCGACGCGTCGGGATCTGACCTGAGGATGTCGGGTCGGAGCACCTGGACTCCGTGCCGCCTGGCATCCGCCACCAGCGACTGGGGGGAATAGAACCCCATCGGCTGGGCGCGCAGGAGCGCGGCGAGGAACGCGGCGGGGTAGTGCAGCCCGAGCCAGGCGCTGGAGTAGACGAGCAGGGCGAAGCTGATCGAGTGGCTTTCGGCGAAACCGAAATTGGCGAAGGCCTCGATCTTGGCGTAGATCGAGTCGGCCACCTCGCCGGTGATGCCGTTGGACGCCATTCCCGCGTAGAGGCGGGCCCTGAGGCTGGAGATCTTCTCCACCCCGCGCTTGGAGCCCATCGCCCGGCGCAACAGGTCGGCGTCCTCGCCGGTGCAGCCACCGACGGCCATGGCCATCTGCATGAGCTGCTCCTGGAACAGGGGCACGCCCAGGGTGCGCTCGAGCACCGGTTCGAGCCTGGGGTGCAGGTAGGTCACCGGTTCCTGGCCGAGCTTGCGCCGGATGAACGGATGCACCGCCCCGCCCTGGATCGGACCGGGCCGGATCAGGGCGATCTCAACGACGAGGTCGTAGAACCGGCGAGGCTGCAACCGCGGCAGGGTGCCGATCTGGGCGCGGCTCTCGACCTGGAACACCCCGACCGAGTCGGCCTGGCAGAGCATGTCGTAGACACCCTGCTCCTCGCGGGGGATGGACGACAGACCCCAGGACTCGCCCAGCTCCTCCCGCACGAGGTCGAAGGTGTACTGCAGGGCGGCCAGCATCCCGAGCCCGAGCAGGTCGAACTTCACCAGGCCCATCCAGGCGCAGTCGTCCTTGTCCCACTGCAGAACGGTGCGCGCGTCCATCCGGGCGGGCTCGATCGGGCAGACCTCGCCGACGGGCCGGTCGGTGAGCACCATCCCGCCGGAGTGGATTCCGAGATGGCGCGGCGCGGCCAGCAGCTGTTCGGCCAGGTCGGACACGAGCGGGGGGATATCGTGGTCGACGCCCGCCACAGCCTCTCCCCACCGCTCCACCTGCTTCGCCCACGCGTCCTGGCGCCCGGTGCTGTAGCCCAGGGCGCGGGCGACGTCCCGGACCGCGGATTTCGGCCGATAGGTGATCACATCGGCAACCTGGGCCGCATTCAACCTTCCGTAGCGCCGGTAGACGTACTGGATCACCTCCTCCCGGCGGTCCGAGTCGAAGTCGACGTCGATGTCGGGTTCCTCGTCGCGGAGACTGGACAGGAAGCGTTCGAAGGGCAGCCGGTAGAAGATCGAATCCACGGCTGTGATCCCGATCACGAAACAGACGGCGGAGTTCGCGGCCGAACCGCGACCCTGGCAGAGGATGCCGCGGCTGCGGGCGAACTGGACGATGTCGTGCACGATCAGGAAGTAGCCGGGAAAGTCCTTGGCCTCGATCACGGCGAGTTCCTTCTCGATCCGCTCTCGCACGTTGTCGTTGAGGCCCGGGTAACAGCGCGCCGCACCCGCCCAGACCAGGGCGCGGAGCCAGCTCATGGGGGTGTGTCCCTCGGGCACATCCTGGCGCGGCAGGCGAGGCCGTGCCCGGCGAAGGGAGAAGGCGAGTTCCCTGGCCAGCGGGACCGTGTTCGCGACCGCACCGGGATAGCGGCGGAACCGGGCGGCCATTTCGTCGCCGCTGCGCAGGTGGGCGCCGGCGGTTGCGGGCAGCCAGCCGTCGAGGTCGTCCAGGCTCCGTCTGGCGCGCACGGCGGCGACGGTGGCGGCCAGCCGGGCCTGGTCGGGGCCGGCGTAGTGCACGTTGTTCGTGGCCAGCAGGGGCAGATCGGCCCGTTCGGCGAGCGCGGCGAGGGCGTCGTTCGTGCTGGAGTCGAGCTGGTTGCCGTGGTCGAACAACTCGACGTAGACGTTCTCCCGGCCGAAGAGCCGCACCAGCCGGGTCAATTCCACGGCCGCGGCGGTCTGGTCCCCGGTCGCCAGCGCTGCCCGAACGGCGCCCTTGCGGCATCCGGTCAGGACCGCCCAGTGGCCGGCCGACTGTTCTGAGAGTCGTTCGAGGTCGTAGACCGGCCGCCCCTTCTCGTCGCCCGCGAGCTGTGCCTCCGTGATGGCTCCGGCCAGCTGGTGGTAGCCGGTCTGGCCTCGGGCGAGCACGACGAGGTGGGTGCCCGCCGGGTCGGGGATCCCGTTCTGCGGACCGGGCAGCCCGAGGGACAGTTCCGCGCCGAAGACCGTGCCGACCTCGGGGTAACTCTCGGCCGTCTCCGCCAGGCGGATCACCCCGTAGAGCCCGTCGTGATCCGTCAGGGCGAGCCCGGTCAATCCGAGCCGATTCGCCTCTTCGAGGAGCTGTTCCGGGGAGCTTGCGCCGTCGAGGAAGCTGAAGCTGGAGTGCGCGTGCAACTCGGCATACGGCGTTGAGTCTGCGGTCGGCCGTGCCGCGACGGCCGGTTCCCCGTCGGGGCGGTAGGGCGCTCTTCGCCGCGACCACGCCGGGCTGTCGCCGCCGTCGGCGCCACTTGGTGTGCCGGTCGGGCGGCGCCGGTCGGAGAGCTGGCGCTCCAGTTCCGACCAGGAGATCGGCGGGTTGCTCCATCCCATCAGGGTTCTCCTTCCGGATTCAGGCCGCGTGGCCTGAACGGCGTGAGGGGCCAGGGTCGCTCAGTCATAGCGGGCCTCCGCCCACCAGCGCCGGTCGTCGAAGTGGAGCAGCCAGGCGGCCCCGTCGGCGTCGACGATCTGCACGCGATCGACCTGGCGACCGCCTCCGGGTCGCCACCAGCCCTCATGCACGGGCCAGGGACCGGCCCAGGCGGCCACCGATCGCAGGTCGTCGTTCCGCCCGGAGGGGGAGAACTGCACGGGATCTGCCGGGAGGAGACCGCGCTCGTCCACGTCGACCTGGCTCCCGTCCTGGGTGAGCAGGCCGACCGGTCGTCGTTCCCGGAACACGGTTGCCGGCAGGGGCCCCGCCAGGCTCCCCGGCCACGGGGCAGCGGCGGCCCCGGCCGGCCCGGTGCGAGGGCCGGCCGGCGCATCGCCCCAGGGGACGAACACCTGGCGCTCGGCGAGCAGCCTGCCGCCGCCGACCACGGCCGTGACCACCCCCTCGTGCCCCAGTAGGCTCTGCACCCGGGACAGGGCGTGATGGATGCGTTCGTCCGGTCCGGAGCCCCAGAGCCCCGGCTCGTGGTTGCCGGCGGCGTCGACCTCCTCCGGGAGGATCCGGAGCCAGCACACCGCCGAGTCGAGCCCGGGATCGCCGGCCCCGCTGCCCTGCAGCTGCCAGCGCACCCGGTCGACGACGTCGGCGGCGTCGAACCAGCGCGGATGCCGCCAGCTGCGGCCGAGCGTCCGGCCGGAGTCCAGGCCGACCTCGACCAGGAGGGTCGTGCAGACCAGGTGGGCGCCGGCGAGGCCGTCGACGAAACTGTCGGCCGGCGCGCGTGCCGCGAAGGCGACCTGGTCGATCCGGTCGAGGGGAGGCTCGAACCGGAGCAGCAGGTCGCGCTGCGGGGGCGGCACCCTGGCCTGCAAGGGGGCCGGATCGACGCCGCGGGCCTGCGCCTGCGCCGCCAGGCCCGCGGGCCCGAACCGCTGCGCGACCTGCGCGGCGGGAAGGGCGGCGAGGTCGCCCAGCGTGTGCACGCCCAGGCGGCGCAGCAGCATGGTCAGCCGCGCGTCCACGACCAGGGCGACCGGCATTCCGGCCAGGAAGCCGGATGAGTGTCCGGGCGGCACCGCCCGGACCTCCGCCCGTTGCGCGCTCCGCGCGGCCTGCTCAGCGGCGAACGGCCCGTCGGCGATGCCGACCCGGGCATCGGCGACCCCGAGGTCGAGGACAGCGTCACGCATGGATTGCCCGGCCGGCTCCTCACCGCCGTAGTACCGGGCGGGACCCCGGGCCCGCACGGCGCCGGTGCCTGGGCGGATCGTCGCCACGCCGGGGGCGACCTCCTCGAGTCGGGCCAGCACGGGCTCGAACGCCCGCTCGTCGAGCAGCGGGTCGTGGGGCAACGCGACGAGACTTCCGCACCGGTATTGCGCCTCGCGGAGCGTCAGCCCGCGCCGCACCCCGTCAGCCCGCGCCGACGCCGACGAGGCGAATACCGTTCCCTGGGAGATCAAGGCCAGCGGCGCATCGCGGGGGAGACCGGTCTCCGCGCGGGCGGCGGCGACAGGCCAGTCCGGGCACCAGAGCACGATCGTCCTCGAGGGTGAGGACAGGGTCGGCGGAGGCTCAAGCCCGGCCACGGTCAGCCTGTCCCTTCCCGCAGGAACCCGGCCTCGTCCCACGCAGCCCCGGACCGGCCTGCCGGCAGGTGGGGCAGCCCGGCCGCGTCGTTCGGGGGGTGCGGCCCACCACCCGCGAAGACCACCGAGGCCCTTCGCGTCATTCCTCCGCCGTGCCCGGCCGCGGCGACGACGGTGACGCTCATCCCGGACAGGGACCCGTGGCCGGGGCCCAGCCCCAGCCCCTCCCAATGCCGCGCCTCGATGGTCAGCTCCGCCTCGCCCGCGGTCCAGGGCCCGGCGACGAGGAGGACACCGCCGCGCTGGCGGAGCCGCGCGGCGAGGCGGGCGGCATCCGCGGAGCGCGCCGGGGACGGCGGGCGCACGGCCACGACCGGCAGGGCGTCCACGAGTGCGGCCGTCACGGCCAGCCAGCGATCACCGGGCCGCGGAACCTGGACGAGGCGGTCCAGGGCGATTCCGAGGCCCGCGGCTGCTTCGATGCCGAAGTCGGGCAGGCCGACGACCCCGCACCATGCGCCGTCCCGCGACGGGGCGGCGAGGAGCGCCATCACCAGCGTGGTGGAGTTCGGTACCGTGTAGACGCACCCGTGCCGCAGCCCTCCGCCGGGGAAGAGTCCGGCCAGGGCCGGCAGGGTCGGCAGCAGGCCGCCGAGTCGCGTGGCCTGCATCGCGTCGATCTGGTCCTGAAGCCCGGACGCAGGCGCGCGACCGGACGGTGACGAGGAGGTGGCGGTTGCACTGGACACACCAATATAATCGAACGTATCTTCGATTAAGTCAATGGTCTTTCTCGGCGGCGTTTCCGGTCGCCGCGGCCGCCTCGCGGGCCAGGAAGGCACCGAGTTCACCGATTGTGCTCATCAGGGGCGCCGGGAAGACGACCACGGTGTTCTTGTCGACCCCGATCTCGACGAGGCTCTGCAGGTTCCGCAGTTGCAGGGCCAGCGGGTGGGCCATCATCGTGTCCGACGCGTCGCCGAGTGCGGCCGCGGCAAGGGACTCGCCCTCGGCGTTGATGATCTTCGCCCGTTTCTCCCGTTCGGCTTCGGCCTGCCTGGCCATCGCCCGCTTCATCGAGTCGGGGAGCAGGATGTCCTTGAGCTCGACGAGGGTGACCTCCACGCCCCAGTCCAGGGTCTGCACGTCGAGGATCTCGCGAATGTTGACGTTGAGGATGTCCGTCTCGGCGAGGGTTTCATCCAGGGTGTGCTGGCCGACGACCTTCCGCAGCGTGGTCTGGGCGATCTGGTCGATCGCGGCGTGCACGTTCTCGATCGCGATCACCGACTTCACGGGGTCGACGATCCGGAAGTAGGCGACCGCGGACACGCCCACACTGACGTTGTCCCGGGTGATGATGCCCTGGGACTGGATCGGCAGGGTCACGATCCGCAGGGCCACCCGGTGCAGCACGTCGACGAACGGGATGATGAAGGTCAGGCCGGGCGGGCGCGTGCCGATCAGGCGACCGAACCGGAGCACTACGCCCTTTTCGTACTGTTTGATCACCCGGATCGAATTCGCGGCGACGATGAGCGCCAGCACGAGCACGACCGCCAGAACCACGATGAACACGACCATGGGGAGCTCTCCTCCGCGGCGCACCGGCGCCGATGCTCCGATTCTGCTCCCGCCGGCGCGCGCCCGCCAGTGCCCCGGCGCGCGGCGACCGGCAGGGGCGGTAGTAGCCTGTCGGTATGTGCGGGCGATTCATCATCACGGATACGGCGCCTGACCTCGCCGCCATGTTCGACGCCCCGCATGAGGGCGAGAACCTCCCCGAGCCCTCCTGGAACATCAAACCGACCGAGCAGATTCTGATCGTGGTCGAATCGGCGAAGTCCGGGTCCGTCGTGCGCCGCCTCGAATCCGCCCGCTGGTCCCTCGTGCCGTCCTTCTCCACCGAACTCGCCCTCGGTTACCCCACCTTCAACGCCCGCGCCGAGACGGCGGCGGAGAAGGCCACCTTCCGTGCCTCGGTCGCGTCCGGCCGTGCGCTCATCCCGGCGACCGGCTACTTCGAGTGGCACACGGTCGGCACGGAGAAGACGCCCTATTTCATCCACTCGGATGACGGCCTGCCGCTCGCGTTCGCCGGCCTCTATTCGTGGTGGCGCAATCCTGTCCTCGCCGCCGACGATCCGGCGCGCTGGGTGCTCACGGCGACCATCCTCACCACCGACGCGGACGGCCCCCTGCGCGGCCTCCACGACCGGATGCCCGTGGTGCTTCCCGAGGAATGCTGGGACCAGTGGCTCGACCCGCACACTGTCGGCGACCAGGCCCTCGTCGACGCGGCCGTCGACGCGTCCCGGGAGCCGAGCGCGGCGCTCCGCTTCCATCAGGTTGCCCCGGTGACGGGGAACGGCCCCGAGCTGATCGAACCGGTCGGCGCCCGAACCGGGGGCTGACCGCCGCACGTTCCCTCCCCGGGTCGTCCAGCCGGTACGCTCGACTCATCGGCTCGGCGAACCTGTGCGGGCACCGCTCGAGAGGACCACCCCCATGAACGTCGTCGCCTTCATCGTCGCCATGGCGATTTTCATCCTCGGATTCTGGCTTTTCGGTCTCGCCTTCGCGGTGACCGCCGGCCAGTTGCCGATCTTCTTCGCCGGAATTCTCTGCGTCGCCCTCGCCGTGTACATCCCGGTCCAGCTGCTCCGCGACTAGACCGCCGTGCTCGCCGAGCAATTCACCGACCCGGTCGCCTTCCACGCCGAGGGTCCGGTCTGGTCGAACGCCTGGGGCGGCCTGCGCTGGGTGGACATGTTCGCCGGCGATATCCTGTCGCTCGACGGCGACACGGTCAACCGCCGCAACGTCGGCCCGTTCGTGGCTGCGCTGCGACCCCGGGCGTCGGGCGGCGCGGTGATCGCCCTCGAACGCGGGTTCGCCCTCGAGGACGCCGCCGGTGACCTGACCCGGCACGACCCGTTGTGGAGTGGCCCCGGCATGCGGATGAACGAGGGCGGCTGCGACCCGCACGGCCGGTTCTACTGCGGCTCGATGGCCTGGGACCAGCGGGCAGGGGCCGGGTCGCTGTACCGGCTCGAGGCCGACGGCCGGGTCGCCGTGGTCCAGGAGGACCTGACGATCTCCAACGGGCTGGAGTGGAGCCCGGACGGTTCCCTGGCCTACTACAACGACACTTCCACCGGCCGGGTCGCCGTCTTCGACTACGACGCTGAATCCGGCCTGACCGGGTTGCGCACCTTCGCCGAGATCCCCGCCGACGCCGGCTACCCCGACGGACTGACCGTCGACAGCGAGGGATGCGTCTGGGTGGCGCTCTACGCGGGAGGGGCCGTGCGGCGCTACACGCCGGACGGCATCCTCGACGGAGTCGTCGAGGTCGCGGCGCACCGGGTCACCGCCTGCACGTTCGGTGGTCCACGGCTCGACCGGCTGTTCATCACCACGTCGCGCGAGGACCTGGTCCCCGGGGAAGACTCCCTGGCCGGGTCCCTGTTCGTGGCCGACGTGGGGGTCACCGGACGACCCGTTCGGGAGTTCGCCGGCTGAGCGTCAGCGCAGGAGCCCGGCGACGAGGTTGATCAGGGTCGCCAGGATGACCGAGCCGAACAGGTAGGACAGCAGGCCGTGGCGGAGCGCGGTCATCCGCACCGAATGGTCCTCGATGTTCGTGTCCGACACCTGGAAGGTCATCCCCAGGGTGAAGGCCAGATAGGCGAAGTCCCCATAACTCGGCGGTGCCGTCTGGTTGAAGGAGACCCCGCCGTCGACGCCGGAGTAGTACAGCGACGCGTACCGCAGCGTGAAGAGCGTGTGCAGCAGGACCCAGGACAACGCGACGCTCAGCACGGCCACCCCGGCCTGGATGCCCTGCTGGCCGGCGGTGGTCCGGGTCTCCAGCAGCAGGAACGCGACCGCGCCCAGGCTGGCCAGGCTGGTCAGCACGATGAGGAGGTCGGCGACCCCTCGCGACGGGTCTTCCCGCGTCGCATGGCCGGCGGTCGTGGCGGCATCCATCGGGGCGATCGTGAGCCAGACCCAGGCGACGTAGGTGACGCAGGCCACGCCCCAGCCGGCGATCGGCGCCAGCACCCAGTCGCCGGAGAGGCCGGTCAGCACCGCGGCCGCGATTCCCAGCACCGCCATCACGACCAGGCGGGTGCTCGAACGGTGGACCTTCAGGACTCCGATGGGCTTCACCCGCTGATCGTCCCACAAAAACCGGCGGGGGTGCCCCTGGGCGGCAGCGTGGCGCGTGCGGCGAGATTCCAGCAACCATCGGTAGGGTGAACACAGGAAAATCGACCGTTGAACCTGAAAGTGACCGCGAGGATGTCTGAAAGCCCGGCCGCGGCTTCACCATATGAGGTGTTGGGCGTCACGCCGTCGGCGAGCGCCGACGAACTTCGCCGCGCGTACCGCCGCCTGCTCCGCCAGACGCACCCCGACGTCGGCGGCAGCGCCGTGCAGTTCCACGCGGTGCAGGTGGCCTGGGAACGGGTGGGCACGCCGGACAGCCGGGCCGCCTACGACCGCCGGCGCTACCCGGACTCCGGTGAGCCGCCCGTTCGCACCGCCCACGCCTCGGCGCAGACCGCCGGCCAGGCCACCCGCTCCGGGGTCAAGGCGAGGATGTACGGCCACCCGGGCGGGCTGGCCCGGCAGCGCTACCTCGACCTCCTGCGCGAGTGGGCCGGCCGTGGCACCACCATCGACGACCCCTACGCGCCGGCGCTCGTGCGGTCGGCCCCGCGGGAGATCCGTCACTGCCTGGCGAAGGCCCTCGCCGAGGAGGTCACCGCCCAGCAGATCAGCGGACTCGGCATCGGCTTCACGGCCTGGCATGACGTTGCCGCGGGCGGCCAGGTCGACAAGATCGACCATGTCGTGCTCGGGCCGGCCGGGCTGTTCGGGGTGCTCTCCGAAGACTGGGGCGCACCCGTCCAGTTGCGGCGCGGCGAGCTGGTCGGCGAGGCCCTCCACGACGAAGACCACCCCGTCGACGACTTCACGGCTGCCGCCCGCGCCCTGGCCAGGTCGCTCCGGGTGCGGTTCACCGCGATCGTGATCGTGCTGCCCGACGACGCCGTCGCGGAGCCCCTGACGGTTCCGGGTCGCGGGCGGCGCCCCACCGTGATCACCGTCCCCCGGTCACGGCTGGTCGGGCTGCTCCGCGACGGCCTGCCCGGCATGGAGCGAGGCAGCTTCGAGAAGGTGTTCGAGCTGCGGAGCCGCCTGCAGGACGGCATCCGCTTCATCGCGGACTAGCGAAGTCCGAGCTTGTCCACCCAGAAGCCGAGGAACTGCGCTCCGGCCTCGTCGTGGATCAGGTCGCCCTCGACGATGATCGGGTAGGGGCGGTCGAGGATGCCGTCGGCCGGCCGCACGTCGACGTGGGACACGTCATAGCCCGCCGCGTGCAGGTGGTCGGCCATCAGGTAGTCGCTGCGCGAGTCCCCGACCGAGCGCCAGACGCTCGGGAGCGGCCCGGACTGGGCGAAGAAGGCGAGCGCGCGCTCGGCGCCCCGGTCCTTGTCGAGGGTGACCGACTCGATGTCGGTCGAGATGATCGTCGGGTCGATCCGGAACGGTACGGCGCCGTCCGCGTCGGCCACAACGCGATCGCCGAACCGCACTCCGAGGCCGAGACCGGTCAGCACCGAGAACGCGGCCTCGTTGAACACGGCGGCGGCGGCCTGGTAGACGGCGTGGTCGGCATCCGTGCGCTGCTCGACGGAGACCATCGCCTGTTTCGTCTCGTCGAAGAACATCGTGTCGGCGAACCGGTCGGCCACCAGCCGGCGCAGGGTCTCGACGGCCTCGGCGGGGAGGGCGACGGAGTCATCGACGACGACCTCGCCGATGCCGTCGGCGGTGATCGGGAACCAGACGGCGCCCTTCTCGCAGACGCCGTACATGCGCATCGTCCCGGGCAGCCCCGCCGCGCGGAGGGGAACGACGACCTGGTCCCGGATGAACGCGACCGACCGGCCGGTGACGAACGCGATCGGAACGTTGGCGCCGGCCAGGGTGATCAGGTCGGTGATGATGCTCGGGGTGGCGATGGTGCGGGTCACCGGGCTGGCGATCGGCCCGTCCACGTCGAGCAGGAGTCCAAGAGGGGAGAGAGGTTCGGGCATGTGTCCATTGTTCCACGCGTCGTCAGAGCGCCACGGCGGCCGCAGGGCTGCCTACCTCGTCTCCGCGACGATGCTCCGTCGTCGCGGTGAGGCGAGGCTGCGCCCCGAGGCAGCGGCCGGTGGCTCTCAGGTGCACCCGGTCGTCGCCGCCCGGTTGGAAATCCAGGGCGGCATCGGGGATGTCAACGGTGACCCGCCCGACACCACCCGTGTCCGCCCGCTGCGTCCGGGGCACTCCGGACGGCACCCTCGGGCTACACGCGGTCGCAGGCAGCGCCTATCCTTGATCGAGATGATTACGAGACGTATGGCCGCCCTGCGGCTGGATATTCCGCTGGAAATGGCGCAGCGGCACGAGCTCCCGTCGCGGATGACCGAGGCCGAGCTGAGCGAGATCGAGCGCAACCCCCCGGCCTGGCTGGTGCAGTCGCGTGCCAATCGAACCGGCAAGAAACCCGTCTGGGTGGAGCTCAGCTGTGACGTCTGCGGTTTCTCCGAGGCGGCACGCCCGAAGAAGTGGTGGCCGGCCTTCACCTACCTGACCTGCGACTACCACGGTTCGGACGAGCTGCCCGATCCCGCCGACGGCATGAGCCGCACCGAGGTGGACGGGATCGGGACCCGGTTCATCGGCATCGTCGACGAGGCCCCATAACCCGGGCTCCCCGCCCAGCCCCGCCCGGCGCTGGCGCGGTCCTGGGGCCCCGACCACCATCGTCGACGGAACCGTCCGCGGCTAGATGAACAGGGTGGTGGTCGACTCCGCCGCTTCGCCGAGGAAAGTGGCGACTCCGCCGAGTTCGACGCCGTCCATCAGGTCCGACGGCGCGATGCCGAGCAGGTCCATGGTCATGGTGCAGCCGATCAGCCGCGCGCCGCCGGCCTGGGCCGACGCGATCAGCTCGGGCAGGGAGGCTACCGCGTTCTCCTTCATGACCTTCTTGATCATGGCCGCGCCGGCGCCCAGCATGTTCATCTGCGACAACGGCATGCTCCCGGCGCTGGAGGGCATCATGGTCGCGAACATCTTGTCCATCAGCTTGCGTTCGCGCTTGGGCGGATCGATACGGCGCAGGGCGTTGAGCCCCCAGAAGGTGAAGAACATCGACACCTCCTCGCCCATGGCGATCGCGCCGTTGGCGATGATGAAGGCCGCGATGACCTTGTCGAGGTCGCCGGAGAAGACGACGAACGAGGTCTTGCCGGGCCGGGGCTCCGCCGGCGTGATGGCCGAGGTGGTCGCCGCGGAGGCCGCCCCGCCCTTGCGCATGGTCGCCACGTAGCCGGATCCCTCCGGCTCGATCGCGAGGAGCTGGTGGCCGTTTCGCCTGGCCCAGACCGGTGCGTCGCTGGCGAAGCCGGGGTCCGAGACGTGCACGACGAGCTCGTCGCCCGAGGTGAGTGACTTCATCTTGTCGGAGAGCTTCATGATCGGCCCGGGGCAGGCCAGTCCCGAGCAGTCCAGGTCCACCCGGAGCCCGGTGCCCTGGCTGCGCGCCGTCGACCGCGCGGCAGCCGCACGAATGTCGACGGATTCCGCGTAGGCGGTCATCGGCAGGGGTGGTTCGTCACTGTCCGGCTTGACCTCGTGCCAGGAGCGGAACGTGTCCGACCCGCCGGAGAGGGTGGCGATGTCGGTGAAGCCGCGCTGCACGAGCGCACGGTAGGCCAGGTAGCTGCGGAAGCCGACCGCGCAGTACAGCCGGAACGGAGCCGTCCGGTCCCAGGCCTCGCTGGCCGAACGGATGTCGCCGAGCGGCACGTTCTCGGCCCCCGGCAGATGCCAGATCGAGAATTCCTCCGGAGTGCGCACGTCGATCAGTCGGCTGCCGCGGGTCGCCTCGGGGTAGTCCTGGGCGTACCAGAGGGTGAGGTCGCCACGGAGCACGTTGCCGGCGACAAAGCCGGCCATGTTGACCGGGTCCTTGGCCGAGCCGAATGGCGGGGCGTAGGCCAGCTCGAGTTCTTCGAGGTCGTAGACGGTCAGGCCGGCGCGGAGGGCGGTGGCGAGCACGTCGAGGCGCTTGTCCACCCCGTCGAAGCCGGCCGCCTGGGCGCCGAGGATTCGGCCGGTGTCGGGGGAGAAGAGCACCTTCAGCTGCATCATGGCCGTGCCGGGGTAGTACCCGGCGTGCCCGGAGGGGTGCACGTGCACCGCCCGGTAGGGAACCTCGGCGGCGAGCAGCTGGCGCTCGGTGGCGCCGGTGCCGCCCGCGACCATGTCGAACACCTTCACGATCGAGGTGCCCTGGGTGGACCGGTATTCGGTCGTGCGGCCGCAGATGTTCTCGGCGGCCACTCGGGCCTCCCGGTTCGCCGGGCCGGCGAGCGGGGCGAGCCACTGCCCGGGCAGCACCGTGTGGGGGGTCTCGACGGAGTCGCCCGCGGCCCAGATGTGCGGGTCGGAGGTGCGCATGTGCGTGTCGACGGTCACTCCGCCGCGCGGGCCGAGCTCCAGCCCGGCGTCCCTGGCGAGCAGGGTGTTCGGGCGCACACCGGCGGAGAGGATGACCAGGTCGGCCTCGAGCACGGACAGGTCGGTCAGTTCGACGTTCAGCCCGCCGTCCTTCCGTTCGGTGAACGCGGCGGCCGCCGTGGATAGGTGCAGGGTGATCCCCCTGCTCCGCAGGTGGTGCTCCACCGGCACCGACAGCTCATGGTCGAGCGGGGGGAGGATCTGGTCGCTCATCTCGACAACGTCGACGAGTGCGCCGCGGTGCTTGAGGTTCTCGGCCATTTCGAGCCCGATGTAACCGGCGCCGATCACGACGGCCCTGACCGGTCCGCGTGCGCCGGTGGCGGCCTGCGCGATCGCGGCGTCGAGCTGCGCCTTGATCACGTCCATGTCGCCGATCCGCCTCAGCACGTGCACGCCCGGCAGGTCGATGCCTGGCAGCGGAGGGCGCAGCGGTTCGGCGCCGGTGCAGAGGGCAAGGGCATCATAATGTTCGACGTATTCGCGTCCGCTGTCGACCTCACGGATCGAAACGGTCTGCGCCGCCCTGTCGATGGCGGTGACCTCGTTCCCGACCCGCACATCGATGTCGAGGGATTCACGCAGGCTTTCCGGGGTTTGTAAGAGGAGGCGGCTGCGATCTGTGATGACTTCGCCGATATGGTACGGCAGGCCACAATTGGCGAAGGAGACGTGATGGCCCCGTTCGAGCACGATAATTTCAGCGAACTCATCCAGACGGCGAGCACGCGCGGCGACTGAAGCGCCAGCGGCGACCCCGCCAACGACGACGATCTTCATGGAAGTGCCTTTCGGTTGGCCGGATCAGCGACAGGGCCAACCCGGCAGATACCCCCAAGGGTATGTTGGGGTCTAGTGCTGAGGCTACACCTCGACCGGCCGGAGGGCCGAATCGACACTCGGCG
Organism: Cryobacterium mannosilyticum; assembly: GCF_004402705.1. Taxonomy (NCBI): domain Bacteria; kingdom Bacillati; phylum Actinomycetota; class Actinomycetes; order Micrococcales; family Microbacteriaceae; genus Cryobacterium; species Cryobacterium mannosilyticum. The sequence continues at coordinate 138,518 of NZ_SOFM01000007.1, read as the reverse complement.
GGCGTACGGCCCCGTTGCGTGCTTTGATGGCCGCGTGAGTGCCGCATCCGCACCCGCCGGGTCACAACCGCCGAAGGAACGAAGGCATGGTGAACTCAGCACCCACGCCCTGACCCGGGGGAGTACTTTGGCGATAGCCGCTCACTTCCGAAGGACGACTGACCATGCTGCGCACTCTCGGGGTCTTCATCGCCCGCCACCGCTTCATCGTGCTCATCGCCTGGGCCGCCCTGCTCGGCGTCTTCGTCGCGACAGCGCTCGGCGGGGTCGCCGGGGAGACCCTGTTCCAGCGGCTCTCCAGCGCTGGCCCCACGGTGAAGGGCGAGGCCAGCGAGGCGGAGCAACTGCTCCAGGGCACCGGCAACACGGACACCGAGTCGTTGTCGCTGCTGATCTATGGCGTCGCGCTCTCCCCGGCCCAGGCTCGCGCGGCCGGGCCGGCCACGATCCTCGCCGAGGCCGCGGCGGACCTGAGGAAGATTGACGGCGTGACCGGGGTGGTCAACCCCCTGGAGATCCCGCCGCTGCCCAACGGCCAACCGAACCCTGCCGCGGCGCCGCTGTTCGCAGCGGACGGCCGGGGGCTGCTCCTGAACGTCGCCATGTCCACGAGCGACGGCCGGCTGAGCGACGCGGTGCTCACGCCCGTCCAGGCCCGGCTCGAGGCGGCCGCCCTCGACCTGAGGGAGGCCGCGCCCGATGCGACTGTCGAGGTGGGCGGCACCCCCTTGCTCGTGGACTCGCTCGTCGCCGTCGCCGAGGCCGACCTGCAGAAGGGGGAGCTGATCTCCCTTCCCATCGCCCTCGTGGTCATGCTCCTCATCTTCGGCGGGTTCCTGGCGGCCGGCATCCCGTTGATAGGTGCGATCGCGTCCATCGTCGGCGCCCTCGGCACGCTGTACGGCTTCAGTTTCCTGATGGACATCGACACGACCGTGCTCAACGTCATCACGGTGATCGGCCTCGGTCTCTCCATCGACTATGGCCTGCTCATCGTCAGCCGCTTCCGGGAGGAGTTCCGGGCGCTCGTCCTCCGCACGCCGGCAGCATCGCGGCCGGCCGACGGGGCGCAGGATGCCCCGGCGCACCGTGGCAGGGATGAGCCCGACGGTCAGAGCAGGCATGACCGCCACGAACTCATGCTCCAGGCGGTGGGGATCACCATCGACACGGCAGGGCGAACGGTGCTCTTCTCCGGGCTGACCTTCGCCATCGCCACCGTGGGCCTGCTCGTCTTCGAGCCCACGATCATCCGTGCCATCGCAGTCGGCGCCGTCTCGGTCGTGCTGATCGCCATCCTGACGGCGCTCGTGCTCGTTCCGGCGCTGCTCGGGTACTTCGGCGAGCGATTGCTGCAGCCCGGCCTGCTGACCCGCATCCCCGGCCTGGGCGGACTCCTCACCCGGTTCGGCGACGTGGCGCCCAAGGAAGGTGTCTTCTCCAAGCTCACCCGGGGTGTGCAGCGGGCCCCGGCCCTGATCGCCCTGGTCGGGATCGCGGCATTGCTCCTGCTCGGCAGCCCCGTGCTCGGCATGAACGTCACGAACAGCGGCTCGGACGCCATCCCCAGGTCGTCCAGCCAGTACGGTTTCGTGACCACCCTGAACGACCACTTCCCGCTGGCCACCGGGGCGAAGGTACAGCTGGTCTCCGACACCGACGAAGCCTCCGCCGCGGCCTGGGCTGATCAGGTCCGGGCGTTGCCGCACGTCACCGACGCCGCCCCGCCGGCCCAGGTCAACGGCCTTTGGGTCTCCCGGGTCAGCGTCGACACCCACGAGGGGCCGGCGGTGGTGCGGGAGATCCGGGCCGACCGGCCCGCGTTCACCAACTGGGTGGGCGGCTCGGATGCTGCGTCGGTGGACTACACCGACTCGCTCCAGCGCGGTGCGCCGTGGGCGGCTCTCATCATCGCCGTCGCCACGTTCGTGCTTCTGTTCCTGATGACCGGGTCGGTGGTCATCCCGGTCACGGCCCTGGTCATCAGCACGATCTCGCTCGGAGCCTCGGTGGGAGTGCTGGTCTGGGGATTCCAGGAGGGCAACCTCTCGGGGGTGCTCAACTTCGACCCGGCCACCATCTCGGGCGTCGACCCGCTCGTGCTGACCCTCGTCCTCACCTTCGGCTTCGGTCTGGCCATGGACTACGAGATGTTCCTGCTCTCGCGGATCAAGGAACACCACGATCAGGGTGAGGGCACGCGGCTGGCGATCGAGACCGGCCTGCAGAGCTCAGGCAGGATCATCACCTCGGCCGGCCTGATCATCGTGCTCGTCTTCGCCGGGTTCGCCACCGGGGACCTGTTGCAGATGAAGCAGATCGGCATCGCGCTGGCGGTCGCGGTGCTCCTGGACGCCACTCTCGTGCGCGCCGTGCTGGTGCCCTCGGTGATGACGTCGCTGGAGCGGATCCTCTGGTGGTCGCCGGGCTGGATGCATCCGTTGCACGCCCGGTTCGGACTGCGCGACTAGACCGGGCGGTTCCGCGGTGGGGTGCGCGGCATCGACACGGCGGCCGCCACTGTGAACGCCGCGGTGATCACCACGGCGAGGAACACGGCTCCGGATGCCGCCTCCACAGTGGCCGGATAAGCCGTCGAGGCGCGAGAAACGGTCGGCCCGGCGGCCAGGAAGATGCCGTTGGCGACCGCCCCGAAGATCGCGACCCCGACCGCGCTGCCCACCGACCGGGAGAACAGGTTGGCCCCGGTCACCACTCCGCGTTCATCCCACTCCACGCTGGACTGGGCGGCGATCAGTGTCGGCGTCGCCACGAGGCCGAGTCCCAGCCCCACCACGAAACAGCTGGCCGCCACGATGTAGACCGATGGTGAGCCCGAGGTGGCAGCCAGCGCCACGACCCCGAGCATCACGAACACCATGCCGATGAGCGCGGTGCTGCGGAACCCGATCCGGAGGTAGAGGCGCCCGGAGAGCGAGGCCGAAATCGGCCAGCCGATGGTCAGGGCGGCGAGGGCGAGGCCAGCGACCAGCGGCGCGGTTCCGAGTGCCCCTTCGAGGTAGGTCGGCACGAACGAGGTGAGGCCGATCAGGATCGCGCCGACACCGACCGAGACGAGGGCGCTGCTGAGCAGGAGGTGCCGTCGGAACACCCAGAGCGGCAGCACCGGCTCGGCGGCCCGGCGCTCGGCGAACCCGAAACCGACGAGCAGGACGGTACCCAGGCCGAACGCGCCGATGCTCGCCGGTGAGTTCCAGGCCCAGGCCTGACCACCCTCGAGCACCGCCAGGATCAGGAGGCTGAGCGCGCCGGTGAGCAATCCGGCGCCGAGGAAGTCGATCCGGTGGCGGCGTGGCTCGACGCTCTCGTGGAACGCGCGGAGCAGCATCACGGCGGCCAGGACGCAGAGGGGGATGTTGACGAAGAAGATCCAGCGCCAGGACAGGAATTGGGAGAACAACCCGCCGAGGGTCGGCCCGACCACGGAGGAGACGGCCCAGACGCTGGCCAGGTAGCCCTGCACCTTGGCGCGCTCAACAACGGTGTAGATGTCGCCCGCGATGGTGACGGCCATCGGCTGCACGGCGCCGGCGCCGAGGCCCTGGATCGCGCGGAAGGCGATCAGCGCGGGCATGCTCCAGGCCAGTCCGCAGAGCACCGAGCCGAGCAGGAACAGTCCGATGCCGACGAGCACGATCGGCTTGCGGCCGAGGGTGTCGGCGAGTTTCGCGTAGACCGGGACCGACACGGCCTGGGCGAGCAGGTAGATCGAGAACAGCCATGGGAACTGGGCGAATCCGCCGAGGTCCTTCACGATCGTCGGCACCGCCGTGGCCAGGATGGTCGCGTCGATCGCGACCAGCCCGGTGGTCAGCATCAGTGCGATCAGCACAGGGCCGCGCTCGGAGCGGAAACCCACATCGACGTTACTCACTGGCACCCATCCGTCCGGGGCCGGCGCCCACCCTCACTGCAAGCGCCGGAGGCGCCGCGGCATTCCCCTCGGGGCCGAAACCCGAATGCGGCGGCGGTGCTCGCCCGCAAGTAGGCAGGGCACCGCGCCCGGCACGAGAAAGGCCCCGGCGACGAACGCCGGGGCCTCATGCACTGTCTCAACCAGCGCTCGTCCGTTCACAGCAAAGCCGCTCACGGAAGTCTGGTTCGAGCATACAGGTGCCGCGGGGCGGGGCGGAGCCCGGTTGCCGCCGTCGCGATCGATCAGAATTCACAGACTTCCTCATGCAGCCCTGCGACCGCCGCCAGATGGTTTCGGCGAGGCCCGTGTCGGGCCTTGCGCGGAGCCGGAGCCTAGTTGGAGGAGATCGAGTCGTCGGAGTCGAGGTCGTTCTGCCGCTCGCGGAACAGGCTGAGCTGCCGGCGCCGGAACTCGTCGGTCAGGTCGCTGGTGTCCTGGTGATCGGCGTGCGCCGAAACACTCGCAAGGGGTGAAGATTCTGAATTCATGTGCCCGATCTCGGCTGGGGGATGGACCAGTGGTGCGATGTCGGTGGCGACTCAACTGGCTACAGGGACGCTATGTGGTTAAGTCCGGGAAGTCAACAAAACCCGTGGTGATTTCCTGGGCCTCATCGTCGACGGCTCGGGCATCAGCCGCTTCCCGGTCGCCGGCACACCGAAGAAGCCCCAGTCTTCCGACTGGGGCTTCTTCGCTGTCACCTCAACATGCGGCGTCGAATCAGCGGCTGCTCAGGACAGGTTCCTCGAACTGGTTCATCGTGTTGTTCTTGCCACCGGCCTTCAGCGCGGCCTCGCCGGCGAAGTACTCCTTGTGGTTGTCGCCGATGTCGGATCCGGACATGTTCTGGTGCTTGACCGTGGCGATTCCCTCGCGGATCTCCCGACGCTGCACGCCCTTGACATAGGCGAGCATGCCCTGGTCGGCGAAGTACCCCTTGGCCAGATCGTCGGTGGAGAGCGCCGCCGTGTGGTAGGTAGGCAGCGTGATGAGGTGGTGGAAGATGCCGGCCTCGGCCGAGCCGTCGCGCTGGAAGGTGCGGATGCTCTCGTCGGCGATCCGGCCGAGCTCCGTGTCGTCGTAGGTGACGCTCATGAGCTTGGCCCGGTCGTACGCCGAGACATCCTTGCCCTCGGCGGCCAGAGAGTCGTAGGCCTGCTGGCGGAAGTTGAGGGTCCAGTTGAACGACGGGCTGTTGTTGTAGACCAGTTTGGCGTTCGGGATCACCTTGCGCACTTCGTTCATCATTCCGGCGATCTGGGCGACGTGCGGCTTCTCCGTCTCGATCCAGAGCAGGTCGGCGCCGTTCTGCAGCGAGGTGATGCTGTCGAGCACGCAGCGGGCCTCACCGGTTCCCTGGCGGAACTGGAACAGGTTGCTGGCCAGGCGCTTCGGGCGCAGCAGCTTCCCTTCTCGCTTGATCACGACATCGCCGTTGCCGAGTTCGGCTTCGGTGATTTCTTCGACGTCGAGGAAGGAGTTGTACTGGTCACCCAGGTCGCCGGGCTGGTAGGTCACGGCGAGCTTCTGCGTCAGGCCGGCACCGAGCGAGTCGGTGCGGGAGACGATGATGCCGTTGTCGACGCCGAGTTCGAGGAACGCGTAGCGCACGGCGTTGATCTTCGCAATGAAGTCCTCGTGGGGCACGGTGACCTTGCCGTCCTGGTGGCCGCACTGCTTCTCGTCCGAGACCTGGTTCTCGATCTGGATGGCGCAGGCGCCGGCCTCGATCATCTTCTTGGCCAGGAGATACGTCGCCTCGGGGTTGCCGAAGCCGGCGTCGATGTCCGCGATGATCGGTACGACGTGGGTCTCGTAGGTGTCGATCTGCTCCTGGATGGCCGCGGCCGCGGCGTCGTCGCCGGCGGCACGGGCAGCGTCCAGGCCGGTGAACAGGAGATCCAGTTCGCGGGCGTCGGCCTGACGGAGGAAGGTGTAGAGCTCCTCGACCAGCGCGGGAACGGCCGTCTTCTCGTGCATGGACTGGTCGGGCAGCGGACCGAACTCACTCCGCAGCGCGGCGACCATCCAGCCGGACAGGTACAGGTAGCGTTTGTTGGTGGTCTTCAGGTGCTTCTTGATCGAGATCATCTTCTGCTGGCCGATGAAGCCGTGCCACACGCCGAGGGACTGCGTGTAGACGGAGGAGTCGGCGTCGTACTCCGCCATGTCCTTCCGCATGATGTCGGCGGTGTACTGGGCTATCTCGAGGCCGGTCTTGAATCGGTTCTGTGCGCGCATGCGGGCGACCGACTCCGGGTCGATGGCATCCCAGCTGCGACCGACATTGCGCTTCAGCGCTTCGATGGACTCGATGTCGTTCTGGTAGTTGGTCATGTGCATTCCTTCGACGTTGAATTGTGCGGGGCATGGACGGCTGGATCTGCGGCCCGATTTCGGCTGCTATATGAAGAATGCGGCACGGACAACGGGTCTTCTTCAGAGTTCGCGGCAGAACTTTCCCGTTTCTTCTCCGCACGAGAAGAACCTCGTCGCTCGAATCGGTGAGTGCGGGCAGGGTCGCGCCGGGCGGATGCGGCGGATGCGACCGAGGGCTAGCGTGGAGGCGTGTCCACTCCCGCGATCGGCGCACGGACCGCTCACGCCGCAGGCGTGGAGCGCCTCCTGGCGAGCTATCGGGCGGTGCCGCCTGCGGCATCCGTTCGGCTGGCCAAGCCCACCTCGAATCTGTTCCGGTCTCGCGCGAAACCGACCACCAGGGGTCTCGACACCTCGGGATTGACGGGCGTCATCGCGGTCGACCCAGAAGCGCGGACCGCCGACGTGGGCGGCATGTGCACGTACGAGAACCTCGTCGCCGCGACGCTGCCACACGGGTTGGCGCCGCTGGTGGTGCCGCAACTCAAGACGATCACCCTGGGCGGCGCGGTCACCGGCCTCGGCATCGAGTCCACGTCGTTCCGCAACGGGCTGCCGCACGAGTCGGTGCTGGAGATGGACATCCTCACCGGCGCGGGGGAGGTGGTCACGGCCTCGCCCCGTGAGCACGAAGACCTCTACCGGGCCTTCCCCAATTCGTACGGCACGCTCGGCTACGCGGTGCGCCTGCGCATCGCGCTGGAACCGGTCGAACCGTATGTCGCACTCCGGCATCTGCGGTTCCACACGCTCACCGACCTGGTCACGGCGATGGAGCGCATCATTGCGACCCGGGCGGTGGACGGCGACCGCGTGGACTCCCTCGACGGCGTGGTGTTCAGCGCCGACGAGAGCTACCTCTGCGTGGGCACGCAGACGGCGGCACCCGGACCGGTGAGCGACTACACCGGCCGACAGATTTACTACCGCTCCATCCAGCACGGTGACGGTGTCAGGAAGGACCGGCTCACCATCCACGACTACCTCTGGCGGTGGGACACGGATTGGTTCTGGTGCTCGGAAGCGTTCGGCGTGCAGCGTCCGATGATCCGCCGGCTCTGGCCTCGACCGCTTCGGCGCAGCAGCTTCTACGGCACGCTAATGCGCTACGAACAGCGATTCCACATCGGCGACCGCGTCGAGCGACTGGCCGGCCGGCCGGCACGCGAGCGGGTCGTGCAGGACGTCGAGGTGCCGATCGAGCGGAGTGCGGAGTTCCTCGACTGGTTCCTCGCCACCGTGCCGATCACGCCGATCTGGTTGTGCCCGTTACGGCTGCAGGGCGGCGGCTGGCCGCTCTACCCGATCCGACCCCAGCAGACCTACGTCAACGTCGGCTTCTGGTCGACCGTGCCGGTGGGGTCGACCGAGGGGGAGACGAACCGTCTGATCGAACGGAAGGTCAGCGAGTTCCACGGGCACAAGTCCCTGTATTCCGACTCTTATTACACTCCGGAGGAATTCGACGACCTCTATGGCGCGGAAACCTATCAATCCGTGAAGAAGCGGTACGACCCCGATTCACGTCTCCTCGACCTCTATGCGAAGGCGGTGCAACGACGATGACCACATTCAAGGAACTCTTGCCGGAGGAGTCAGGCCAGGCAGCGAGGCCGGGCACTCAAGGGAAGCTCACCCTCGCCCAGATCCTGGAGATCCTCGCCGGCGGGCGGCTCCCGCTGAGATTCACCGCCTATGACGGGAGCGCGGCCGGTCCGTCCGACGCCCCGCTCGGACTGGACCTGAAGACGCCGCGGGGCACAACCTACCTGGCCACCGGCCGCGGTGACCTGGGCCTCGCCCGCGCCTACATCGCCGGAGACCTCGAGGTCCACGGGGTGCATCCCGGCGACCCCTACGAACTCCTCAAGGCACTCGCCGGTGAGCTGGTCTTCACGCTGCCACCGCCGCGGGTGACGGCCAACATCATCCGCTCCATCGGCGCCCTGCACCTGCGCCCGATCGCACCGCCGCCGGAGGAGGCACCGCCCCGCTGGCGCCGCGTCGCCGGGGGGCTCCGGCACAGCAGGACGAGGGACGCCGAAGCGATCCACCACCACTACGACGTCTCGAACACCTTCTATGAGTGGGTGCTCGGGCCCTCGATGACCTACACCTGCGCGTGCTACCCGCATCCCGACGCCTCGCTGGACGAGGCCCAGGAGAACAAGTACCGGCTGGTGTTCGAAAAGCTGCGGCTGAAGCCGGGCGACCGGCTGCTCGACGTCGGGTGCGGTTGGGGAGGCATGGTGCGCTACGCAGCCCGCCGCGGCGTCACAGCCACCGGCGTGACGTTGTCGCAACAGCAGACCGCCTGGGCACAACGGGCAATCGCGGAGCAGGGCCTGTCCGGGCTGGCCGAGGTCCGCTTCGGCGACTACCGCGACATCGCGGAGACCGGCTTCGACGCCGTGTCGTCGATCGGGCTGCTCGAGCACATCGGAGTGCGCAACTACCCGGCGTACTTCGCCTTTCTGCAATCCCGGCTGCGCCCCGGCGGGCTGCTGCTGAACCACTGCATCACCCGGCCGGACAACCGATCCGAGGCGTCCACCCGCGGGTTCATCGACCGCTACGTGTTTCCCGACGGGGAACTCACCGGCTCGGGCCGCATCATCAGCGCAGCCCAGGATGTCGGGCTGGAGGTGGTGCACGAGGAGAACCTGCGCCAGCACTACGCGATGACGCTGCGCGACTGGTGCGCCAACCTCGTCGAGCATTGGGACGAGGCGGTCGCCGAGGCGGGACTGCCCACAGCGAAGGTGTGGGGACTCTACATGGCCGGGTCACGGCTCGCGTTCGAGACCGGCGGTATCCAGTTGCACCAGGTGCTGGCCGTCAAACCCGGTGACGGTGGCCGGGTCGGTGATCTGCCGCTGCGGCCGTGGTGGAATCCCTGAATCGCGACGAACCCGTCGATCGCCCTGGCTTACGTCGCGGACGTCTCGCACGTTCCGCCCAAGTCAGCACGGCCACCCGTGCCCGTAGATCGTGCACGTTCGCGACGTGAGAGTACAGGCTTGCCTCCCTGATGCCGAGGTCAGCGCGTCCAGTTGTAGGGCGTGGTCGTCGACACCCTGATCAGGCCGGAACGTTCGAGGATGGGACGCGAATCCTCGGTCGAGTCGCTGTGCACGAGTCTCTTGCCCGAGGCGAGGGCGGACACGGCCCGAGCTGCCGTCACCGCACGGTAGATGCCTCGGCCTCGGTAGGCCTTGAGGGTGGCGCCACCCCAGATGCCGGCGAAGTCGGTGCCGGGCACCGGCTCGAGTCGGCCCCCGCAGACCATCCGGCCATCCGCCTCGGCCACCCAGAGCTCCATGCCGTCGTGGCGGGCGAGGCGCCTGAGCAACGCGTCAGCCATGCGAGTGTCGACACTCTCACCGAACGCCTCGTCCGCCATCGCACTCATGGCACGCACCTCCACCTCGGCGGCGACTCGCCGCACGGTGACACCGTCCGGCACGGGGGCATCCGTGCACAGGCCTTCGAGCGGACCGATCATGATCGATTCGGCTTCCTCCGGCTCGAACCCGTTCTGCAGCAGTATTCCGTGCAATCCGGGCGCGTGGTCGTGGCCCCGGGTCTTCCATTCGACGCGGGTGATCTGTGGGTCCGCACGGTAGTGATCGAGGGCACCCGCGACCAGCTCGGCCAGCGAGCCGTCTGCCTGGCCGAGATCCCGGTAGGTGACAAAGCCGCGACCGCCGGCGAACGTCACGAGGCGCAACGCTCCCAGCCGGGTGACGCTGAGGGCGCCGGGCGTTTCCGCGTCGGTTCGAAGCTGGTCATCGTAGGCCTGGAGGTATTCCGCGGAGCTGGTCATCGAGTTCATGCTGGCAGCTCCAGGACCCCGCCGCAACGTCGTCGGACTGGAAACCCTGGCGGGTCGGGAGCTCTTCGATGTGTGAGGGGGTGCATCCAAGAGGGCAACGGATCGAGAAGTAATTGTCACAAGAGACGTCGATCTCACTCAATCCGATTCGCTGAGGACAAGTTCACACCGCGCCGCTCGACGATCGTTTCGCTACCCGGAGGACACCGTGATACCCGATTCGCTGACCCAGTCCCAGTACGACACCGTCTACAACATCTTCTCCCTCGTGATCGCTGCGCAGCTCTTCGCGTCGATCTTCATGCTGGTCAGCCTCACCCGCGTGCTGCCGAGGTACCGGCAGGCGATGACCGTGGCGGCGATCGTCTGCGGCATTGCCGCATACCACTACTTCCGCATCTTCGACTCGTTCAAGGCCGCCTTCGTGACAGACGCCGTCGGAGGGCGCGGGGACTACCTGCAGGTCGCCGGCGCCGGCTTCAACGAGGGCTACCGCTATGTCGACTGGCTGCTGACCGTGCCGCTGCTCCTCCTCGAACTGATCGCAGTGCTCGCCCTTGCCCGTCGAGTGCAGACGAGTCTCCTCACCCGACTCATCCCGGCATCGGCCCTGATGATCGCGCTCGGGTACCCCGGTGAGATCACCGGGGACAACGGTCTTCGCGGCCTGTTCGGCCTGCTCTCCACCATCCCGTTCGCGTACATTTTGTACGTGCTCTTCGTCGAATTGACCCGCTCGCTCGACCGTCAGCCGGCGAGCGTGCGCAGGACTATCAGCCAGCTCCGCCTGCTCCTCCTCCTGACCTGGGGCGTCTACCCGATCGCCTACCTCCTGCCGTTGCTTGGTCTCGACGGGGCGGATGCCTGGGTCGGGAAACAGCTCGGCTACTCGATCGCCGACATCCTCGCCAAGGCGCTCTACGGCCTGATCATCTACCGGATCGCCCGGATGAAGTCGTTCGCAGACGACGACTCGTTCGCCGCCAGGGAGCTGTCGGTGGACGAGGCTCGCGAGGTGCGGGCTGGAGCGCCCCGGAGCAGCGTGCCTTCGCCCAAGTCGGCGCGGGCCCGCGACGCCGAATAGGAGTGTCGCGGACGTTCGTGTCGGCCGAATCCCCGGTGACGCCCAGTGCGCAGTGCGTTTTGCATAAGTTCCAATCTTATAAGGACTGAGAATAAGGTATACGCTTATGCTATGAACACCACATCCGATTCATGGGCCGTGATCGTCGACGTCTCGAAGTCTCGCTCGCACGTTGACCGGCGTGCGCTGCAACAGGAGATTCAGGATTCCTTCGGCCGGGTCAACGGGATCATCGCGGCACGCCAGCCGCTCGCGGCTACGATCGGCGACGAATTCCAGGCCGTGTACTCCTCCCTCGGAGACGCGACCCGGGCGACCCTCCTTTCTCGGCTCTGCCTGCCCGACGGCGTGGACTGCCGCTTCGGCATCGGCAGAGGCGAGGTGACCACGATCGGCTCCGGTGTCGCTGGTCTGGTGCAGGATGGTTCCGCGTGGTGGTCCGCGAGGGAGGCGATCGATGAGGCGCGACGACATGAGTACTCGAAACTCAGCTTTGTGCGCACCTGGTTTCGTGCGGCCTCAGAGACCGGAACTCCCGACGAGGCTCTCGTGAACGCCTACCTTCTTGCACGGGACCACATCGTCGGGTCGATGAACCCGCGCGCCCGCCGGCTGCTGCTGGGTCACCTACTCGGCGCGACGCAGGGCGACCTCGCCGAGCAGGAAGGGATCACCCAGTCGGCGGTGTCTCAGAACCTGAACCGCAATGGTGCCAACGCACTCCTGGCGAGTGAAGCCCTTCTGCTGGAGGTCGAGCGGTGATCCTGCTCGCCGTCCTCCTCGGATCCCTCGGTGTCGCCGATCTCGCGCGAGCCCGTTCGGGAAGCAGACGACGCCTGTGGCTCGCGGCATCGGTGGGCATCGCGTCGTTCGTGCTCGCAGCGACCGGCAGCGGCCAGGAGTGGTGGTGGTCGCTCATCGCAGTGGTCGCGGTCATCGGCTGGCTGGTCTCCACGGGCGAGTCGGACGGCAGTCACAGAGCCGGATTCTGGGCAGTGGGGGTGTTGGCGGCGACCGCGATCGTCGCGTTCATCTGGGGTCCGGAGCTCTCCCGACCCAGCGGCGTGCTCCCCGGCTGGTACGCCGCGCTGCCCTATGCGTCACTCCACGCGGTGTCGTTCACCTCATTCGCCCTCGTCGTGGGCGGAGCACTCTTCCTGATCGAGACGTCAAACGTCATCGTACGGCTCGCGCTGCACGGCGAGAGGTCGACGAGCGTCGCCCCCGCCCCGTCCGCGGCCAGTCGCCCGGGCACACGTGGCCGGTCCTGGCGGCGGCCTCCATCGCGCACTTCCGCTGCCGACGCGCCGACAGCGGTCGTCGTCGAGCTGAAGGGAGGCCGCTTCATCGGCCCGCTCGAGCGCGTTTTCCTGCTCGCCCTCGTGCTCGCGGGAGCATTCACGGCGATAGCGGCGATCGTCGCGGCGAAAGGCATCATCCGCTTTCCCGAGATATCGAGAGACCCGGGCGGCTCGAAGGCCGAGTATTTTCTCGTGGGCAGTTTCGCCAGCTGGGCACTGGTGGCTTTTGTGGTGATGCTGATCCTGCTGGGCCCGGCGACGACATAAGGGCCTGACTCATATTCCGTTGATATCAGTCATGCACTAATGCGGTCAGTCTGCGGGCAGGACAGGGAGGATCTCGGCGAGCAGGGCTTGGATGCGCGCCTTGATCTCGTCGCGGATTGGGCGCACGGACTCGATGCCCTGGCCGGCCGGGTCGGCGAGTTCCCAGTCCTCGTAGCGCTTGCCCGGGAAGATCGGGCAGGTGTCGCCGCAGCCCATGGTGATCACGACATCCGATTCCTTGACGGCCTCGGTGGTGAGGATCTTCGGCACGTTATGGGCGATATCGATACCCTCCTCGGCCATGGCCTCGATCGCGACGGGATTGATCTGGTCCTTGGGCGCTGACCCGGCGGAGAGCACCTCGACCTGGCCCTGGGACAGGGCGGTCATGTAGCCGGCTGCCATCTGCGAGCGGCCGGCGTTGTGGACACAGACGAAGAGAACGGTGGGCTTGTCGGTCATGGGTGAGTCCTTCGGTCGGAGATGACTAAAAGCATAGACGAGCATCTATGGATCGCGCACCGCGGGACGGAAAGTTCAGCTGCCGTTCAGTCTGGCGCCCTCCGTTGGATCTCTGCCAGCAGGCCCCGGACGCGCAGACTGATGTCGTCGCGAACGGCCCGCACGCCGGACAGGGGGAGTCCGACGGGGTCGGCCAGGTCCCAGTCCAGGTAGCGCCGACCCGGGTAGACCGGGCACGCGTCTCCGCAACCCATGGTGATCACGTAGTCGGCGGCGCGGATGACCTCGTCGGTGAGCGGCTTGGGGTACTCGCCCGCGAGGGGAATGCCGATCTCGTCCAGCGCGCGAACCACGAGCGGGTTCACGAACTCCGACGGCTGGGAACCGGCGGTCCGCACGCGCACCTGCTCCCCGGCCAGGGATCGAAGGATCGCCGACGCCATCTGGGAACGCCCGGCGTTCTGCACGCAGACGAACAATATCTCGGGCGCGTCGTCGGTGACCCGGTTCTCAACGGCGGCGAGGGCTTGGAGTCGGTCGCCGGCGAATCTGCTGGTGAGCGACGGCAGAAAGCGGGTGAGGCGGGCCCGCTCGGCCAGAAGGGCGTAGCTCTCTGTGACGTAGCGGTCAATCGTCTCCGGCGAGAACACCCCGCGGAATCGGACTGCGAGGTCGTCGGCGATGCGGTGCAGCACTGCGGGTGCCGGCGGAACTGGCTCCGCGCCCCCGTCCGCGAGCAGCACCTCGGCTACCTCTGCCTGCCGGCCCGGCGCGATGGAATACCAGACCACCCGGCCGTCCTTCTCGCGCTCCAGGAGGCCCTCGTCGACCATGACTCGCATGTGGTGGCTGACGGTCGGCTGTCGGAGTCCGAGTTCGGTGGCGAGCCGGCCGACGAGGGCGCGCCCACCGGGACTGTCGACGACCAGGCCGAGCAGTCGCACCCGGGTCGGGTCGGCCAGGACCTTCAGCCGACGGGCGATGCCCTGTGCGGCATCCCCGCCCGCCACCCGTGACGCGGCGAGCCGGCCGTCGGTGTCGCGAGCGGGAATGGGCATGCTGGTGAGTCTAATCGGGGCGGTTTGCGCCGACCCGGTTCGAGGGTGGCGCGATCGGCGCCCTCAATCGTGCCGAATCGAGGCCTAGCGTGGACTTTCTGCCTCAGGACGCAGCCGGATGAGCCGCTGAGGGCCGTCCTCCTGCAGCTCGGCCAGATCGCCGCGCGAGGCGAGGAAATCGGTGAAGGAACGGAAGCCGAGCGGCTTCTCGTTGAAGGCGGGGTCCATCCGGCGCATCTGGTTCTTGATCGTGCCCGTGTTGAGCCACTCGTCGGCGTCGGCCTTGGCGTGACCGATCTTCAGCGCGCGCACGAGGAGCTCCGTCGCCTGTGTCTGCGGGTCGATGTCGTCGCCGGTCTCCGGCTCGTCGAACTGCGCATCCTCGGTGTGCGAGAACATGGGAATCGTCGTGAGCTTGCGGGCCTTGCTGGGTGCCGGTTCTGGAGCCGTTTCGGCGGGTTCAGCGGCCTTCCTGGTCGCCTTGGGCCTCTCCACTGCCTCGGCGGCGGACTTGTCGACTCCGGGCAGCGAGGAGTAGTCCTCGAACTCGTCGCACGCGGCCGCAAGCGAGGTGCTCGTCGAACCCGCGACACCGATGCCGACCACGAAACGGCCGAGGCGCTTCGACTTCTGGGCGAGGGCGATGTAGTCGGAGTCCCCGGCGATGATGATCACGTGGGTGAGGTCCGGCAGTCGGAAGAGGTCTTCGACCACGTCGACGGCCAGACGGATGTCGGCCCCGTTCTTGGTTCCGCGGGTGGTCGTGGTGAACAACTGGGTCAGGTCCACCGCCCGGGACATGAGCTGGCGCTGGTAGCTCGCATTGACGGGAACCGACCAGTCGGCGTATGCGCGGTTGACGACCAGGGTGCCGAATGATGCGGCAAAGTCGATGATGGCGTTGAAGTCGACTGTCGCGGCGGCGAGCTTCGCCGCGATCTCAGGGTCGGCATCCCGGCTGGACTTGTCGAAATCGCGGATGCCGTCGCGCTGGAAGGCGTTGCGCCCGTGCAACTGCTGATAGCGAGAGATGACGATGTTGTCGAAGTCGATGTAGAGGCCGACGCGTGCGTCGTTGGGTTCAGTCATGGGGAGCTCCTCAGCCGCGGGCGGAAGACTCAGTAGCGATCCGGTACCTCTAGTCTGCTGCGAGCAACGTCGCGAAGGCAACTCGGGGGCGCCGGGTGAGCGCTCACTCGGCATCGCGGATCTGGAACACCGGGAAGTCGGCTGCAATGGCCTCGAACGCCGCGACCGGCTCCGACTGATCGACCGGAATGTGCGGCCGGGCCCCGGGAGCCTGCGCCAGGTAGGCCTTGAGAATCGGCGCGCGAGCATCCGCTCGCACCTCGTCAAGCAGCACCGGTCGCCTGCGCCCCGCGTGGATGACGGCGTTTCCGTTCGCGGCCCGCACATTGCGCACCCATCGTGAACCCTGTCCCAGCATCGAGACCGCGTACTCATTCCCGTCAAAGCGGGCGATCACGAGCGGCAGGGTGAGCAGGGTGCGCGACTTCGGGTTGACAGTCTCGATGCTCACAGCGCCGTGGCCGACGATGCCGAGCGAGAACACCATCGAGCTGATCCGGTTCAGAAAACGCGCCCACCGGTTCGGGCGGCCGCCGGCGTACATGCGCCGTAGGGAGTCTTCACGAATCATGGCCGGTCGTCCCGGGGCTGAGAGCGGGTGATGTGGATGAATTCGGGCATGAGCGGTGAACCTCTCCAGCGTTGACGGCTGACACCCGTCCCGCGGCTGCGCCGCAGAGCCGGCCGGCCGACAGGCCGATGTTAGCATTCGCGCGCCACAGCGCAGAGTGGCGCTATGTCGTAGGGAGCGCACGGTAGTACTGGCCGTGCCGTGCGGTGAGCGCCACCGGAACGCCGTTCTTCGCGAGCACAAAATCGCCGTTCACCGCGATCCCAGTGGGGAGTTGCGCAGCCAGTTCGGGGAGCACGGCTACGCCCTCATTGCTCAACCAAACGGCATCGAGGGCTGACACCTGGTCGACGAAGCGGTCGCGGTCCTCCACCTCGAGGTAGGCCAGGACCGCACTGTGGAAGACCACGAGGGTGGCGTCGCCAGGTGCCTGTGCCGCACGGTTGGCCACCTCGGCGTTCAAATCACCGGCCACCAGCAGAGGAGGATCCTGGGCAACGATTCGCGCCGCCGCACGGAGTCGAGCTCGGCGCTCATCATGTTCGGGCCAGACCAATGCTTCGAGCCAGTTGAGGCTGTCGATATCGGTGACATCGATCGGGTTGAGGTCCACTCCACCTCGCCAGACCACATCCGGCAATCCGATTGGCACGTCAAGCGCTCCTCTCAGATCGCAGTCGACGACGACGGAGCTCGGGCCATCCTTCAAAGACGAGATTGGCTTGCTGCTTGGGTCGGGGCAGGTGTGCGATGAGGGATCGAACCTCCACGTCCCCGGCAATTCCCAGAGCCCAGTCTTCGAAGATGGCTGAGCTGCCGCGGGCTTCGAGCGCCGCAAAGCGACCGTAGTAGTCGGCAACAGCATCCATGCCCCCAAGGTTAGCGGGAGAGGCACCGCCGCCATCCCACCCGAATCAGAGGTCAGGAATCACCCCTTGATCGGGATCTCTACGAGAGCGACTGACAGGAGCAATCCGCACCTGGTCTAGCGGCCTCCCGCTACGTCCAGAATGCTTCCGGTGCAGTAGCTTGCGTCGTCGCCGAGTAGCCAGACGATCGCAGCAGCGACTTCCGCAGGATGTCCGGCTCGCTTCATCGGAATGGTGTGGGCCATGTCCGTCGCCCGGTCCGGGCGACCGTTTCGTCCGTGCATTTCCGTGTCGATGACTCCGGGCCGAACGACGTTCACGCGGACGCCCTCATCTGCGACTTCACGTGACAAACCAATGCCGAGAGTGTCGATTGCCCCTTTCGATGCGGCGTAGTCCACGTACTCACCTGGTGCCCCCAGCCGACTGGCCGTTGAGGAGACCAAGACGATGCTGCCACCCGCACCGCCATGAAGAGTGGACATCCGCCGCACTGCATGGCCGCAGCCTAGGACGGGGCCCACTACGTTGACCGCGAGTAGTTCTCTTATGCGTGAAGCGGTGAGCTCATCGACTCTCGACTGCGAGGCTGCGAGTCCGGCGTTGGCGACGAACGCCGTGACCGTGCCGAGCCTGTCTGCGGCCTCGAATATCGCCGCTATGTCCTGCTCGTTCGCCATGTCTGCGCGGATGAAGGACGCGAGACCGCCTCTGGCGTGAATCGTCTCGACGACTTTGACGGCTGCTTGCTCATCGTATTGATAGGTGAGGAGCACTGACCAGCCGGCGTGTGCCGCCGCAATCGCGGTGGCGGAACCGATTCCACGACTCCCGCCGGTAATGACTGCTAGACCGCGTGCCCCTGGTTCCGTGTGCATCCCGCCAGTATGCGCTCATACCCGATGCCAGGATACGAACCTCGAACGCCGCGGAACACACCTGCCCGGGCGTTCATCATGGAACACGAGTGGCACTCGGTGATCGCGAGGGGTCTCGGCACCTGGTTTTGGGCAAAAAAAGCCGGACAACCGATATCGGTTGTCCGGCCTATTTCCCAAACGGAAGTCCGGAATACTGCGAACCTCTCTCTGTGCCCGAGGGGGGACTTGAACCCCCACGCCCATAAGGGCACTAGCACCTCAAGCTAGCGCGTCTGCCATTCCGCCACCCGGGCTGGTGCTTCGGCTGCCGTTGTCCGGCCGCCGAATAGATAATCTAGCACGGATTTCAGGGACCTCAGGCCGCGCCCGCCGTCCCCGGTATCGGGCACGGCCCGGTAGCGTGAAGGCCATGCTTTCCTCCGCTGAGAACACCCCGGCTGACGCCCGTCTGGACCTGACGGCCGAGATCGCCCGCGACCTCATCCGTTTCGACACGACCAACTACGGGGAGGGCCGTTCCAACGGCGAGACGGATGCCGCGGAGTACGTCGCCGCCAACCTCCGCGCCCTCGGCCTCGCCCCGCAGCTGTTCGACTCCGAACCGGGCCGCACGAGTGTCGTCGCCCGTGTTCCCGGTCTCGATTCGAGCCGGGGGGCCCTCGTGGTGCACGGTCATCTCGACGTCGTCCCCGCCGACCCTGAGGCGTGGTCGGTGGACCCGTTCGAGGGCGTCATCAAGGACGGCCTGCTCTGGGGCCGCGGAGCCGTGGACATGAAGAACATGGACGCGATGATCCTCGCCGCACTGCAGGACATCCTCGGTTCAGGCCGGCAGCCGGCCCGGGACCTGGTCGTGGCCTTCTTCGCCGACGAGGAGGCCGGGGGAGTGCTCGGTTCGCACTACCTGGTCGACACGCATCCGGAACTCTTCACGGGGGCAACAGAGGCGATCAGCGAGGTCGGCGGTTACTCGATCACCCTCGGCGGCCAGCGCGCCTATCTGCTGCAAACGGGTGAGAAAGCTCTCATCTGGATCAAGCTCATCGCGCGCGGCGAGGCGGCCCACGGATCCCGCCTGATCCACGCCAACGCGGTCACCCGGCTGGCCGAGGCCGTGGCCAGGGTGGGCAGGCGCGAATGGCCGATCCGGCTCACCGACACCACCAGCGCGCTGCTGGCCGAACTGGCCAGGGTGCTCGGCGTCGACCCGCAGCGCGTCGGCCCCGACGAACTGGCCCTGGCCACCGGCACGGCGTCCGGCTTCATCCAGGCCAGCCTGCGCACCACGACGAATCCAACTGTTCTGCACGCCGGCTATAAGCACAACGTGATCCCCGACCGAGCGGAGGCGCTCATCGACATCCGCACCCTCCCCGGCGACGAGGACAAGGTGCTGGCCGAGGTGGCCGAGCTCGTGGGGCCCGACATCGAAATCGTCATCATGCACCGCGACATCGGCCTGGAAACCGAGTTCGGCGGACCGCTGGTCGACGCCGTCGTCGATACGCTCGGTCGGCACGACCCGGGCGCGCCCGTGCTGCCGTACCTGCTCTCCGCGGGAACCGACAACAAAGCGCTCAGCACACTGGGCATCAAAGGCTACGGGTTCGCCCCGCTGAGACTCCCAGCAGATCTTGATTTTCCGGCCATGTTCCACGGAGTCGACGAGCGGGTCCCGCTCGACGCGTTAGTGTTTGGCAGGCAGGTCCTGACCGATCTGCTTTCGAACTACTGACAGCGAAGCGAGCGGCACGTGAAT
The DNA here is from genome assembly GCF_004402705.1 of Cryobacterium mannosilyticum. NCBI lineage: Bacteria > Bacillati > Actinomycetota > Actinomycetes > Micrococcales > Microbacteriaceae > Cryobacterium > Cryobacterium mannosilyticum. The sequence continues at coordinate 119,026 of NZ_SOFM01000007.1, read as the reverse complement.
CTCATCAACGCGATCATCCTCGGCCTCGTCCAGGGGCTGACCGAGTTCCTCCCGGTCTCCTCGAGCGCCCACATCCGCATCGTGGGCGAGTTCCTCGGCACCGGGGCCGACCCGGGGTCGCGGTTCACCGCGATCATCCAGATCGGCACCGAGGCCGCCGTCGTGCTCTTCTTCTGGCGCGACATCGTGCGCATCATCGGCCAGTGGTTCCGCTCACTCCTCGGCAAGGTGCCGCGCACCGACCCGGATGCCCGGATGGGCTGGCTGATCATCTTCGGCTCCCTGCCGATCATCGTTCTCGGGCTGCTCTTCCAGGACCAGATCGAGTCCTCGCTCCGCAACCTCTGGATCACCGCGACCGTGCTGATCGTCTTCGGCATCCTGCTCGGCATCGCCGACTACGTCGGCGCCAAGAAGCGCCGGCTCAAGGACATCACCGTCCGCCACGGCGTCGTCTACGGTTTCGCCCAGGCCCTCGCACTCATCCCCGGGGTGTCCCGCTCCGGCGGCACGATCACCGCCGGGCTGTTCATGGGCTACGAGCGGCGCGCCGCCGCCCGGTACGCCTTCCTGCTCGCCATCCCCGCGGTCCTGGGCAGTGGTTTCTACCAGATGTACAAGTCGATCGCGAAGCCCTGCCTCCCCGCCGCGACCAATTGCACCCCCGAGATCTTCGGCCCGTTCGAAACCCTTGTCGCCACGGTCATCGCCTTCGTCGTCGCCCTGTTCGTGATCGGGTTCTTCATGAACTACATCTCCAAGCGCAGCTTCCTCCCGTTCGTGATCTACCGGATCGCGCTCGGCCTCGCCCTGTTCGGCCTGCTGGCCACCAACACCATCGCCGCCTAGTTAGGCTGGTTCAATGCGCGCCTGGCAACGACCCGAGATCCCGCAACTCCCCGGCCAGTCGAGCGCACCGTGGCTGTACGACACGGCCACGGAGACCCTCGTGGAAGCGAAGCCGTCCGCTGCGGCCCGGCTCTACGTCTGCGGCATCACCCCGTACGACGCGACCCACCTCGGCCATGCGGCGACCTACCTGGCCTTCGACACGCTTCAGCGGGTCTGGCTCGACGCCGGCTACCGGGTCCACTACGCCCAGAACGTCACCGACGTCGACGACCCGCTGCTCGAACGCGCGACCGCGACCGGCGTCGACTGGCGCGAACTCGCCGCGTCCCAGGTCGAACTCTTCCGCGCCGACATGGAGGCGCTGGCGATCATCCCGCCGAACGACTACGTCGCCGTCACCGAAGTGATCGATGAGATCGCGGCGGCCGTGGCGCAGCTGTGGGATGCCGGGATCGCCTACGCGGTACCCACCAGCGATTCCATTGTCGACACCACCAGGTTCGGCACGATCGGATCCGCCGGTTCGGACATCTACTTCGACATCGCGGCGGCGGAACGCCTGGCACCGTGGACCCTCGGCGAGGAGAGCAACCTGGCCCGGCCCGAGATGCTCGCCCTGTCGGCGGAGCGTGGGGGAGACCCCGAGCGCCCGGGCAAACGAGACCCGCTCGACCCGCTGCTCTGGCGCGCCGCGCGGGCCGGCGAACCGTCCTGGCCTTCGTCGGTCGGCGCAGGGCGGCCCGGCTGGCACATCGAATGCTCCGTGATCGCGCTCAAGGAACTCGGCACGGACTTCACGGTGCAGGGCGGCGGCAGCGATCTGGTCTTCCCGCACCACGACATGAGCGCCGGGCACGCTGCGGCGCTCTCCGGGCATCCGCTCGCCGGGGTGTACAGCCACACGGGAATGGTCGCCTACCAGGGCGAGAAGATGAGCAAGTCCCTCGGCAATCTGGTGCTCGTCTCCCGGCTCCGAGCCGCCGGAGTCGACCCGCGGGCCATCCGGCTCGCCCTGCTCGCCCAGCACTATCGCAGCGACTGGGAATGGACCGACGCGCACCTGGACGCCGCGGCCACCCGGCTGACGGAGTGGACCGCCGCCTTCGGCAGTGGAGCCCGACCCGGTCCGGTGGATGCCCGCGCGGTCATCGACGAGCTCCGTGCTGCGCTGGTCGCCGACCTCGGCACCCCGGGTGCCCTCGCTGTGCTCGACGCCGCCGCGGCCGCCGAGGCCGTCGACAATCCGGCATCGGTGGCCCTGGCCGTGGACGCGCTGCTCGGCGTGGCACTCTAGCCTGACTTCACCGGCCTGACTTCACCGGCCTGACTTCTCCGGCCTGACTTCTCCGGCCTGGCCCGGCAGGCTCGCCGGCTCCGCCCGGCCGCCGTCGGCTCAGGGCTGGCGGGGTCCCTCGGGGCCCGGCCGTCCGTCGGCTCGACCATCCGCGCGGCCGTCCCGTCCGTCGCCGCGTTTGCGGAGGTACTTCTCGAACTCCTGGGCGATCGCCTCGCCGCTGGCCTCCGGGGAATCGACGGTGTCCCTGGCCTGCTCCAGCTGGGCGATGTACGCCGCCATCTCCTCGTCCTCGCCCGCGAGCACATCGATCCCGCTCTGCCACTCCGCGGCCTCGTTGACGAGGTCACCCCGCGGGATGACCACATCGATGATCTCCTCGAGCTTGTCGATCAGGGCCAGCATGGCCTTGGGCGACGGCGCATTGTGCACGTAGTGCGGCACGGATGCCCAGATCGACAGGGTGGGGATGCCCAACGCCTCGGCGGCGATCGCGAGCACACTGAGGATGCCGACCGGGCCCTCGTAGGAGCTGCGTTCGATCTGCAGCTCGGCCCGAACCTGCGGGTTGTCACTGGACACGAAGATCGAGATCGGCCGGGTGTGCGGCACGTCCGCGAGCATCGCGCCGAGGAACACGATCCCGCCCACGTCCGCGGCCAGGGCCGCGTCCAGGATCTCCGACGCGAAGCTCTTCCAACTGCGCGAGGGCTCCGTGCCGAGGAGCAGGTAGATGTTCCCGGCGTTCGTGCCGCTCACCCGCAACTGGGCATCGACGGCCAGCGGTACGGCTGACTCACCGGGGCTGGTCGGCCCGTACATGATCGCGCTCGGCCACTCGAGCACCCGGATGCCGTCCTCGCCGGTGGAGATGGTCGGACGGTTGAACTGGTAGTCGAAGTAGGTCTCGGGGTCGATCTCCGCGAGGGGGGACACGTCGAGCAGGCCCTTCAGGGTGCCCACCGCGCCGGTGGCGGCCTCGCCCGCGTCGTTCCAGCCCTCGAACGCCACCACTAGGAGTCGTTCGCTGAGGAATCCGTTGGAGTCTGTCACTGCCTGAAACCTCGATCCCGGGGGCGCGCCACCCGGCGCACCATCAGTCAAGGATAGGCCGTGCCCTCTACACTTGGACTCCGTGCACCCGATCCGACCCGAATCCCTCCTGCCTGCGGCCGTGCTCTGGGACATGGACGGGACGATCGTCGACTCGGAGCCGTACTGGATGCGCGCCGAGACCGAACTCGTCGAATCCTTCGGCGGCGTCTGGACGCACAGCGACGGCATGCTGCTCGTAGGCTCCGGCCTGTGGGGGTCCGCTTCGATCCTGCAGGGCCGCGGGGTCGACCTGGACGCCGACGCGATCGTCAACTGGCTCACCGACCGGGTCCAGGAACTCCTGCGCGACTTCGGCCCGCCGTGGCGCCCGGGAGCCCTGCCTCTGCTCACCGAACTCAAGAGCGCCGGCGTGCCGATGGCGCTCGTCACCATGTCCACCGAACGGATGGCCCGCCAGGTCGCCGACCTGGTCGGGTTCGCCGCCTTCGACACGATCGTCGCGGGCGACATGGTCACCAACAGCAAGCCGCACCCTGAGGCCTATCTCTCCGCGGCCGGGCACCTGGGCGTCGACCCGGTCCGGTGCATCGCCGTCGAGGACTCCCTGCCGGGGATCGCCGCGGCCGTCGCCTCCGGCGCGGTCGTCATCGGAGTGCCCCACCTGATCCCCCTCCCGGAAAGCGCCCACTACGATCTGTGGCCGTCCCTTTCCGGGCGGTCCCTGGCGGGCTTCACCGCCGTGTTCGGCGAGCGGCGCGGCCGCCCCGGACGCACACCGATTCAGCCCGATTCCGAATCGGCCGACAATGAGGACGTAAGCAACGCATGAGCGACAACCAGGTCATCCAGAACAGCGGACCGTTCAGGATCGGCGACCGGGTGCAGCTGACCGGCCCCAAGAACAAGCTGAACACGATCACGCTCGAACCGGGCAAGGTCTTCCACACCCATCGGGGCATCCTCGCCCACGATGACATCATCGGGCTTCCGGACGGGTCAGTCGTCACCAACAACGTCGGTGTCGAACATCTCGCCCTGCGCCCGCTCCTGATCGATTTCGTCATGTCCATGCCCCGCGGTGCCGCCATCATCTATCCGAAGGACGCGGCACAGATCCTCGCGCAGGCCGACATCTTCCCGGGCGCCACCGTCGTCGAAGCGGGCGTCGGTTCCGGCGCGCTCTCGATCTGGCTGCTCCGGGCGATCGGCCCAGCCGGCCGGCTCGCCTCCTTTGAACGCCGCGCGGAGTTCGCCGATGTGGCCAGGGACAACGTGGCCACGTTCCTCGGCGCCGACCCGGAGAATTGGTCGATCACGCTCGGCGACCTGGCCGACACACTGCCGGAGACGATGCCAGACCAGAGCGTCGACCGGGTCGTGCTCGACATGCTCGCCCCGTGGGAGTGCCTCGAGGTCGTGTCCGCCGCCCTCAAGCCCGGCGGAGTGCTGCTCTGCTACGTGGCCACGGTGACCCAGCTCTCGCGGGTGGCGGAAGCCATCCGTGCGACCGGCCAGTACACGAACCCCGACTCGCACGAGACCATGGTGCGCGGCTGGCATGTCGAGGGGCTCGCCGTGCGTCCCGACCACCGGATGATCGGCCACACCGGTTTCCTGATCACCGCCAGGCGGCTCGCGCCCGACACCATCCTTCCCGAGCTCAAACGCCGCCCGTCGAAGACGGACTTCTCCGACGCCGACGTGGAAGCCTGGACGCCCGGCGCTCTCGGCGAACGCAACATCAGCCCCAAGGTGATGCGCAAGAGGGTGCGGATCGCTGAGACCGGGGCGGCCCTCTCCAAGGCGCGCAACCTGGCCGGCGACGAACTGTAAGTCCGGCCGGCCCGACGCCGGTTAGGATTGGCTCCGGCCTCGATTCGCCGCCCAATTCCCCGCACCATTTGGACTTCCCCGAGAAATGAGAACCCGTGCGTAGAGCTCCTGCACTCGTCGCAACCGCAGCGCTGCTGATGACCGTCCTCAGCGGTTGCAGCGCCGGAGCCTCCGCCGGGTCCTGCCAGTCTCCGGTCACGGACGGCGCCGCCGCCAGGCTGGTCACAGTCACCGGCAAGGCCGGCAGCGCCCCCACGGTCGACTTCCCGACACCGCTGAAGACGAAGACGACCCAGCGCAGCGAGATCCTCCCCGGCACCGAAGCCGGCCTCGTCCCCGGACAGCAGGTCAAGATCGAACTGTCCGTCTACAACGGCACCTCGGGCAAGGTCATCACCGAGAGTAAGTACGACGCCTCCAGCGCCACCACCTTCGTGCTCAACGACAAGACGATCAAGGGCCTCGCCGAGGGCCTCCAGTGCGCGCAGGTCGGTTCACGGGTCGCCGTGGTCGTCTCGCCCGACGACGCATTCGGACCCCAGGGCGGCAACGCGCAGATCGGCGTCGGCAAAGACGACAGCCTGGTCTTCGTCATCGACGTGGTCAAGTCCTACCTGCCGCGGGCGAACGGCACGGACCAGCCCGTCGCGAACGGCCTGCCCGGGGTAGTGCTCGCTGCGGACGGCACGCCAGGCATCACCATCCCCTCCGGCGCCGCGCCGAAGAAACAGCAGATCGGCGTGCTCAAGAAGGGCTCCGGCCCGAAGGTGGCCGAGGGCGACACGGTGACCCTGCACTACACGGGCGTGCTCTGGTCCGAGAAGACCGTGTTCGACTCCAGTTGGGCCAAGGGCGGACCGGTGCAGTTCATCGCCGCGGACGGGTCCAAAACCCAGGGCGGCATCATCCCCGGGTTCGCGAAGGCCCTCATCGGCCAGACCGTCGGCTCGCAGGTCGTCACGGTGATCCCTCCGGATCAGGGCTACGGCGACACCGCCCAGGCCTCGATCCCGGCCGGCTCGACGCTCGTCTTCGTCGCCGACATCCTCGGGATCGGCTAGGCGGGAGGCGCAGGCGGCGGTTCGCTAGACTCGCACCGTGTCCACCATCCCCGACAAGCCCAGCCGCGTTTCGGTCGAAGAACGCCTGTTCAGCCTCGTTCTGGCGCTCATCGCCACCGAGATCGGTCTGACCAAGGCGGAGATCCTCTCCACCGTTCAGGGCTACCGGCAGCGCTATGCCGTCGGTGGGGACAACGCCAGCCTTGAACGGCAGTTCGAGCGAGACAAGGACGACATCCGGGAACTGGGAATCCCGCTGGAAACGGTGGAGCCGCCCGACGACCCGGGCAGCAACCACCACCTGCGCTACCGGATTCCCAAGGGCCTGTACGAGCTGCCCGCCGACGTGAGCTTCTCCGCTGACGAACTCATGCTGCTGAAGCTTGCCGCCACGGTCTGGCGGGAGGGTTCGCTGTCCGGGGAATCACGCCGGGCACTGACCAAACTCAACTCGCTCGGCATCGATTCGACGGACCCGGTGCTCGGCTACTCGCCGACGCTGCGCGTGCGGGACGCGTCCTTCGAACCGCTGAGCAAGGCGATGGACCGTGGGCAGATCGTCGCATTCCAATATCTGAAGCCGGGGGAGGGCCTGCCACGCCGCCGCCGGGTTGCCCCGCAGGCTGTCGTGCTCCACGAGGGACGCTGGCACCTGTTCGGCACGGACGAGGATGCCCAGGCCACCCGCACGTTCCTCCTCTCCCGAATCGTCGGCCCGGTGGTGACCGTGCCGGGGGCGACGTTCGTGCCCGGCGGCGCAGGCAAAGGCCAGGAGGCCCTGGCCGAACTCGACGCCCTCTGGAGGGCGAACCTGGCCGAGATCACGGTCGAGCCGGGCAGCGATGCGGCGGTGCGGCTCTCCAAACGCCAGGCCGTCGAGCCGGGCCGAGACCCGGGCGAATCGACCGTGGCACTCCATTACACCGACCTCGACATCCTGGCCGATGAGCTCGCAGGCTACGGCCCTGAGGTGCTCGTTCGCTCCCCGTCCGCGCTCCGGACCGCAGTCCTGGCCCGGCTGATCCGGGTGAGGGACGCGCATGCCGATGCGTTCCTGGAATCCGATGCCGAGAAGGAAGGCACCGAGTGAACGCCGGACCTGCCCTTGGGGCCTCAGACAAGCTGACCTTCCTCCTGTCGCTTGTGCCGTACCTGATGGATCACGAGAGCGTCAGTGTGAGCAAGGTCGCCGCACACTTCGGGGTGTCCCCGGAGCGCGTACGAGACGCGGTGAACCTGATCGCGATGTCGGGCATCCCCGGGGAGACTCGGCAGTACCTGCACGGCGACCTGTTCGACATCCACTGGGATGAATTCGAGACCAACGACAACATCGTGCTCACCCATCTGGTGGCGATCGACGACTCACCCCGCTTCTCCGCCCGAGAGGCCGCAGCGCTGATCGCCGGCCTGCAGTACCTGTCGTCGCTGCCCGAGAACGCGGACGTCGAGGCCATCGCCTCGCTGATGGCCAAGCTCACGCGCAGCGCCTCGGCGACTCCCAGCCAGGTGGTGGTGTCCAGCACCGAACCCGGAGAAGCGATCGCACTGATCAAGGCGGCAGTGGCGCGCGGGGTGCAGATCGAATTCGACTACCTGAGTTCCCGGGGCGGTCACGAGGCGCGGCACGTCGATCCGATGCGGATCGAGTCCGTCGACCGGGACTGGTATCTGCGCGGCTGGTGTCATCTGCGCGGCGCCATGCGCACCTTCCGGCTCGACCGGATGAGCGGCCTCCGGGTCACGGATGTCCCCGCCGGCTCGGGGTCCGCCGGTTCCCTTCCCGACACCCTGTTCCAGGGTTCGGACTCCGACCTCGAGGTCGTCGTGGAGCTGCCGGCCGCCGCGGTGCCGCTCCTCGCCGACTACGCGCCGCAGAGCGCCGGCCCCGACGCGGCGGACGGACTCGTGCGGCAGAGCATCCGGGTGGCCCACTTCCACGGGCTGAAGAGAATCGTCGCCGGACTTTCCAGCCTGGTCACCGTCATCGGACCACCCGAAGCGCGGGCACTCACCCGGGACTGGGCCGCTGCGGGCGCGGCGCGCTACGACGAAGCCGTCCCCGGCGACAGGGAGGGATAGCCGATGGCCTGGTGGAGCTGGGTCCTGCTCTGGACCGGCCTGGTCCTGGTCCTGCTCGGGATGCTGGCCTGGTTCGGCCAGGTGCTCTTCCGAAAGGCCGTGCGCACGATGGAGGCGCTCGAAGCCCTCGCCGAGCAGGTCGCGGGACTCGAGCTCGCCCCGGAGGCCCCGCCGCGGCCGCGGTTCCGGCCCGCCGTGTTCGAGGAGACGGCCGACGTTCTCCTCGCCGTCGAACTGGGGCGCGCCGAGCGCCGGCACCGCCGCCAGCTCCGTCGGGATCGCTTGGTTGCCCGAGGTAAACTGTTGCAGCACGCCCCTTCCAACCAGAGGACGGACTCCCATGCTTAACAACCTGACCGGATGGCATTTCCTGATCATCCTCGTCATTGTTCTCCTGCTCTTCGGCGCGCCCAAGCTTCCGGCTCTCGCACGCAGCCTCGGCCAGTCGATGAAGATCTTCAAGAGTGAGATCAAGAGCGACAAGCCGGACGACGAGACCACCGGAACGACGGGCACCGACTCCTCGAAGGCCGCCGGCCCCGCCGACCCAAGCTCGAAGTCATAACCCACGTGCCAGGGCGCACTCCTCGGCGCGAGGCCGCCGACGGGAAGATGTCGCTCGGGCAGCACCTGCTCGAGCTGCGGAAGCGTCTCTTCCTTGCGGCGGCCGGCATCCTGGTCGGCGCCATCGTCGGGTGGTTCCTGTCCGACTTCGTCTGGGATGCCCTGCGCGAACCGATCTACACGATCGCCACCGCCCAGAAGCGCAGCGCCCAGCTCAACTACCCCGACATCACCTCCGCCTTCGACCTCAAGCTGAAGATCTCCTTCTATGTCGGCCTGGTCGTCTCAAGCCCGATGTGGCTCTACCAGGTCTTCGCCTTCCTCGTGCCCGGGCTCACCCGCACCGAGAAACGGTACACGTTCGGCTTCTTCTTCACCGCCGTCCCCCTGTTCCTCGCCGGCTGCGCCGCCGGTTTCTACGTGCTTCCGCACGTGGTCGAGCTGATGACGAGCTTCGCGCCGGCCCAGGACGCCGCCCTGGTCACCGCGCAGAGCTACTTTGATTTCGTGTTGAAACTCGTCGTCGCGATCGGGGTGGCGTTCGTGCTGCCCGTGTTCATCGTGCTGCTCAACTTCGCCGGCGTCATCAGCGCCCAGTCGATCATCAAGTCCTGGCGGGTGGCCATCCTCGTGATCATCCTGTTCACCGCCATCGCGACCCCGGCTGCAGACGTGGTGTCGATGTTCCTCCTGGCCATCCCGATGGTGGTGCTCTACTTCGCCGCCTACGGTGTCGCCTTCCTGCATGACCGGCGCGCCGCCCGGCGCAACCGTGCCTTCGAACAGGAGCTGGCGCTTTAGGCGCATCCGATGACCTCACTGCAGTCGCCGGCCGAACGCTACTCGGCCTCCAGAACCCGCGCCAAGGCTCCGAAACTCGAATCGTTCCGGGCCGGCCTCCGTTTCGAACTGGATGCGTTCCAGCTGGCCGCCTGCGCCTCGCTCGAGGCCGGCAACAGCGTGCTGGTCGCGGCCCCGACCGGCGCGGGCAAGACCCTGATCGCGGAGTTCGCGATCTACCTGGCCATGCAGGGGACCTCCCAGAAGGTCTTCTACACGGCTCCGATGAAGGCACTGAGCAACCAGAAGTTCCAGGAACTGGTCGCCGAATACGGCGCTGACCAGGTCGGGCTGCTGACCGGGGACACCAACGTGAACCCCCAGGCCCGCGTCGTGGTGATGACCACCGAAGTGCTGCGCAACATGCTCTACGCAGACTCCGACCTGCTCACGAACCTGGCCTTCGTCGTGATGGACGAGGTGCATTACCTCGCCGACAGGTTCCGCGGGGCGGTCTGGGAGGAAGTCATCATCCACCTCCCGCAGAACGTGCGGATGGTCTCCCTGAGCGCAACGGTCTCCAACGCCGAGGAATTCGGCGACTGGCTCCAGGCCGTGCGCGGAGAGACCGACGTGATCGTCTCCGAGGAACGGCCGGTGCCGCTCGAGCAGCACGTCCTCGTCAAGAGCAAGATGCTCGACCTGTTCGACTCCACCGGCCCGGCCGGAACCCATCAGGTGAACCCCGAGCTGGTGCGGCAGGCGCAGGCCGGTGGGCGCGGGGTGGCCGTCCGGTCCGGCGGCGGCCGGCGGGGGAGTGACCGCGACCGGAATCCCCGGCAGTCCTCCTTCGATGCCGGACGCATGGATCGCTCCGAGATCGTGCGGCTGCTCGAGGGCAAGCACCTCCTGCCGGCGATCTTCTTCATCTTCAGCCGGGTCGGTTGCGACCAGGCCGTGCGCCAGGTGCTGCGGGCCGGGGTGAGGCTCACGGATGCCCGGGAGCGTGAAGAGATCCGTCAGATCGTCGACGAGCGCTGCCGCACCCTGCTTGACGAGGACCTCGGCGTGCTCGGCTACTTCGAGTGGCTCGACGGCCTCGAACGCGGCGTCGCCGCGCACCACGCGGGGATGCTGCCGGCCTTCAAGGAGGTCGTCGAGGAGCTCTTCCAGAAGAAGCTCGTCAAGGCCGTCTTCGCCACCGAGACCCTGGCCCTCGGCATCAACATGCCCGCCCGCACCGTGGTCCTTGACAAGCTCGAGAAGTTCAACGGCGAGGCCCGGGTGCCGATCACTCCGGGGGAGTACACCCAGCTGACCGGCCGCGCCGGCCGGCGCGGCATCGACGTGGAGGGCCACTCGGTCATCCAGTGGGCCCCGGGCCTGGATCCGCAGGCGGTCGCCTCGCTGGCGTCGCGGCGCACCTACCCGCTCAACTCCAGCTTCAAGCCCACCTACAACATGGCCGTCAACCTGATCGACCAGTTCGGGCGGGAGCGCACCCGGGACGTGCTCGAGTCGTCGTTCGCCCAGTTCCAGGCCGACCGGGCCGTCGTCGACATGGCCCGCAAGGTGCGCCAGCAGGAGGAATCCCTGGCCGGCTTCGCCGGGTCGATGGTGTGCCACCTGGGCGACTTCACCGAGTACTCCGCCATCCGACGCAAACTCACCGATGTGGAGCGGGAGAGCGTGACCGGCGAGACCGGTGCCAGGGCCGCCCGGGAGCGGCGCCAGCGTGAACTGACCAGCCTGCGCAAGCGCATGCGCGCGCACCCCTGCCACAGCTGCCCCGACCGGGAGCAGCACGCGAGGTGGGCGCAACGCTGGTGGAAGCTGAAGCGGGAGACGGATGCGCTCACCCAGCAGATCACGACCCGCACCGGCGCCGTCGCGCGGGTGTTCGACCGCGTCACCGACGTTCTCCTCGGCTACGGCTACCTGCTGGAGGACGCGGACGGCGCCGTCACACTCAGCGAGAGCGGACTGATCCTCCGGCGAATCTACGCGGACCGGGACCTGCTCGTTGCTGAGTCGCTGCGCCGCGGCCTGTGGAACGACCTGGACCCGGCCGGCCTGGCCGCCATGGCGTGCGCGCTGGTCTTCGAGCCGCGCCGGGACGGGGGGATGATCGACGAACGCTACCTGCCGAAGGGAGCGTTCCGACCGGCCCTCGACCAGACCGAGGAGCTGTGGAGCCGTCTCGACGACCTCGAGCGGGACAACAAGCTCCCCGGCAGCAATCCGCTGGCGGTCGGCCTCAGCCTGGCCATGTGGAAATGGGCGCGTGCCGGTTCCCTCGTCGACGTCCTGGACGAGGCGGAGATGGCCGCCGGGGACTTCGTGCGCTGGACCAAGCAGACCATCGATCTGCTCGACCAGCTGTCGGTGGTGGCCGACGGGCCGGTCGGGCGCACCGCCCGGCAGGCCATGGACGCGATCCGCCGCGGCATCGTGGCCTATTCGTCCGTCGCTTAGGCTGTTGGGGTGAATCGCGGGACCGCGCGGCGGCAACTGCCGCTGCAAGCGGCCATCATGCTCGCCGCCGCGACCGGGGGCATCCTCGACGCGGGATTCCCCGACCGGTCCTGGTGGGTCCTCGCGCCGCTCGGGGTGGCCCTGATGATGGTGGCCCTGCTCGGGCGCGGGCCGTGGGCCGGGCTGCTGATCGGCATGGTCGCGGGGTTGTCCTTCTGGCTGATCCATATCAGCTGGCTGACCCTGTACCTGGGGCCGGTGCCTTGGCTGGCCCTCGCCGGTCTCGAATCCATTTTCTTCGGTATCGGCCTCGCGCTGATCGGCGTCGTCCTCAACGTGGGCCCCCGGGTGTGGCCGACCGTCGCGGGGCGCCTCGGAGTCGTCCCGGTCGTCGTCGCCGGCCTGTGGACCGCTCGCGAGGCGATTTCGGCCGTCTGGCCCTACGGCGGCTTCGCCTGGGGACGGGTGGCCATCTCCCAGTCGGAGAGCCCGTTCAACGGTCTCGTGGCCTGGGTCGGCATGTCGGGGCTGACCTTCCTCATCGTGTGGCTGAGCACCCTGGCCGTTCAACTGGTGCGGGAGGTGCAGTTCGGCGCGCTCGCCCGGTGGAGCATCGCCGTGGCATCCGTCGCCCTGTTGCTCGTGGTGCCGGCGTGGCCGACCGTTCCGTCGGGAACGGCCAGGATCGCCGCCGTCCAGGGAGCGTCGGATGCGGGTCTGTTCGCCCGGTACTCGCCCGGCCAGATCCTCGCCGACCACACCTCGGCGACGCTTCCCCTGATCGGCCAGAAGGTCGACTTCGTCGTCTGGCCGGAGAATGCGAGCGACATCGATCCGACCCGCTCCGCCGACGCGGCGAAGGTGTTGGACTACCTGGGCACCGCCATGAGCGCACCCATCGTCGCGGGCACGATCACCCAGCGTGACGGGAAGTTCTACAACAGTTCCCTGCTCTGGAAGGCCGGAGAAGGTGCCGTCGACATCTACGACAAGGTGCACCCGGTGCCGTTCGCCGAGTACATGCCCGATCGCGCGTTCTGGCGTCCGTTCGCGCCCGAGTTGATCGACCTCATCTCCCGGGACTATGCGATCGGGACCCAGGGGAATGTCTTCGACATCGACGGCATCAGGGCGGGGATAGCCATCTGCTTCGACATTGCAGACGACCAGCTGGTCCAGGAGATGATCTCGGGGAAGGCGCAGGTCATCCTCGCCCAGACGAACAACGCCGACTTCGGGTACACCGATGAGAGTGTGCAGCAACTCGCCATCGCCCGGCTCCGCGCGATTGAGGCGGGCCGCACCGTGGTCAACATCTCCACCGTCGGAACCAGCGCGATCATCACGCCGGATGGCGAGACCCTGGACCGGCTGCAGACCTGGGAGCCGGGTGCCATGGTCGAGACCGTGCCGCTCAGCGACACCGTCACACCGGCGATGTCCGGCGGCCGGGAACTCGAGTGGTTCGTCTCCGGGCTCGGACTGGCCGGCTGTGCCCTATGCCTGCTTAACGCACTGCGCACCCGGCGTCGAAGCCGGGTGCGCAGTGATGGAAAGGGTGGAAGGGGTTAAGCGCCGATCTTCTGCTGGCCCCTCCGGGCGCGCAGGAAGGTCAGTCGTTCTTCCAGAAGTTCTTCGAGTTCGGCGCGGGTGCGCCGTTCGAGGAGCATGTCCCAATGCGTGCGCGGGACCTTTTCGTCGGAGTGGTCCACGATCACCGGCTTGGAGTCAACCAGCCGGGTGGCGGTCTGTGAGCAGAAGCGGCACTCCCACTCGTCGGGGGCCTCAGCCTCCGCCGAGAAGATCATCACCGTCTCCCGCGCGCACGTTGCACACAGGTACGTGTGACTGACTCGTGGTGAAAAGGTTACGCCGTCTTCGCTTTGAAGGCTTTGTGCGCCCAACCTCATGCCACGCAAACTGCGATCCGCCATTGTGTGGTCTCCTCTCGCGATGCAACTCTTAGTTCTAAACCATCAAGCTGGACGTTATCTTTCCGTTACGTCGATTCTCGGTGGTAACTCTCAGCTTCGGTCGGCGATCACGCCCACCGCGAGGTCGCTCCGGTCGGTGATCAGGCCGTCGACGCCGGCATCGAGGAGCCGGCGCATCGCCGCCGGTTCATTGACCGTCCACACGTGCACCTCGACGCCGAGGGAGTGCATCGCCCGGAGGAAACGCGGGGTCAGGATCCGCAGGGACCTGACCGTTTCCGGGACCTGCATGGCGGACAGGCCGAGCGCCGCGCGCCGCACCTGGCCGCCGAGCCCGAGCTCGGCGGCCACGAACGCCCGGCCGACGAGCAAGGAGGACGCCGAGGTGGCGACCCCGGGAAGGGAACGGACAGTGCGTGCCCGGCGGTCCTCGGAGAAGGAGGTGATCAGCACCCGGTCCGTGGCGTTCGCCGCCAGGACGGCGGCCACCGTCGCCTCGACCGCGGCATCCGATTTCACGTCGAGGTTGAAGCGGGCGTCCGGGAACGCGTCCAGTGCCTCGGCGAGGGATGCGAATGGCTGCCCCCAGCCCAGGTTGATCCGTCGGAGTTCGGCCATCCTGAGCCGGCTCACCCGAATCCGCGCTCCCGGCACGGCGAAATCCGCATCGTGGCTGAGCACCGCAACGCCGTCGTCGCTGGCGCGGACATCCGTTTCGAGATGGGTGGCGCCGGCGAGGAGGGCATGGCGGAAGGCCAGGAGGGTGTTCTCGGGGGCGTTCAGGGACAGCCCCCGATGGGCGAACACGCGGGGCACGGAACCGTCCAGGAACCAGGATGCCCTACCCCCAGGCATGGTGCCTGCCTAAGCGAGCGGTGCGGCGGCGGACGCCGGGCCCTGCGCCTCGGCCGCGCCGTCCGCACCGGCGTGAGAGCCGGGCACGGGCGACTGCCCGAACGCGCGACCGACGCCCTTCATCGCCTCGGTGAGTTCGCTGGGCACGATCCAGAGCTTGTTCGCGCTTCCCTCGGCCAGTTTGGGCAGGGTCAGCAGGTACTGGTAGGCCAGCAGCTTCGGATCGGGGTCGCCGTCGTGGATCGCCTTGAACACGGTCGTGATGGCTTCGGCCTCACCCTGCGCGCGCAGGACGGCCGCCTTCGCGTCACCCTCCGCGGAGAGGATGGCGGCCTGGCGCGCGCCTTCCGCGGTCAGGATCGCGGACTGCTTGGTTCCCTCGGCGGTCAGGATCAGGGCTCGGCGGTCACGCTCGGCTCTCATCTGCTTCTCCATCGAGTCCTGGATGGAGTGGGGCGGATCAATCGCCTTCAATTCCACCCGCCCGACCCGGATTCCCCATTTGCCGGTGGCCTCGTCGAGCACGATGCGCAGTTGCCCATTGATGTTGTCGCGGCTGGTCAGGGCTTCTTCGAGGTTCAGTCCTCCGACCACGTTACGCAGGGTGGTCGTGGTGAGCTGCTCGACCGCTCCGAGATAGTTGGCAATCTCATAGGTGGCCGCCCGGGCATCCGTCACCTGGAAGTAGACGACGGTGTCGATGGAGACGACGAGGTTGTCCTCCGTGATCACCGGCTGCGGCGGGAACGACACGACCTGCTCACGCATGTCGATCAGCGGCCGCAGCCGGTCGACGAACGGGATGAGGATGTTCAGGCCCGGCATCAGCGTCTTGTGGTAGCGGCCGAGACGCTCCACGACGCCGGCGCTGGCCTGCGGGATGATGCGGATCGACTTCGCGAGGGTGACGATGACGAACAGGACGAGAGCCGCAACTGCGACGAAGACAATCACCTGCACGATGATCTGGCCGGGATCGGTCATGGAACATTCCTTTCCGCCGGGATGACCACTGCGGTCGCCCCGTCGATTGCTGTGACGAGTACTCGTTCGCCGGGTTCGACGACGCGATCCGTGCCGGGGGACAGGCGTGCCGTCCAGGTCTCGCCGTTGGCGAGACGAACCTGGCCGCCGGTGGCCCCGATGGAGCTGACCACCCGGCCGTCGATGCCGAGCAGCGCGTCCACGTTCGTCTTGGCGGGGTCGCCGCCGCGCTTGAGAAGCCGAAGCAGAGGCGGGCGGATGCCGAGCAGGAGGGTGATCGTCAGCACGGCAGCGATCACGAGCTGCAACCACCATGGCGCGCCGAGCAGGCCGGAGACGAGTGCGCCCAGGCTGCCGGCCGCCATCATCAGGAAGGTGAGGTCGAGGGTCACCATCTCGATGGTGACGAAGAGCAGGACGAGCACGAGCCAGACGATCCACGCGAATTCCGCTGCGAACGCATCCATGGCGTCCCCTCCCATTTCTGTTCCCTCCTAACGAAACTAGCAGGTACGTCGGACAGGGGAGCGGAGGCTTCTTGGTAAGGTCGTCTGCCAGACCAATTCGTTATCTGAGGAGTTCGCGTGACCAATCCACTTGCAGCAGGATCACTTGACGGCAAGCGTGTGCTCGTCACCGGATCGTCTCGAGGGGTCGGTGCGGCCACCATCGGTTACTTCGCCGGGGCAGGCGCAAACGTCGCCATCAACTTCCGCAACAAAGAGGCCCGTGCGATCAAGGTCGCCGACGCCATCCGCGCCCAGGGCGGCACAGCCATCACCATCGGCGCCGACCTCACCGACGCCGATGCCGTCACGAAGATGTTCGACACCATCCGCCGCGAATTCGGGGGTCTCGACATCCTCGTCATGAATGCCTCCGGCGGCATGGAAAGCGGGATGGCCGACGACTACGCGATGAAGCTCAACCGGGATGCCCAGCTCAACCTGCTGGCGACCGCCCGGCCCCTGCTCGCCGAGGGTGCCCGCGTCGTGTTCGTCACCAGCCACCAGGCGCATTTCTTCGGCACCGCGGAGACCATGCCGGAGTATGTGCCGGTCGCACGCAGCAAGCGAGCGGGGGAGGACGCCCTCCGCGCCCTGATTCCCGAACTCGACAAGGCCGGGCTCGGCTTCGTCGTCGTCTCCGGCGACATCATCGAGGGCACTGTGACCGCCACACTGCTGGAACGCGCCAGCCCGGGAACCATGAACGCCCGGAAGGACGCGGCAGGGCGCCTGTACAACGTGGAGGAGTTCGCCGCCGAGGTTGCCCTCGCCGCAGTGGAGCCCATCCCGGCAGACAACACGCGCTATGTTGGCGACACGACCGATCTGGTCGCCGACTAGAAAGCACAGGGATGAAGGCTTCCGACCTTCCGCTCCTCAAATCGGTGTCCGACCCGACCATCCACCCGGAGCGTGGCCGGGCGGTCGTGTCCGTCATCCGGCCGGAGTTCTCCGCCGATGACTACGTCGGGCAGTTGTGGACCGTTTCCCTGCAAGGGAAGCCCCAGCCGCGTCTCCTGACCCGTGGCCACCGGGATTCCGCTCCCCGGTTCTCGCCGGACGGTCGGCTGCTGGCCTTCCTGCGCAGCGGCCCGGGCGCTCCGGCCCAGCTGCACGTGGTGGCCGCAACGGGTGGTGGGCCGGTGCAGGCCACCGCCGAGGTCCTGGGCGTCACCGACTTCCGCTGGCGGCCGGACTCGGCAGCCCTGGCGTATATCGCCCGTGTGCCGGAGCCCGGCCGGCTGGGCACCGTCCCGGGTCTCGCCGCCGAGGCCGAACCGCCGAGGATCATCACGACGTTGCACTACCGGGCCAACGCGATCGGGTACACGACCGACCGACGCGCCCACGTCTTCCTGGTGCCCGCGCCCGATCCCGGCGCGGACCCGGTCCCCGGGGCCGTCCCGGCCACCCCTGAATCCACCGAGGATGCCCCGACCCTGGCTGCGCCGGGCGGCCCCGCCCTGCCGCCCGGCGCAGTCGCCCCGCGGCGGCTCACCACGGGGGACTTCGAGCACGAGGGCATCGCTTTCTCACCAGACGGTATGGCGCTGCTCACGATTTCTGCCCGGCACCCCGGCCGGGACGAGGACCTCCGTTCGGAACTGCTGGTGATCACGCTCGACCCGGTCGGCGCGGGGCCAGAGCTACCGGCTCGGACGGTGCTGTCGTAGGCCGCGAACCTGAGCATCGCCCAGGTCGACTGGGCCGCGGACGGGTCCGTCGTGTTCCTGGCCCAGGCCGTCGGCGTCGACGGCCGCGACTTCGTCGCCCGCAACGGCTCGCTCTACCGGGTTGATCCCGGACGGGGTGAGCCGGTGCGGCTGACCGACCCTGACGATTACGATCTCGACACCGGTACGGCACTCAGCCTGACCCAGGACGGCGCCGTCCTGGCCGTCAACCGCACCCGCGGCCGGGTCCAGCTGGTGCGTACCACCCTCGACGGCGCGACGGCGGCGCTGACCGGGAACGACGTCGTCGTCACCGGCCACGACGCCCGGGCGGGCCGCATCGTCGCGACCTACCAGGACGCTCTGACCGAGGGCGACCTCGCGCTCGTGGAACCGGTCCGCGCCCGACGGCTGACCGACTTCTCGGCAGCCCTCCGGGAGACCGCTGGCGAGTCCGCGGGAGCTCACCGTCCCCGCCGCGGACGGCTACCCGGTGCACGGCTGGCTGACCACCCCGCCCGGTCCGGGGCCGCACCCCGTCGTGCTCATCATCCACGGCGGGCCTTTCGCGCAGGTGACCGTCGCGGTATCCGACGAGACCCAGGTCCTCGTCGACGCGGGCTATGCCGTCCTGGCCTGCAACCCACGCGGTTCGGCCGGATACGGCCAGGCGCACGGCCGGGTGATCCGGCGGCGTCTGGGCACCGTCGACCGCTCAGACGTCCTCGACTTCCTGGCCGGCGCCCTGGCCGACGCACCGAAACTTGATGCCGGGCGGCTGGGCCTGATGGGCGGTTCCTACGGCGGCTTCCTCGCCGCATGGCTGACCGCACACGACCAGAGGTTCACGGCGGCGATCGTTGAGCGTGCCTTCCTCGATCCCGAGACCTTCCTGGGCACATCCGATGTCGGTGATTTCTTCGTCGAGGAGTACCTCGGACCCTCCCGGGCCCTCCGGAACGCCCAGAGCCCGCAGGAACTGGTCGACCGGGTATCCACGCCCACCCTGCTGATTCACTCCGAACAGGACCTGCGGTGCCCGCTATCCCAGGCGGAGCGTTACTATTTCGCCCTGAAACGCGGGGGAGTGGCGGCCGAGCTGGCCATCTTCCCCGGCGAGGACCATGAACTCAGCCGCGGCGGCACTCCCCGGCATCGACTGCAGCGGCTGGAACTCATCCTCGACTGGTGGGACCGATACCTTCCGGTCAGGCCCGCGCCCCACGCCCGAACGTGAAGCCCATCACGACCTGGCTGACGCCGGAGATCACCAGGAAGACACCACCCACGAGCACGAGCACCGCCAGCGAGTCGATCGGTGAGAGAAGGATCGAGATCCCGGCGACGACGCTGATGGCCCCGAAAAGCGTGCCGAACCATTTGCTGGCGTCCGGGGCGGTCTCCACCAGCGCGGCCACACCCTCGACCAGCCAGGAGATGCCGATCACCATTCCGAGCACGGCGAGGGAGTTCAGGGGATTCCTGATCGCGATGATCCCGGCGACCAGCAGCAGCACGCCGAGCAGGATGTTGAGTACCCGGATGCCGCCGGTGGCGCCGGTCATGAACACGCCGCGGGCCACCCGGGCGACGCCCCCGAACAGGAAGTAGAGGCCGAAAAGACCGGCGACGATCGCCAATGTCGCGGCCGGCCAGACGAGGACGATGATCCCCAGCGCGACGGCGACGAGTCCGGCCAGGCCCATCGCCACCTTCACACTGATAAGCTCACTTTTGCTCAAATTCCTGGGATCGATCGTCAGGTCGAATGTCGCGACGCCGTTGGACATGACTTTCCTCGCAATCGGGTCGGTGTGGTGCGAACGTGCGAGCAGCCGGGCACGCTCGTACCGGATCGTCGGCATGCCGGTTCACAGAGGCAATCGCCGCTGCTGCAGCACACGGTAGCCGGACCGGAGAACGCCGTCCAGACCCCGTTCGACCCCCCTCGGTAGATGACCGATAATGCACATTATGTCAACTAGTAGGGCATCTATTGCAGGAATTGCAGAATAGGACTCCCCTAGTACTTGTCCGGCGGAGCGCCAGCCAAGGGCGCGGCGGGTCAGTCGAAGATCCGGTCCAGCCAGTCCTGCCAGGAGTTCTGCAGCGCCGTCGGGTCGGCGGCGCCGAAATGGTGCACGGTGACGCCGACCGGCGCCCCGAACGCGTTGCGTCCGAAGAACCGGTAGAGCGCATCACCCGTACGAATACCGACGAAGTTGTCGTTCCAGAAGTCGACCACCGCCGTCTCCGAGGCGATCCCCGGCAGTGCCGCCGGCACGCTGTCCCCGGCCCCGGCCCCGGCCGCGGCACCGGCACCGGCGCCGAGCCCGAGCGCGGCCTTCACCCGGCCGAAGGCACCGGGATCGGCGGAGGCGGTCGGCCCGTCCACCGACGCGAACACGACCGGACGCCCCACGAAGTGCTCCAGGTACTCGGCCAGGGTGTGCAGGTAGAAGGCGGTGTGCGCGCTGGCGCCATCGTACTGAGTGTCCCAGTCCTCCGCGAAAACCCCGCTGTGCACCCAGCGCAGGAACGAGCGCCCCTCCGGGCGATCCTCGATGACCTGTTCGAGCTGGTTGAACCAGCCGTCCGCGCCCTCCATCCGGTTGACGTGGTGCGTCGGGCGTTCGGAGACGATGTCCTCCCCGGGCATCCCGTCGGTGGGGAAGAGCCATGCCGCGGTCTCCGTCGTCACCGCGTCCCAGACCTGCTCCGGGGTTCCCGGGAACTCCCCCTCGCAGACGATTTCGAATTCCTTGCTCATGGTCAGTGCTCCTCATGGGTCGCCGGTGCCACCGGGCGGACGCCCGGATGGGTACTGGTCGAGGGCGCGTCTGCGCCCGGCGTGTCGAGCCCGGCGATGTACCGGGCCGTTCCGTCGGCGGTGATCCGCGGGTGCAGGGCGAGCACGAGCCGGTAGGCGCGCCCATTGGGCGCCGCGGGCGTGTCGTAGCGCTCGACGAGACCGGCGACACTCCGGCCGAGTTCCGCCGCGAAGGCGGCCCGATCCGACGCCGTGGCGAAGCGGAGCTCGCTGTCGAGAGTGAACGTGGGCAATGGCTGGCGGGCGTGGCCGGACCGGACGATCAGGGTGCCGACGTCCTGCACCAGGCGAGCGGCCACCGCCAGCATCCATCGGGCCGAGAAGTGGTCCACTCCCCTGCCAGGGTCGGGGGCGACTCCCCCGAGTGCACTTGGCAAGATCACGAAGCTCGCGGCGGTCGCCTGCATGATCCGCTCGGTCATGTTGCCCTTGCGTCGTTCCTCGACCAGCTCGACGAGGCCGTGTCGCTCGAGTTCGCGCAGGTGGTAATTGACCTTCTGGCGCGGAAGCCCGATTCGTGCCGCGAGCGTCGTGGCGGAACCCGGCTCCCCCAGTGCCGCGAGGATCCGGCTCCGGATCGGGTCGAGGGACGCTTCGGCCGCGCCGGCTCCGTCGATCACCGCGATATCCAACATGACCGCAGCCTGCCACCGACAATATTATTTGTCAAGAGAACCTGCGGGCCGCGGTCACCCGGCGAAGAGTGCGTGACCGCTCCCCCATCGTCGCGCAGGGCGCTCCGGATGGCCACCCAGACGGCAATGCGCGGGTGAGAAGGGCAGCATCAACCGGTTGCCCGAACCGCACGAATCATCAGGCCGACCTTCATCTCAGCGGAAGAAGTGGCACGGCGAGCCGACGCTCGCGAGCCGACCACATGGACTGTTCGAAAGTGCCGATCCCCCCACTATTCGACAATCTCACGAGCGCCACTCGCGCCGCCCGTCCTCACTGCGTCTGCGGCCGGTCGGGGCGACGGCGGGTCACCATCCCGAATTCATTGACCGGCTCGAACGCGTCCCGGTCCCACGCTCCTGGATGCGCGACGGGGCAGTTGAGGATGCTGTCATGGGCGGCATGGACGATTGTGTGTTCCCGCATGGCGTGCCCGCAGACCGGGCAGCTCGTGAGGGCCACCGCGTCGTCGGCATCGAAAGCGCCGGGCGGGGGCGGACTCGCGATCGGCCGCAGGGTGTGGTCGACCCAGTCGAAGAGATGGGCGGGCGGCGTGCGCCGCCGCGACGTGTTGTGCTGGACCATGGCGACAGCGTACGCCGGATTGGACAAGCCCGCGCTTGTCTGATAATGGCCGTGCTGGGACTACTCCTCGCCGAAACCGGACGCCAGCAGGTTCGCCAGCGCCTCAACGGCCTCCGCACCGTGGGCGTCTGCGGATGAGATCTCCGCCGTCTTCCCCTTGATCAGTCCGAGCGACATGATCGCCAGCAGGCTCGTGGCGTCCTTGCCGTTGACCGTGACCCGGGCATCGAACGTGCTCGCCAGTTTCACGAAGTCCGCGGCGGGCCTGGCGTGCAGGCCGTCCTTGTTGGTCAGGGTGACCGTGCGGGTCACCCTGGCGGGGCCGGCCGAGGTGTCGACGGGCGGCGATCCGGCGGATGCCGACCGGGCGGCTCGCACCACATCGTCGAGGCTGTCCCCGACCTCCGCGGACACGGCCGCAGCCACTCCCCCCTCGACGATCGGCGCATCGACGATTCGAACGCGCGCCCGCAGGCCCTCGTCGAGGAAGTCGAACGCGGTCTCGGCGGTGAGGATGGCCGAGCCGAGGTCGCAGAGCACCGCAACGCCTGCCCCGGCATCGGCCCGTTCGATCCCCGCGAGCACCAGCGTGAAACTGGTGCCGATCCCACCCTCGTCTGTGCCGCCGGCTGCGACGAGGACGGTGTGCGGGGCCATCTGGGCCGCCAGCTCGACGAGGCCCTCGGCGATCTTCACACTGTGGGACACGAAGACCACTCCCACCCGGGGCGCTTCTGCCACGCTCAGGCCTCCGCGGCGGTGTCGGCCGCGGCCCTCAACAGGAGGGCGGACGACTGGGCGCCGGGGTCGCGGTGCCCGATGGCCCGCTCGCCCAGGTAGCTCGCTCGACCCTTGCGGGCGACGAGCGGTTCGGTGGCCAGCGCTCCGGCCTCTGCGGCGTCCGCCGCTGCCCGCAGGATGGCCAGGTCGTCGGCCCCGGCGGCGTGGGCGGCACCGGCGGCATCGACCGCCGGTGTCCAGGCGTCCACCATCGTCTTGTCGCCGGATTCGGCCTTGCCGCGCAGCACGATGCCATCCCTGGCGGCCGTCAGGAGAGTCACGAGCGCGGCTCCGTCCAGGTCGGTCTCGTCGGCGATCGAGATCGCGGCCTTCAGGAACGCCGTGCCGTACAACGGCCCGGCCGCCCCGCCCACGGTCGAGATGAGCGTCGTGGCCACCATCTTGAGGACGTCACCCGGGCGGGCCTCGGCAGGAACAGCATCCAGTTTGGCCAGAACGGCCTGGAAACCCCGATCCATGTTCTCGCCATGGTCCCCATCGCCGATTTCGCGGTCCAGGTCGATCAACTCGATCCGGTGCTCGCTCATGACGCCCGCGCTGTTTCTGATCCAGGCCTTGGCCCAGGTGGCACCCAATTTCATCTGATCTCCCTCTACCGTCCCCACCGTAGCGCCGCGGTCTGCACCGGCGCATCCCACAGGGTGGTGAGTTCGTCGTCGAGTTTGAGGACGGTGATCGACATGCCTTGCATTTCGAGTGAGGTCGTGAAGTTCCCGACCAGGGTGCGCGTCACCTCGATGCCCCGCTCGGCGAGAACCTCGGCCGCCCGCCGGAACACGATGTACAGCTCGACCTGTGGCGTTCCACCCATGCCGTTGACGAGCAGCAGGACCTTGTCGCCGGCCACGAAGGGGATGTCGTCCAGGATCGGGCCGAGAAGGCGGTCGACGATGGCGTCGGCAGGTTCGAGCTTGATCCGCTCGCGTCCCGGCTCCCCGTGGATGCCGATGCCGATCTCGATCTCGTCCTCCGCCAGGGTGAAGCTCGGCTGCCCGGCGTGGGGCACGACGCAGGGGGTGAGGGCCACCCCCATCGAGCGCACCTGCCCGATGACCCGTTCTGCCACGAGTGCAACCGATTCGAGGTCGTCACCGCGGTCGGCAGCGGCACCGGCGATCTTCTCGACGAGCACGGTCCCGGCGACGCCCCGGCGACCGGCGGTGTAGAGCGAGTCCTTCACCGCGACGTCGTCGTTGACGAGCACGGAGCGCACCTCGACGCCGTCCGCGGCCGCGAGATCGGCGGCGGTCTCAAAATTGAGCACGTCACCGGTGTAGTTCTTCACGATGTGGAGCACGCCTGCTCCCCCGTCGACCGCCTTGGTCGCGGCAAGGATCGGGTCGGGAGTCGGCGAGGTGAACACCGGGCCGGGAACAGCAGCGTCCA
Organism: Cryobacterium mannosilyticum; assembly: GCF_004402705.1. Classification (NCBI taxonomy): domain Bacteria; kingdom Bacillati; phylum Actinomycetota; class Actinomycetes; order Micrococcales; family Microbacteriaceae; genus Cryobacterium; species Cryobacterium mannosilyticum. The sequence continues at coordinate 94,797 of NZ_SOFM01000007.1, read as the reverse complement.
GCATGCCCGGCCCGACGAATCCTCCGTGCATCGGCTCGTGGCCGCTGCCGCCGCCGCTGACGATCCCGACCTTCCCGGCGACCGGGGCGTCCTTGCGCACGATGAAGATGGGATCGGCGGAGACCCGAACGAGATCGGCGTGGGCGGCCCCGAACCCGGCGACGGCCTCATTGACGACATTCTTCGGATCATTGACGAGCTTTTTCATGACTCTTCCTTCGATCGAGTTGGCGAAACGACGCGGCATTCGGGTCGCGGCGTGTGTTTTGCAGGTTCGCCCCCAACTTACGCGCTGCCGCGGTCGCGGGTAAGGGGCAGATAATGGCACGGCCACCTGCCTATTCCACTCCCGAATCCACCGCGCTATGGTGTTGCCAACCGCTCACCGCGAGGGGATCGTCTGGTATCTCCAGCCTCACCAAGGAAGGTCACAGTGGACAATATTGGAGTCGTGTTTTTGTCGGAGGTCGTGGGCACAGCGATGCTCGTCCTCCTCGGTACCGGAGTCGTCGCCAACGTAGCCCTGGCCAAGAACAAGGGACTCGGCGGCGGCTTCCTCATGGTGACGATCGGCTGGGGTTTTGCCGTCTATGCGGGTGTCACCGTCGCCTACAACTCCGGCGCCCACCTGAACCCTGCCGTCACACTCGGCCTGGTGGCCTCCGGCGCGACCGAGTTCGGCTCGGGCGTCACCGTCAGCTTCCTCTCGGTGCTGGTCTACATCGCCGGCCAGATGCTGGGCGCGTTCCTCGGCGCCGTGGCCTGTTGGCTCGCCTACAAGCAGCACTTCGACCAGGAGCCCAACCCGGCCAACAAGCTGGGTGTGTTCTCGACCGGCCCGGCCATCCGTTCCTACGGCTGGAACCTCGTCACCGAGATCATCGGCACGTTCGTGCTGGTGTTCGTGGTGATCGCGTTCGGCGGCGGACGCCAGGGTGAGAGCGGCGGCCTCGCCGCCCTCGGCGCCCTGCCCGTCGCCATTCTCGTCATCGTCATCGGCACCTCGCTCGGTGGGCCGACGGGGTACGCGATCAACCCGGCCCGTGACCTAGGGCCCCGGATCGCGCATTTCCTGCTGCCGATCAAGGGTAAGGGCTCGTCGGACTGGGCCTACTCGTGGGTTCCGGTCGTCGGCCCGATCATCGGCGGGCTGCTCGCCGGCTGGGCGTCCTTCGCCCTCCTGCCGCTCCTCACCTAACTCACGGAACGGGCCGATTCAGTCTCTGGATCGGCCCCTCTTTTTGCGTCACCCATCAACGCGCCACACAATAAGGAGTTATCCATGGCTCAGTACGTAATCGCGATCGACCAGGGAACGACGAGTTCCCGCGCGATCATCTTCGACAAGGCGGGGTCGATCGTCTCGACCGGCCAGCTCGAGCACGCCCAGATCTTCCCCCAGGCCGGCTGGGTCGAGCACGACCCGATGGAGATCTGGAACAACACCCGTGAGGTCATCGGCCAGGCCCTGTCCAAGGCCAACCTGACCCGCCACGACATCGCCGCCGTCGGCATCACCAACCAGCGCGAGACCGCCGTGGTCTGGGACCGCACCACCGGCCTTCCCGTCTACAACGCCATCGTCTGGCAGGACACCCGCACCCAGCCCATCGTCGACCGGCTCGCCGCCGACGGCGGCGTCGAACGGTTCAAGCAGAAGGTGGGCCTGCCGCTGGCGACCTACTTCTCCGGCACCAAGATCGTCTGGATCCTCGAGAACGTCGAGGGTGCCCGGGCCAAGGCCGACGCCGGCCAGCTGATGTTCGGAACGACCGACTCGTGGGTGCTCTGGAACCTGACCGGCGGGCTCGAGGGCGGCGTGCACGCCACCGACGTCACCAACGCCAGCCGCACCATGTTCATGGACCTGGAGACCCTGCAGTGGGACGACGACATCCTCGCCGCGTTCGACGTGCCCAAGTCGATGCTGCCCGAGATCCGCTCCTCCTCCGAGGTCTACGGCATCGTCAATGAGCACAGCCTGCTCCGGGAGGTGCCGATCGCTGGCATCCTTGGCGACCAGCAGGCTGCGACCTTCGGCCAGGCCGCGTTCGACCAGGGCGAGGCGAAGAACACCTACGGCACCGGTAACTTCCTCATCTTCAACACCGGCACCGAGATCGTCCACTCCAAGAACGGGCTGCTCACGACGCTGGGCTACAAGCTCGGCACCGACGCGCCCCACTACGCCTTGGAGGGGTCGATCGCAGTCACCGGCGCGCTCGTGCAGTGGCTGCGCGACAACCTCGGCATGATCAGCAGCTCCGAGGAGATCGAAACCCTGGCCAAGACCGTGGACGACAACGGCGGCGCCTACTTCGTGCCGGCGTTCTCCGGCCTGTTCGCCCCGTACTGGCGCTCGGATGCCCGCGGCGCCCTGGTCGGCCTGACCCGGTTCGTGAACAAGGGCCACATCGCCCGTGCCGCGCTCGAGGCGACGGCGTTCCAAACCCGGGAGGTGCTGGACGCGGTCAACGCGGACTCCGGGGTGCCGCTGACCGAGATCAAGGTGGACGGTGGCATGATCGCCAACAACACCCTGATGCAGTTCCAGGCCGACATCCTCGGGGTGCCGGTCGTGCGCCCCGTCGTCGCGGAGACCACCGCTCTCGGCGCGGCCTACGCGGCCGGCCTCGCGGTCGGCTTCTGGGGCAGCCTCGACGAGCTGCGTGCGAACTGGCAGGAAGACAGCCGGTGGACACCCCAGATGAGCGAGGAGGAAAAGAACCGGCAGCTGCGCAACTGGAAGAAGGCCGTCACCAAGACCTTCGGCTGGGTTGACGAGGACGTCGTCTAGCCCGGCTGGTCATCGGCAGCCGGCGGGTGGCGTTCGGCCGGGTCAGACCCGGCTGGCCGCCACCCACTGGGCGAGTTTGGCCGTGGCTGCACCGGAGTCGACAGTCTCCGCGGCCACGGCCATTTTCGTGCGGAATCGATCGAGGATATTCACCTGGGCCTGAGCCGGGTCGTTGGCGAGGTCGAAGGCGACCAGGCCGGCCGCGGAGTTGAGCAGGACGATGTCCCGCACCGCGTCGTCCTGGCCGGAGAGCATCCGGTGAACGACGACGGCGTTGTGCTCGGCGTCGCCGCCGACCAGTTCGCTGATCTTCGCGCGTTTGATTCCCAGTTCCCGGGGATCGATGTCGTGTTCGGTGACGAGTCCGCGCGAGACTTCCCACACGTGACTGTGGCCGGTCGTGGTGAGCTCGTCGAGGCCGTCATCCCCACGGAAGACGAGGGCCGTTGCGCCCCGGGTCTGGAAGACGCCGACGATCAGCGGAACCCGGTCCAGGCTGGCGACACCGACGGCGGACGCCTCCGGGCGCGCCGGGTTGCAGAGCGGGCCGAGGTAGTTGAACACCGTGGGGATGCCCAGTTCCTTCCGGGCGGTCGCCGCGTGGCGGAATCCCGGGTGGAACGCCGCGGCGTAGGCGAAAGTGATTCCCGCGGAGTCAAGGATTGCTGCGACTTTGTCGGGTGAGAGAGTCAGGTCGATTCCGAGCGCCGCGAGCACGTCTGAGGAGCCTGACGCGGAACTGGCCGCCCGGTTGCCGTGCTTGATCACCGGCACCCCGGCCCCGGCGCAGACGATGGAGGCCATGGTGGAGATGTTCACGGTGCCGAAGCGGTCCCCGCCCGTCCCGACGATGTCGAGGGCCATCGGGTTCACGGCCAACGGTACCGCGTGCTCGAGGATCGCGTCGCGGAAACCGACGATTTCGTCGACCGTTTCACCCTTGGCCCGCAGAGCCACGAGGAATCCCGCGAGCTGCGCTGGAGTGGCCTCCCCGAGCATCACCTGTTCCATGCTCCACGCCGCGTCGGAGACGCTCAGATCCTCGCCGGCGAGAAGGGCGCTGATCACGTTGGGCCAGGACTGGAATTCAAGCATGGAACGATCTTAAGCGAGATCCGCCGACCACCCGAATTGGTGCTCCGGGGGCGTCTTTGTTCCAATCGGGTGGTCATTCCGGATTTTGATCGACAGGCAAGCCCGGTTGAGCGAAACCCCGTCGAATATCGGCCATAATGGAATAGTGACGAGCCCTTCAATTACTTATTCAGCCACAGCGCCCGTGGTTAATCGGCCTAACAGCGTGGCTGTGGGCACAATCGTCTGGCTCGGCAGCGAGGTGATGTTCTTCGCCGGCCTCTTCGCGATCTACTTCACCCTCCGGTCGACGTCGCCGGAGTTGTGGCAGTTCGAGACGGAGAAGCACAATTTCTCCTACGCGCTGGTGAACACGCTCATCCTGGTGACGTCCTCCGTGACCTGCCAGTTCGGCGTGTTCGCCGCCGAACGTCTGCAGGCGAGGTCCACGGGCTGGAAGCCGAGCCAGTGGGGCATGGTCGAGTGGTTCTTCCTCACCTACGCCCTCGGTGCGATCTTCGTCTCCGGCCAGATCTTCGAATACGCCACGCTCGTGTCGGAGGGCATCGCTCTTTCCAGCAACGCGTACGGATCCGCGTTCTACCTCACCACCGGGTTCCACGGCATCCACGTCACCGCCGGTCTCCTGGCCTTCCTGCTCGTGATCGGCCGCGGCTTCGCGGTCAAGAACTTCGGCCACAAGGAGGCAACCAGCGCCATCGTCGTGTCCTACTACTGGCACTTCGTCGACGTCGTCTGGATCGGCCTGTTCCTCGTCATTTACGTTCTCAAGTAGACAGTCGAAAGTGGAAAACGCACAAATGACCACGATCAAGAAGCCCAAGAGCCCGGGCCGGCGCAAGGCCGGCCGCCGCCATCCTCTGTCCAGCGTCGCCCTCATCGCGATCGGCCTCCTCTTCACGGGCGGAGCGTACGCCGCGTTCAGCACGAGCACGGCCAGCGCCGAAACCAGCGCCACGTCCCAGCAGACGATCGGTGAGGGCAAGAAGCTCTTCGCCGCGAACTGCGCCACCTGCCACGGCCTGGCCGCGCAGGGCACCGGCAGCGGTCCGAGCCTGATCGGCGTCGGAGCAGCAGCGGTGGACTTCCAGGTCGGCACCGGCCGGATGCCGATGCAGATGAATGGACCGCAGGCACAGAAGAAGGCCGTCCAGTTCACGGATGAGCAGATCGCCACCCTCGCCGCCTATGTGTCCTCGCTCGCGCCCGGCCCCGGGCTGCCTGAAGCCAACCTCCTCGATGAGAAGGGCGACGCCGCCAACGGCGCCGAGCTCTTCCGGATCAACTGCGCGATGTGCCACAACGTGGCCGGCGCCGGTGGAGCGCTGACGGAGGGCAAGTTCGCCCCGTCACTCGAGGGCGTCACGTCCAAGCACATCTACGAGGCCATGGTCACGGGCCCGCAGAGCATGCCGGTCTTCAACGAGATGAACATCTCCCCCGAGAGCAAGCGCGACATCATCACCTACCTCAAGTACCTCGAGAACAATCCTTCTCCCGGTGGCTACGCGCTCGGCTCGCTCGGACCGGTCTCTGAAGGCCTGTTCCTCTGGATCTTCGGCCTCGGGACGATCGTCGCCCTGACCGTGTGGATCACGGCGAGATCAAACTGACCGGTCATCCGGTCTCGAACAACTTGTATATGAAACTGCCGATGAAGGAGAACAATGGCCAAGGACGATAACAGCGGAAAGGACCTGGCCGCTGCTGACTCGTCGGGCGTCGGGCATGAGGGAGCTCCCGCAGGCACCGCCGTCGTCGTGCGGGACGCCGTGGGCAACCCGGGCCTCCCGCCGCACCGCCCTCGCGTGACCGATCTTGACCCGAGCGCCGAGCGCCGGGCCGAGCGCACCGTGTACACGCTGTTCTACCTGTCGATCGTGGGCAGCGTCTTCGCCATCGCGGCATACATGGCGTTCCCGATCGTCCCGGAGGACCCGGGTTCCGTTCGCACCAACAACCTCTTCATCGGCCTGGGCCTCACCCTGGCGCTGATGGCGATCGGCATCGGCGCCGTGCACTGGGGCAAGGCCCTGATGTTCGACCATGAGGGCATCGACGACCGCCACCCCGTTCGCGGTTCGGAGGAGACCCGATCACGGGCCGTCGAGATCTTCCAGGAGGCCGGCGAAGAATCCGGCATCGGTCGACGCACCCTGATCCGCAACAGCCTGATCGGTGCGCTCATCGCGTTCCCCCTTCCTGCGGTCGTGCTGTTCCGCGGCCTCGGCCCGCAGGACGACAACCCGGCAGCACTTCTCAGCCACACGATGTGGAAGAAGGGCACGCGTCTCGCCCTCGACCCGACCGGCACGCCGATCAAGGCATCCGACATCACCCTGGGCTCCGCCTTCCACGTGATCCCGGAAGGGCTCCAGGATCTGGAGCACGGCAAGCTGGAAGAAAAGGGCAAGGCCGCCGTCCTGCTGATGCGGCTCAAGCCTGAGGACCTCAACGAACTGCCCGAACGCAAGGGCTGGTCGTATGACGGGATCGTCGCCTACTCGAAGATCTGCACCCACGTCGGCTGCCCGGTGGCGCTGTACGAGCAGCAGACCCACCACCTCCTCTGCCCCTGTCACCAGTCTCAGTTCGACGTGTCGAACCACTGTGAGGTCATCTTCGGACCGGCCAAGCGCCCCCTGCCCCAACTGCCCATCGCGGTAGACTCAGAGGGTTACCTCATTGCACAGAGCGATTTCACTGAACCCGTCGGACCGAGCTTCTGGGAGCGGCATTGAGCACTACAACTACGACCACTGAGCTGGTCGAAACCAAGAAGTCCGGCGGCCTGACGGCCGTCGCCGCCAACTACATCGACGAGCGCACCAGCATCTCGACGGCGGTCAAGGAACTCGGCCGGAAGATCTTCCCGGACCACTGGTCCTTCCTGCTCGGCGAGGTGGCGCTGTACAGCTTCGTCATCATCCTGCTGTCCGGATCGTTCCTGACGTTCTTCTTCAGCGCGTCCATGGCTCCCGTCCAGTACGACGGGTCCTACGTCCCGTTGAAGGGCGTGGAGATGTCCGCGGCGATGTCGTCGTCACTCGACATCTCCTTCGACATCCGTGGCGGGCTGCTGATGCGCCAGGTCCACCACTGGGCCGCGCTGCTCTTCGTCGCGGCCATCGGCCTGCACATGCTCCGGATCTACTTCACCGGCGCGTTCCGCAAGCCGCGCGAACTGAACTGGGTGATCGGCTTCATCCTCTTCATCCTCGCCATGGCCGAAGGATTCACCGGGTACTCCCTTCCCGACGACCTGCTCTCGGGCAACGGCCTCCGCATCATCGACGGGATGGTCAAGGGCATCCCGCTCGTCGGCACCTGGATCTCCTACCTGCTCTTCGGCGGTGAATTCCCGGGCGAGGCCATCGTCGGGCGCTTGTACTCGCTGCACATTCTCCTCCTGCCGGCGATCATCGTCGCGCTGATCGCGATGCACCTCCTGTTCGTCGTGGTCCACAAGCACACCCAGTACCCCGGTGCAGGGCGCACGAACCAGAATGTGGTCGGCTACCCGGTCCTCCCGGTCTACGCGGCCAAGGCCGGTGGCTTCTTCTTCATCGTCTTCGGCGTCGTGATGCTGATGGCCTCATTGTTCACGATCAACCCGATCTGGAACTACGGTCCATACGACCCCTCCCCCGTCTCCGCGGGAACCCAGCCGGACTGGTACATCGGATTCGCCGATGGGGCGCTGCGCCTGATCCCGCCGGGACTCGAATTCGTCTGGCTCGACCGCACGTTCTCGTTCAACATCCTGATCCCCCTGGTCTCTCTCGGGTTGTTCATCCTCGTGGTGCTCATCTACCCGTTCATCGAGGCCTGGGTGACCGGGGACAAGCGCGAGCACCACATCCTCGATCGCCCGCGGAACGCCCCGACCCGCACCGCCATCGGCGCGGCCGGCGTCACCTTCTACGCCGCCCTGTGGGCCACCGCCTCCTCCGACATCATCGCGACGCACTTCTCGGTCACGATGGAGGGCGTCATCCACACGATGCAGTTCCTCACGATCGTGGGACCGTTCATCGCGTTCTTCGTCGCCAAGCGGGTCTGCCTGGCGTTGCAGAAGAAGGACCGTGAGATCGTGCTGCACGGCTACGAGTCCGGTCGGATCGTGCGCCTTCCCGGCGGCGAATACATCGAGGTGCACCAGCCGATCGACGAGTACGAGCGCTGGAAGCTGGTCAGCTACTCCGACTACAAGCCGCTGATGATCCGCCCGAACGCCCAGGGCAAGATCACCACCGGGCAGAAGCTGCGTGCCGGCATGTCCCGCTGGTTCTTCGAGGACCGGATCGAACCCGTCGGCAACACGGAACTCGAACAGTCCCACGGCGACCACCACTAGGCACCTGCCTCAACAACAGATCGGGCATCGATGTCCCTCCAGACCCTGTCGGAGTGGCTTCGGTGCCCGATCTGTTTTCTTCCCCTCGCGCCCGGCGGGGCGCTCGTCCTGCGCTGCCCCACCGGCCACGCCTATGACGCGAACAAGCGAGGCTACGTCTCGCTGGCCGGCGGCTCCCGGCGCCTGATCGGCGACAGCGCGGCCATGCTCGATGCTCGCGACGCCTTCCTCGCCGCCGGCTGGTACGAGCCCCTCCGCGACAGCCTCGCCGAACTGGTTGGCCAGGAGAACCCGCTCGCTGTCCTCGACGCCGGCTGCGGCACCGGCTACTACCTGCTCGGCGTGCTCGCCAGGCTGGACGGCGCCCGGGCCCTCGGCATGGACCTCTCCCCGGTCGCCGTCGCTCGCACCATCGCCGGCGACGACCGGATCGACGGCCTGGTGGCGGATGTCTGGGCGCCGTTGCCGGTGCGGGACGGCGTCGTCGACGTCATCCTCAACGTCTTCGCGCCGCGCAATCCCTCCGAATTCCACCGCGTGCTCCGCCGCGGCGGTCGCCTGGTCGTCGTCGTGCCGCAGGAGACGCATCTGCAGGAGCTCCGCGCTGCCGGGCTCGCTCTCGGGGTGCAGGCGAACAAGTCAGCCGAACTGGTTGCGTCCCTCGACGTGCACTTCATCCTCGAATCCCAGCGGACGTCGTCCGAGTTGCTCACACTCGACCCCCACCAGGTGACCAGCCTGGTCGGAATGGGGCCGTCGGCCCACCACACGGATGCCGCCACCCTCGCCCAGGAGCCGCACGCCGATCGCCCCGTGACCGCTGCCTTCGAACTGCTCGGGTTCCGCCGCCGCGACTGACCCGCGCTCCGCGCCTGCGCCGACGTCAGGGTACGCAAACGGCGCCCGGACTCTGTCGCGGGCGCCGTAGCGGATGGCCGTGAACGGCCGTGGGATGGGTTCTAGCGGGCGAACATGCCCCGGTAGTACTCGTAGACCCAGCCGACGAGGCAGATGACTCCCAGCCCCAGGGCGATGATGGAGATCCAGACGCCAACGGCCAGGCCGAGGAACAACAGGGCGGCACTGCCGGCGAGCAGGATCGGCCACCAGCTCCACGGGCTGAAGAAGCCGACCTCGGGGTCGCCGTCGTCGATGTTGGAGTCCAGCCGGTCTTCGGGCAGTTCCCCGCCCTGGGCGCCGTGCACCCGGCTGAGATAGAACGCGACGAAGCTGGTGAACACGGCGCAGAGTCCGAGGGCGAAGGTGCCGGCCCACTCGACGCTGTGCTGCTTGGGGTCCAGCAGACCCCACACGACGTAGGCGGTGGTGACGACGGTGAAGAAGCCGGCGAGGATCCAGAGCAGGTTGACGTTGGCTCTCATTTATTTCACCTTGTTCGAAGCTGCGTCATACGTGGGGGCATCCGGGGCGTCCTTGCCGGGGCCGATGCCGACGGCCATGGCCACCTCGGGGTGGTTCAGGTCGAACGCGGGTCGCTCGGAGCGGATCCGTGGGATCGAGGTGAAGTTGTGCCGCGGCGGCGGGCAGGACGTCGCCCACTCGAGCGAGGCGCCGAAGCCCCACGGGTCGTTCACGGTGACCAGCGGTGCCTTGCGGGCCGTGATGTACACGTTCAGGAAGAACGGGATCATCGAGACGGCGAGGATCATCGCGCCGATCGTCGACAGCTGGTTCATCCAGGTGAAGCCGTCTTCGGGCGAGTACGACGCGTACCGGCGGGGCATCCCGACGACGCCGAGCCAGTGCTGCACGAGGAAGGTGGTGTGGAAGCCGATGAAGAGGAGCCAGAAGTGCCACTTGCCCAGGCTCTCGTTGAGCATCTTGCCGGTCCACTTGGGCCACCAGAAGTAGAAGCCACTGAACATGGCGAAGACGACGGTGCCGAAGATCACGTAGTGGAAGTGCGCCACGACGAAGTAGGTGTCGGAGACGTGGAAGTCCAGCGGCGGCGACGCGAGGATGACACCGGTCAGCCCACCGAAGGTGAACGTGACGAGGAACCCGAGGGCCCAGAGCATCGGAGTCTCGAAGGTCAACGACCCGCGCCACATGGTTCCGATCCAGTTGAAGATCTTCACCCCGGTCGGCACCGCGATGAGCATGGTCATCAGGGAGAAGAACGGCAGCAGAACGGAACCGGTGACGTACATGTGGTGCGCCCAGACCGCGACGGACAGTGCCGCGATGGAGATGGTCGCGTAGATCAGGGTCTTGTAACCGAAGATCGGCTTACGGCTGAAGACCGGGAACACCTCGGACACGATGCCGAAGAACGGCAGCGCGATGATGTACACCTCGGGGTGGCCGAAGAACCAGAACAGGTGCTGCCAGAGGATGGCGCCGCCGTTGGCCGGGTCGTAGATGTGGGAGAGGAAGATCCGGTCGGATGCGGCGGCGAGGAGCGCGGCGGCGAGCACCGGGAAGGCCATCAGCACGAGGATGGAGGTGACCATCGTGTTCCAGGTGAAGATCGGCATCCGGAACATGGTCATGCCGGGCGCGCGCATGGTGATGATCGTGGTGATGAAGTTCACGGCGCCGAGAATGGTGCCGAATCCGGACAGTCCCAGCCCGACCATCCACAGGTTGCCGCCGACCCCGGGCGAGAAGGTCGTGCTCGCCAGCGGTTGGTAGGCGAACCAGCCGAAGGATGCCGCTCCCTGCGGCGTGAGGAACCCGCCGACTGCGATGAGGCTGCCGAAGAAGAACGCCCAGAAGGAGAACGCGTTGAGCCGTGGGAACGCCACATCGGGCGCGCCGATCTGGAGCGGCATCAGGGAGTTCGCGAATCCGAAGAACAACGGCGTCGCGAACATCAGCAGCATGATCGTGCCGTGCATGGTGAAGAGCTGGTTGTACTGCTCTTTCGTCTGCACGACCTGCAGGCCCGGCTCGAACAGCTGGGCCCGGATCACCAGGGCCATCACACCGGCGAGGCAGAAGTAGACGAAGGAGGTGATCAGGTACATGTACCCGATGACCTTGTGGTCGGTGGAGGTGATCCACCGCACCAGGACGTTGCCCTTGCGGTCGACGCCGGACACGCGCCGAGGTGCGGCCGGCGCGGTGGGGGCGGTGGGAGCAGTGGTGGTACTCATGGCCTAGTTACCCTCCTGAACCGTCGGGGCGGTCGTGCCCGGAAGATTTTGATTGCGCTTGTAGCCGTTGTCGAGCTGGCCTTCATTGCCGGCGACCCGCAGCGACTGGATGTATGCGTCGTAGTCGGACTCGGAGACCACCTTGACCTTGAACAGCATCAGGGAGTGGTACTCGCCGCACAGTTCTGCGCACTTGCCCGAGTACGTGCCGATGCGTTCGGGGATGACCGACATGTAGTTGGTCTTGTCGGGGATCATGTCCTTCTTGTAGAGGAAGTCGATGACCCAGAAGGAGTGGATGACGTCGCGGGACTCGAGCGCCAGTTCGACCTTCTTGCCGACGGGGAGCACCAGGGTGGGGATCTCGGACTCGACCAGCGAGCCCTTGGGACCGTTGAGGTCGGGCTGGCCCTGGATGCCGGCCGAGAACACGTCTTCGTTGACGTAGTTGAAGTCCCAGGCCCACTGCTTGCCGATGACCTCGATCTTCACGTCGGGCGACTCGAAGCGCGCCTCGATCGCGGCCTGGTCACGCGCGGTGAAGGCAAAGAATCCCAGCACGAGGATGAGGGGCACGACCGTGTAGAAGATCTCGATCGGCATGTTGTAACGGAGCTGGACCGGCAGGCCGGTCTGGCCCTTGCGACGGCGGTAGACGACGACCGTCCAGATCGTGAGACCCCAGGTGATCAGGCCGACCACGAGCAGCACGAGCCAGGACGTCGTCCACAACCCGCCGATACGGTCGGTCTGGTTGGTCACCGCCGGCTGACCCTCTTCGAAGCCGGGGAGGAAGCCGTGAAGCTGGGCTTGAGTGCACCCCGCCAGAACAATGGCCAACGACGCTGCAATCGGAATAGCAGCCCATCGGAAACGATGGTTTTTGCGCACCAGTAACCTTTCGGAAAGACTCGACGACACTTCACTGGAAGTGCATTTCTCGATTCCCAGCCTACTGCGAGAGACGGCTCCGGATGTGCACCAACGCGGCCGGGTGGATAACGAATTCGCCTCCAGTCACAGTATTCGCGGGCGCCGACCCTCCGCCGAACCGCGACACGCCAGGTGCCTGGTGTGTTCGGACCTGGTGTGTTCGGACAGGGACGGCGCTCAGCCGCTGCGGATCAGCTGAAGGAGTCTCCGCAGGCGCAGCTTCCGCCGGCGTTCGGATTGTCGATCGTGAACCCCTGCTTCGCAATGGTGTCTTCGAAGTCGATGGACGCTCCGTCGAGATAGGGCACGCTCATCTTGTCGACGACAACCTCAACCCCGTCGAAGTCGACGAGCGCGTCACCCTCGAGCACACGCTCGTCGAAGTAGAGCTGGTAGATCAGGCCCGAACAGCCTCCGGGCTGCACTGCGACGCGCAGCCGCAGGTCCTCGCGGCCTTCCTGGGCGAGCAGGCTGCGGACTTTCTGGGCGGCGGTGGCGCTGAGGCCCACGCCGTGCGCTGCGGTGCCGGTTTGGGCGATGGTGTCGGTCATGCTGCTCCTCTTAATCTCGCGTCGGTACGGTCCCGTCACGTCGCTGCTGTCAATCGGTGGCGCCGCGCAGCCGGCCTGGGCCGGCTCCTACGGGTTGCCACCGTGATTCTACCCAGCGAAACGGTGAAACCACCCTCGGAATTCCCGATCCGGACGTCGACTTGGCCGAGCGGGTCAGGAAGCCGCCGGCTGGACCCTCCGGTTGAGCCGGCCGAGCAGGAAGGCCTCTGCGAGGACCGCCCGTTTGAACACTCCGAGGTGGAGTGACTCATTGGGGCTGTGCGCGCGTGAATCGGGGTCCTCGACGCCGGTGACCAGGATCTGGGCTTCGGGGAAGACCCGCACGAGGTCCGCGATGAACGGGATCGAGCCGCCGACGCCGATGTCGACCGGCGCGCGCCCCCAGGCCTCTTCCATGGCGTGCCGGGTCTCGGTGACGGCCCAGCCGCTCGTGTCGACGAGGAAGGCTTCCCCCGTGTCGACGTCGTCGATGTCGATCTGCGCGCCGAACGGGGCGTTTTCGCGCAGATGGGTCTCGAGGGCGGCGAAGGCATCCGCTGCGGGCTGGCCGGGGGCGATCCGGGTGCTCAGTCGAACCGAGATCACAGGCGACAGGGTGTTGGAGGCGTTGGCGACGGTCGGCGCGTCGATGCCGGTGATCGTGATCGCCGGCTGCGACCAGATCCGGCTGAGAACGGAGCCGTGGCCGATCGGACTCACTCCTGCGGCCAGCCCGGTCTCCTGGCGCAGCTGGGCCTCCGAGTACTCGGGGGTGGCCGTGTCGTGGCTGGTCAGCCCGGCGACCGCCACCGATCCGTCGGCGGCGTACAGGGTGCCCAGAAGACGGACCGTGGCCATCATCGCGTCGGGGACGGCGCCGCCGAACATGCCGGAGTGCGACGCGTGGTCGAGGGTGCGGACGGTGAGCCTGAATGTGACGTTGCCGCGCAGCGCGATCGTCAGCGCCGGAGTGTCGATGTCCCAGTTGTTCGAGTCGGCGACCACGATGGCGTCGGCGCGCAACGCCTCCCGGTTCTCCTCCAGGAAGGTGGCGAAGGACCGGCTGCCGAACTCCTCCTCCCCCTCGATGAAGAGGGCGAGGCCGAGGTCGAAATCGGGTCCTACCGCTTCGACGAGGGCGCGGATCGACGCGATATGGGCCATCACGCCCGCCTTGTCGTCGGCGGCTCCACGTCCGTAGAGACGGTCCCCGCGCACTGTCGGTTCGAAGGGCAGCGTTTCCCAGTCCCCATCGTTGCCGGGAGGCTGCACGTCGTGGTGCGCGTAGAGAAGCACCGTCGGCCGGCCGTTCCGGGCAGCCCGGGTGGCAAGCACCGCCGGCTGGCCCAGTTCCGAGCCGCCCGGGATGCCGGCCTGCTTCAACTCGACGGTCTCGAACACGCCCAAACCGCGCGCCAGTTCCGCCACCATCTCGGCGCTGCGGGCCACCTGGCCACGGTCGAAGGCATCCCACGACACCGACGGGACCCGAACGAGCGCGCAGAGGTCCGCGATCGTCGACGGCAGGCCCCGCTCAACGGCCGCCCGGATGCCGTCCGCGGCCGTTGTCGACGAATTCGGTTCTGTTTCTGGAATATCGGTCATCGGGTAATCTTAAGCCAACCAATTGCAAGGAACTGATGTGGCTAAGCCTGTGAACCCAGACGCACAACCCCCCATGGAGACCGTGGAGGAGACGAAAGCCCGCCTCGCGGCCGGTCACCCGTCCGGCAAGGGGCAAGCGACGCCCAGCCGCAAGCAGCAGGAGGCGCTGAACAAGCGCCCGCTGGTGCCCGACGACCGCAAGCTCGCGGCCAAGCAGGCCAGAGGCAAGGCGGCCGAGGCCAGGGACCGCGCCCGTGTCGGCATGGCCGCCGGTGACGACAGGTTCCTTCCGCAGCGCGAACGCGGGCCGCAGAAGCGCTTCGTCCGCGACTACGTCGACGCCCGTTTCAACATCGGCGAATTCATGATCCCGGTGATGTTCCTCGTCATCCTGCTGACGTTCTTCCCCGACCCGATGGTGCAGACCTACGGCATCCTGGCGCTGTGGGCCTTCTTCCTCGTCGCGGTGGTCGACTGCGTCATCCTGGGTTTCACGCTCACCCGCAAGGTGAAGGCGAAGTTCGGCGAGCCCAAGGCCGAACGGGTCCGTTGGTACGCGGCCATGCGCGCGCTGCAGCTCCGTCCGATGCGCCTGCCCAAGCCGCAGGTGAAGCGCGGCCAGTACCCCGCCTGAGTACCGTGTCGGGTCGGGCTCATGCCCGGTCCGGCAGGTGCCGGCCTCAGGCCGAGTGCGCGCCGAACCGGATCAACGGGACCCGGAGTTCCTCGTCGGTGAGCGACCCGTGCTGGCCGATCATCTGGCGAGCCGACTGTTTCGGTTCGCGTGAGTCGTAATAGGCGACCAGTTTGCGGGCGGCGACGATGACGTCTCCGATCCGCGGAAGCACCTCCGGCGCAACCTCGCCGAAGAGGCCAGCCTCGACGGCCTCGGCCCGGGTGAACACCCAGGCACGGTCGCCCTCGGTTTCCCGCCAGGATTCGGCCAGGGCCGGCGCCTCATCGGCGCGCTCCGGTTCCAGGTAGAGCTGGACGCATCGGGGGTCTCCTCCGATGTGGCGCACTCCCCCGACGAGCTCGGGAACGGTGTCGAAAAGAACATGCCGGGTTGCCGGGACATCGACGACGCCGTGATCGGCGGTAAGCAGCAGCCCCTCGTCCCGTCTGAGGCCGGCGGCGAACCTCTCCACCGCGGCGTCGAGTGCCTCCAGTTCGGCCAGCCACCGGGCGGACTCCCAGCCGTGCGCGTGGGCGGCCATGTCCAGTTCGGGGACATACAGGTAGACAAGTGCCCTCGGTTCGGAGTCGAGCAGCGTGCGGGCGGCCGCGAATCGGTCTGCCAGGGTCTCCGCGGGCACGTAGCGGGCGCCGCGGAGCACGGCCAGGGTGAAACCGGACGCCGTGTAGCGCTTGGGCCCGATCGCGAAACTGGGCACCCCGTCGTCGGCGGCGCGCTCGAAGACCGTGCGTTCCCTTTGCCACCGTGCCGGATCCATGTCGTCGTCCCAACCGGTCAGCTGGTTCACGACCCGGTCCCTGGCCTCGTCGCGCACGCGGTAGCCGACCAGGCCATGTCGCCCCGGCTCGACACCGGTCGTGAGGGTGGCGATCCCGGCGGCCGTCGTGGCAGGGAAGACGCCGTCGAGCACGCCCGCCTTCGTGAGGTGGGAGCACAGGAAGCGCGCATGCCCGGCGCGCGCCCGGAGCTGGCCGACCCCGAGCCCGTCGGCCAGCACCACGACGGTCCGGCCGGCCGACCCCAGGCCCAGGGCATTGGGCCGGTCGAGGATCGAGGACAGGGAACTTGTCAGAACGTCGGCAAGCCGCAGGGCACTGAATTGGCGGGCCGGTAGCATGGGGGGCATCCGGCCAATTCTGACATAGACCCAGGCCGCACGTTCCAGCGCCCACCCGAAAGTGCCTGCCCCAGGCCAGCACGCCTCAACAGAATTCACGAATGAGCCGTTCAAACAGCACGCCGCCCGCCGATTTCACCGAGCGCATCGAAGACGTCGACGTGTCGACGGAGATGCAGGGGTCCTTCCTCGAGTATGCGTACTCGGTGATCTACTCCCGTGCGCTCCCCGACGCACGGGACGGGCTCAAGCCCGTGCAGCGCCGCATCCTCTACCAGATGAGCGAAATGGGACTCCGTCCGGACCGCGGCCATGTCAAGAGCGCGCGGGTCGTCGGCGAGGTGATGGGCAAGTTGCACCCCCACGGCGACACGGCTATCTACGACGCCCTGGTGCGGATGGCTCAGGCGTTCACCCTGCGGGTGCCCCTGATCGACGGGCACGGCAACTTCGGTTCGCTCGACGACGGCCCGGCCGCGCCCCGCTACACCGAGGCGCGCCTGGCCGCCCCGGCCCTGGCCATGACGGAGAACCTCGATGAGGACGTCGTGGACTTCGTGCCCAACTACGACAATCAGCTCACCCAACCCGACGTGCTGCCGGCGGCGTACCCGAACCTGCTGGTCAACGGAGCGAGCGGCATCGCCGTCGGGATGGCGACGAATATGGCGCCGCACAACCTGATCGAGGTGGTGGGCGCCGCCCGGCACCTCCTGGCGCACCCGGACGCCACCCTCGAGGACCTGATGGAGTTCGTGCCGGGTCCCGACCTGCCCACCGGAGGAACCATCGTCGGCCTGGCCGGGATCAAAGATGCCTACGCCACCGGCCGGGGCAGTTTCAAGACCAGGGCACGCGTCTCCGTCGAGGCGATCACCGCCCGCAAGGCGGGGCTGGTCGTCACCGAGCTGCCCTACCTCGTCGGCCCGGAGCGGGTCATCGAGAAGATCAAGGACGGGGTGAACTCGAAGAAGCTCAGCGGGATCTCCGACGTCACCGACCTCACCGACCGCACCAGGGGACTCCGCCTCGTCATCGGCATCAAGACCGGGTTCAGCCCGGAGGCCGTGCTGGAGCAGCTCTACCGGGTCACCCCGCTCGAGGACTCGTTCAACATCAACGCCGTCGCCCTCGTCGACGGCGGCCCGCAGACCCTGGGTCTGCGCGAACTGCTCATGGTCTACGTCGGCCACCGGATCGAGGTGGTCACCCGGCGGTCGGCGTACCGGCTGGCACGCCGCAAGGAACGCCTGCACCTCGTTGAGGGTCTGCTCGTGGCCATCCTCGACATCGACGAGGTCATCCAGGTGATCCGCGCCAGCGACGACAGCGACCAGGCTCGCACCCGCCTGATCGACGTGTTCGACCTGAGCCAGATCCAGGCCGAGTACATCCTCGAGCTTCGGCTGCGGCGGCTGACCCGGTTCTCGCGGATCGAGCTGGAGACGGAACGCGACCAGCTGCTCGCGGACATCGCCGCCCTCGAGAAGCTGCTCGGCAGCAAGCAGGCCATCCGCACCCTCGTCTCCGACGAGCTCGCCACCGTGGCCGAACGATTCGGCACCCCCCGGCGAACCGTGCTCACCGAGGCCCGGCCGAGCATCGCCGGGGCCGCCGCGAAACGCACGGCCGCGATCCTCGAGGTCACCGACACCCCGACCCGGCTCTACCTCAGCACGACCGGCCGGATCGCCCGGGTCGACCTTCCCTCCGCCGACGAACCGTTGAACGAGCGGATCGTCCCGGCACAGCGCCGCAGCAAGCACGACGCAATCCTGTCCAGCCTGGACACCACCAGCCGCACCGAGGTCGGCGCCGTGACCAGCCTGGGCCGCCTCATCCGGTTCTCCCCCGTCGACCTGCCCGTGATGCCGCCGACCTCGATCCAGCTCGCGGCGGGCGTGCGCATCGGGGATTACCTTGCCCTGCCGAACAAGGAGGAGAAGGTGCTCGCCCTGGTCTCCCTCGACTCCGACCGGGCGATCGCGCTCGGCACGCGCTCCGGCATCGTGAAACGCGTGACCCCAGGCGATTGGGCGAACCGGCCCGACTTCGAGATCATCGCGTTGAAACCGAAGGATGTCGTCGTCGGCGCCGCACAGGGTTCCGAGGCCGACGAACTCGTCTTCATCGCCTCCGACTCCCAGCTGCTGCGTTTCCCGGCCGGCTCGGTGCGCCCGCAGGGGCGCACGGCCGGCGGCATGGCCGGGATCAAGCTCGCCCCCGACACCCAGGTGGTCTGGTTCACGAGCCTGGCGCCGGAGGCGGCCGAGTCCGCCGTGGTCGCCACGATCGCCACCGGCAGCCAGACACTCGCCGGAACGGATCCCGGCAGCGCCAAACTGTCCGACTTCGCCGAGTACCCGGCGAAGGGCCGCGCCACCGCGGGCGTGCGATCCCACCGCTTCCTCAAAGGCGAGGACACCGTGTCCGTGGCCTGGGTCGGGCCGCTCCCGGCCCGCGCCGTCGGCCCCGATGGGGCTCCTCGTTCTCTCCCCGAATCCGGCTCCCGCCGCGACGCCTCCGGCACGATGCTGGACGCCGTGGTCGGATCGATCGGCGCCCAGATCGGCACGCAGAACGGCTGACCGCCGCGGCACCCAATCCTTGCCGCGGGGCCGCCCCGGTGGACCGGCCGGGCAGGAAGCCCGGCTAAGGTGGCGGCATGACCCAGCTTCGTGACGCATCCATCCTCGTCGTCGGCGCCTCAGGGGGCCTCGGCCGTGACATCGCCCGGCTGCTCGCCGACCAGGGCGCGCGACTGATCCTCAGCGGGCGGGACAGGGGCAGCCTCGAGACCCTTGACCTTCCCGGGACGATCGTCACCGCCGACCTGGCCGTCCCGGCCGACATCGTCGCCCTGGTCGCCGGCGCGATCGCCGTCGACGGCCGCCTCGACGGCATCGTGAACGCCGCCGGCGTCGTCGCCTTCGGGGCGGCGACCGAGGTGACCGATCCGACCCTGGAACGGCTGTTCGCCGTGAACACGCTGGCCCCGATCCGGCTGCTGCGGGCCGCCCGCGCGGCCCTGGCCGAGTCGGCAGCGGCGGGGCGAAGCCCCTTCGTGGTGACGCTGAGCGGGGTCGTGAGCGAAAGCCCGACCGCCAACCTGGCGGCGTACTCCGCCTCGAAGGCAGCCCTTGCGGCCTTCGACAAGGCCGCCGGCCGGGAGCTGCGCCGGAGCGGCATCCGCATTCTCGACGCCCGGCCGGGCCACACCGAGACCGGACTATCCGGGCACCCGATCGCCGGAACGGCGCCACGGCTGCCCGCCGGTCACGCGCCCGACCTGGTCGCCCGGCGCATCGTTGCCGCGATCATGGCCGACGAGGCCGACCTGCCGAGCACGGCCTTCTCCGTTCCGGCGGTGAGCCCGTCCGCGGAGGGGGCGGATACCGATGGTTAGACGTCGATCCGGTCGCGGCTGAGCTTGTCCGAGCTGTCGATGATGAATTCCTTGCGTGGGGCGACGTCATTGCCCATCAGGAGTTCGAATACCTTTCCCGCCATCTCCGCGTCGGCCACCCTGACCCGGCGGAGGGTGCGGTGCGCGCGTTCCATGGTCGTGGTGGCGAGCTGGTCGGCATCCATCTCGCCGAGCCCCTTGTACCGCTGGATCGGGTCCTGGTAACGCTTGCCGCTCTTCTTCAACCCGGCGAGCACGCCGTGCAGTTCGGGCTCCGAATAGGTGTAGATGGTCTCGTTCGGCTTGCTGCCCGGGTTCATCACGACCACCCGGTGCAGCGGGGGCACCGCCGCGAAGACTCGGCCCTCGGTGATCATCGGCCGCATGTACCGGAAGAAGAGGGTCAGCAGGAGGGTGCGGATGTGGGCGCCGTCGACATCCGCGTCACTCATGATGATGACCTTGCCGTACCGGGCGGCCGACAGGTCGAAGCTGCGCCCGGAGCCGGCACCGATGACCTGGATGATCGACGCGCACTCCAGGTTGGAGAGCATGTCGGACACCGAGGCCTTCTGCACGTTGAGGATCTTGCCCCGGATCGGCAGGAGAGCCTGGTGCTCGCTGTCCCTGGCGAGCTTCGCGGTGCCGAGCGCAGAGTCACCTTCGACGATGAACAGCTCGCTCGTGGTCACGTCGTTGCTGCGGCAGTCGACCAGCTTCGCCGGCAGCGACGAGCTCTCGAGCGCGTTCTTGCGCCGCTGGGTTTCCTTGTGGGCCCGCGCGGAAATGCGGGACTTCATCTCGGCGACGATCTTGTCCAGCACGACCGCCGCCTGGGTCTTGTCGTCACGCTTCGTGGAGATGAAACGCTCGTTCATGGCCTGGGCGACGACGTTGGCGACGATGGCGCGCACGGCCGGTGTGCCCAGGACCTCCTTGGTCTGGCCCTCGAATTGTGGTTCGGGGAGCCGCACGGTCAGCACGGCGGTCAGGCCGGCCATCACGTCGTCCTTCTCCAGCTTGTCGGAACCCATCTTGAGGCGGCGGGCGTTCAACTCCACCTGGGACCGCAGGAATTTCAGCAGCCCGGCGTCGAAGCCGGCCTGATGGGTGCCGCCCTTCGGCGTGGCGATGATGTTCACGAAGCTGCGGACGACGGTGTCGTAGCCCGTGCCCCAGCGCAGGGCGATGTCGACGGCGCAGTCCCGGGTCAGTTCGGTCGGCACCATGGCGCCCTTGTCGGTCAGGACAGGGACGGTCTCGGTGAAGCTGCCGTTCCCGGACAGCCGCCAGGTGTCAGTGATGGGGGTGTCGGTTGCGAGGTGGTCGACGAACTCGGAAATGCCGCCCTCGAACTGGAACGACTCGTGAACCGCTTCGGCGCTGCGCCGGTCGTCGATGTCGATGGCGAGGCCGGGAACGAGGAACGCGGTCTGCCTGGCCCGGTCGAGGAGCTCCTCAGTCTGGAAGGCGGCTCCCCTGGTGAAGATCTGCCGGTCGGCCCAGTAGCGCACCCGGGTACCGGTGACCCCGCGCTTGACCTTGCCGATCACGCGGAGTTCGCTCTGCTTCTCGAACGGGGTGAAGGGCGCGTCGGGGCTCTTCTCCCCCGTATCCGCGAAGATCCCGGGTTCGCCGCGGTGGAACGACATCGCCCAGGTCTTGCCGTCACGGTCGACCTCTACGTCGAGTCGCTCGGACAGGGCGTTCACCACGGATGCGCCGACGCCGTGCAGGCCGCCAGAGGCCGCATACGATCCGCTGCCGAACTTTCCGCCGGCGTGCAGCTTGGTGAAGACCACCTCAACCCCGGTCAGGCCGGTCTTGGGCTCGATGTCCACCGGAACGCCACGGGCGGTGTCCCTGACCTCGACGCTCTCGTCCGGGTGCAGGACGATGTCGATCCGGGAACCGAATCCGCCCAGCGCCTCGTCGACCGAGTTGTCGATGATTTCCCAGAGGCAGTGCATCAGACCGCGCGAGTCGGTCGAACCGATGTACATGCCGGGGCGCTTGCGAACCGCCTCGAGCCCCTCGAGGACCGACAGGTGGCGTGCGGAATAGTCTGAAGAGCTCACAACTGTCAAGAATACCGACCGGAACGCGCCCGGCTCCCCAGCAACACCCTGCCCAGAACGTCTACGCGGTGAGCGAAATGCAACCAAACGGAGTCGTAAACCGGGGCGGACCGTGTTTACATGGAGCACAGGTTAAATTGGTATCACTTGGTATCAGTCTGGAGGAGGAAAACATGTCCCAGATCGCAACCGGAAATGGTGCCATCGACCAAAGTTCCGTCGACGGGCAGAGCGCCCCTCACCAGCTCACCGCGGCCGACCGCTGCGATGCGTGCGGCGCCCAGGCCTACATCCGAGTCGTCGTCAACAACAGCGAACTGATGTTCTGCGCCCACCACGGCCGCAAGCACCAGGAGAAGCTCGCGGCGATCGCCGAGAGCTGGCACGACGAGTCGAGCCGACTTCTCGAGGACCAGCGCTCCTAGTCCAGTTCGACTACCCGTCCTTTTCGACGCGCGGTCAACGGCGCGGACGACCTCGGTCGTTCCGCGCCGTTCCCATATCCGGGGGCCTGCGTTCCGGGGGCCGAACCACCCGCGGGAGGTTACTCCGCGGTGAGGCCCAACGCCACGGCAAGCTGATTGCGCCCGGCTTTCGCTGTCTCGTCGACTGCGACGGCTCGTGCACCCGGAACGTACTCCGCGCCGGCGCGCGCCAGGGCCGTGCTGAGCAGGTGGTCGGCGAGGGAAGGGTTCCGCGCCAGCACCGGCCCGTGCAGGTGGGTGCAGACGAGGTTCCCCATGACGAGGCCCTCCACACCGGTTTCGCCACGGGCAGCGCCGTTTCCCGTTCCGGATCGAACCCGGCCGAGTGGTGACGCCTCGCCGCCGACGTAGTCGCGGGCGTGGTTCTCGAAGCCGACCAGTCTGCCGAAACGGGAGTCGACGATGAGATCGTCCGTCACCCGTGCGGACCGGGGAACCGCGCGGCCCGTGACGATTCCGAGGCCCTCGACGACGGTGCCGTCACCGAGCTCGATGCCCCAGCTGAGCAGTTCCCATCCGGTGCCGACGGCGAGGATGGGGATTCCCGCCGTGCACCAGGCGCGGAGTTGCTCCGTCATCGTGGCGAGGGTGTCGCGCACCGCGACCAGCTCGGTGTCGGAGCCTGAACCGATCACGACGAGGTCGATCTGCTCGGGCAGATCGGCGGCCGTGCGCACCGGAATGATTTCGGCGTCGACACCGGCCCAACGGGCGCGCTGGGCGAGCACCCGGGCGTTCGCGGCGTCGCCGTTCGTGCCGAGGAATTCGGGCAGGACGGAGACGATGGTGAGCGCTCGCATCACTCCCGCCCTGCCTTGTTGGAGACGAGCCCGAGGTGGGCGCGGGTGCGGCGCATGGAGTCGGCCGAGAAGATGATGGTTTTCAGTCCGATCCGCGGGTCAGGGAGAGCGAGGAATTCGTCGAGGGCGCGGCCGAGGTCGGGCTCGATCCGCTCGACGGCGACGTCGTCGTAGGCAAGCTGCAGGGCGATTTCCAGCGCCTTCGAGCCGGAGGCGAAGAGAACCCGGCCAAGCCCGGACGTGTCGACCGGCCAGAAGTAGGACGGGTCACGGACATCCGAACCGATCGCGATCAGGATCTGGTCGGTTCCGGCCGCGAGGCTGTCCACGTTGAGCTGGAAGCTCGCGGGGTTTTGCACGAGCACGAATTCGACCTTCCGGCCGCGTACCGTGACGATCTCGCCCCGGCCGAACACGGGCGGGATCGCCGAGATGGCCGCGACCGCCACGGCAGGGTCGAAACGCTCGCCGAGGACCGCCTGGGCGGTGCTGAGGGCGGTCAGCGCATCGACGGCATAGTGCGTTCCGCGGGCGGGCAGGCCCAGGTCGTAGCTGGCACCGTCCACCAGCACGGTGGCGTCGCGGCCGTCGACCGTGGTGAGGAGCATCCCCTCCGCGGGGGAGAGGCGGTTGCCGGCCGTCACGCTGTAGCCGAGCCCGCGCGGGTTCGCCGCGAGGACGTCGGCGGACACGCCGTAGCGGGACACGGCCACGGCTCCCTCGAGGCGCGAAGCGAGGTCCACCAGGTGCTGGTCGTCGGCATTCACCACGACGGTTCCGGTGGCCCGGGACGCGATCTTGCCGAGCATGGCCGCGACCATCTCGGAATCGTGGAAGCGATCGATCTGGTCGACCATCACGTTCGTCAGCGCGACGACGCGGGGCTTCAGCGACCCGGAGATCAGGGCGCCGTGCCCTTCATCCATTTCCAGCACGGCCACGTCGCCGCTGATCCGGCCGGCCAGGCTGGCCTGCTCGAGCAGCGCCGAGGTGAGCCCCTGGCTGATGTTGGCCGTCGACTCGTTCGTGAACACGCCCAGGCCGTGCGCCCGGAGAGCGGCAACCAGCATCTTCGTGGTGGTGGACTTGCCACTCGAGCCGGTCACGATGACCAGTCCGCCGGGGAAGCCGTTCAGGGTGCGGGACAGGAATCCCGGAGCGATGGTGTTGACGACGAGACCGGGGACCGCTGATCCCCCGCCCGGTTTCCGCCATCTCGCCAGGACCCGAACAACCCTGCCGACGAGGATCGCCGGTGCGTAGCGCACGCGGCCGCCTATTCGAGGTAGTCGCGTAGGGACTGCGACCGGGAGGGGTGGCGCAGTTTCGCCATGGTCTTCGACTCGATCTGACGGATGCGCTCACGCGTCACCCCGAACGTGTCGCCGATCTGGTCGAGCGTCTTGGGCATCCCGTCGCCGAGGCCGAAGCGCATGCGGATCACGCCGGCTTCCCGCTCGGAGAGCGAGTCGAGAAGGCTTTCGAGCTGCTTCTGCAGCATCGTGAAGCCGACTGCGTCCGCAGGGACGACCGCTTCGGTGTCTTCGATGAGGTCACCGAATTCGCTGTCACCGTCCTCGCCGAGCGGGGTGTGCAGCGAGATCGGCTCGCGACCGTACTTCTGCACCTCGACGACCTTCTCGGGCGTCATGTCGAGTTCACGGCTCAGCTCTTCGGGCGTGGGCTCGCGGCCCAGGTCCTGCAGCATCTGCCGCTGCACGCGGGCCAGCTTGTTGATGACCTCGACCATGTGCACCGGGATCCGGATGGTACGGGCCTGGTCGGCCATGGCGCGGGTGATCGCCTGGCGGATCCACCAGGTGGCGTAGGTGGAGAATTTGAAGCCCTTGGTGTAGTCGAACTTCTCGACGGCACGGATCAGGCCCAGGTTTCCCTCCTGGATCAGGTCGAGGAACTGCATCCCACGGCCGGTGTAGCGCTTGGCGAGAGAGACGACGAGGCGGAGGTTGGCTCCGAGCAGGTGGCTCTTCGCCCGGGCGCCGTCCTTGGCAACCCACTGGAGTTCACGCCCGAGCGCGCTCTTCTTCTCGGCCTCGGTCATCACGGCCATCTTGTCTTCGGCGAACAGGCCGGCTTCGATGCGCATCGCGAGCTCGACCTCTTCGGCCGCGTTCAGCAGAGCGACCTTTCCGATCTGCTTCAGGTAGTCCTTGACCGGGTCGGCGGTGGCACCGGTGATGGCGCTGGAGTAGACGGGGACTTCGTCGTCGTCGTCGACGAGGGAGAGCACGAGCGCTCCGCTGGGGAGCGGCTCGGCCGCGGCGGCGCGCTTCTTGCCCTCTTCGTCCGTGTCGTCGTCGTCGGAATCAGCGTCTTCGCCGGCAGGGTGCTCATCGTGGTCATCGGACCCCGCGGCAGCCTTGGTCTTGGTGGCGGCGCGCTTGCGCGGCGCCGGCTTCTCTTCGCCGGCGTCCTTCGCGGCCACGGCGGCGGCTGCCTTCGCGGCGGCGGCCTTGGTGAGCGGCTTCTTCACGGCGGCGGCCTTGGCTGCCGGTGCCTTCGCAGCGGTCGCTTTGGCGGGTGTCTTTGCGGGCGCCTTGACCGCGGCGGAATCAGTCTCTGCCACGCCTGGCGCGGCCGCGGTGGTTTCTTCGCTTGGCTCGGATTTTGTGCGGGTTGCCATTCGAACACCTCTCATGCCGTGGCGCTGTCGCCGGCGGCGCTGCCGGGTCGAAACGGCCGAAGTGGAGCTGGCCGGTCCAACACCTGGGCAGTGTGGATTTTGGGCAGTACTAGGACCCATGTCAAGTCCCGGGCTAATCGCAACGACAAAATTGTCGATACTCCCAGGACCAGAACGGGCCCTATTGACAATTATTGCATGCTTTGTGTATGAGGCAAGCCAGGCGCATCCTATTCCGGCCGCCGCCGCCGGCGCCACGCGCGGGCCGCCGCCACCCAGATCGGGGCGACTTCGATCCCCTCGTCGTCGGAGAGCTGCCGGCGCGTGCGCGCCCTGGCCCGCAGCAGGAAGACCACCCCCAGTCCGACGACCAGGAACTGCACGGAGAACGCCACCCGGAACGAGTCGAGCGAGTACAGGTCGCTGGCTGCGCCGGCGGCGACACGCCACCCGTCCTGAAGGTCGAGCAACAGGCCGACCAGGTACACCATCACGAAGCTCGCGGTGAACCCACCCACGTTGACGACTCCGTTGGCGGAGCCGTGGCTCCGCTGCGGATTGAAGGTGCGGGCGAAATCGAAACCGATCAGCGAACCCGGTCCGCCGATGCCCAGGGCGACCAGCAACACGATCACCAGCCACATCGGGGGCGTAGCCGGCCAGAGCAGGACGAGTGCCCACGCCGTGAACATCAGCGCGACCACGGCGAGAACAATGTTGCTGCGCCGCAGCGGGTAGCGGGCCGTCAGGATTCCGAGGACGGGTCCGGCGATCACGCCCGCCCCGACCAGGACCATCAGCATCCCGGCCGCGAGAGACGGGTCATAGCCGAGGCCGTAGACCATGAACGGGAAACCCCAGAGAAGGCTGAAAACGGTTCCCGAGGACTGGGTCACATAGTGGGACCAGAATCCCAGCTGGGTTCCCGGTCGTTTGAAACTGTGCTTCAGCAGGGCGAGCGCGGCAGCCCAGCTGGCCGGACGATCCTCCGCCGGAACGCCGGCCGGCCGGTCCTGCACGACGACGATCACCACGACGAGCGCCACGAGAGCAACGGATGCCGCTGACACGAACGCGGCCGTCCAGCCCCAGGTGTGCAGCACCCAGGCCAGAGGCACCGCAGACATGACCTGGCCCAGCTGGCCGATATTGCCCAGCCACTGGGAGAGCTGCGGAACGCTCCGGCCGGTGAACCAGGAGCCGATCAGCCGGATCATGGAGATGAAGATCGTCGCGTCCCCTGCCCCGACGAGGATCCGGCCGACCACGGCGACGCCGATCGTCGGCGCGAAGGCCAGGGTGAGCTGCCCGCCGACCATCAGCGCGGTGCCGGAGATGACGAGCACCCGGGGACCGTAGCGGTCGATCAGCACGCCCACCGGAACCTGGGCGGCGGCGTAGACGACAAGCTGCACGACCGCGAGGCTGGAGAGCACGGCGGCCGAGCCGCCGAAGCGTTCCGTCGCCGCGACCCCGGCAACGCCCAGCGATGAACGTTGCAGCACGGCGGACAGGTACGCGAACGACCCGATGGAGAAGATCAACCAGGAGCGACGCGAGTTCATTGCCCCTAACTTACTCGCGCGCGGCTCTGGAACGTTCAGTCGCTCCGGCCGGCGCCGCTCAGGCTGGCGGGCCCTCGTCCCGGCTGCGGCGGGTCGCCAGGAAGTTCTCCAACTCGGCGGCGATCTCGTCCGCGCTGGGGAGCTCGCCTGCCTCGTCGGTCAGCGGCGACCGCAGGGTGCTTCCCTCCATGTACGCGTCGTAGCGCTCTTCGAGCGTGCCGACGAGTTTCGCGAGTTCGGGGTTGTCGTGCACCTGCTCGTCGATGCGCCCCACGAAATCGCGGTTCTGTTCCCTGAGCTGATCCGACGGGAAGATAAGGCCGGTCGCGGCGCTCGTACTCTCCAGGGCGGAGAGGGCCGTGGCCGGGAACTCGGTGTCCGCCAGGTAGTGCGGCACCAGCAGGACGAAGCCGACGACGGATGCCCCGCTCTCCTGCAGCCGGAACTCGACCAGGTGGAGGGCGTTGGCCGGCACCTGGGTGTGCGGCCTCCAGACGGACATGCTCTCGATCAGGTCCGAACGGTTGCCGCTCACGGTGACGCCGATCGGTCGGGTGTGCGGCACCGGCATCGGGATCGCGTGCACCCAGGTGGTCGAGGACACCTTGAAACGGCGCACCAATTCGAGCACCGCCGCCGTGAACTGATCCCAACGGAAATCGGGCTCGAAGCCGGCCAGGAGCAGGAACTGCTGCCCGATCTCGTCCCGGGCCAGGTACAGCCGGAGGGTGGCCGGCTGGTAGTCGGTGAGGTGGTCCTGGTCGAAGTAGATGATCGGGCGGCGCGCCCGGTAATCGAG
The DNA here is from genome assembly GCF_004402705.1 of Cryobacterium mannosilyticum. Lineage (NCBI taxonomy): Bacteria > Bacillati > Actinomycetota > Actinomycetes > Micrococcales > Microbacteriaceae > Cryobacterium > Cryobacterium mannosilyticum. The sequence goes on along the minus strand of NZ_SOFM01000007.1, from coordinate 66,749 downwards.
GAGGACATCGGCGTCGAACGCGGCGATCACCGAATGGTCGAGGGTGTTGCGCAAGTACTCCGTGAATTGCGAGACCGCGCCACCGGCATCCGCGAAGCCGGTCAGCCCCGCGACCAGGTGCAGGCCCTCCGGGACGCGCTCGGCATCCGCGGTCAACTCGTAAAGGTCACCAGGATCGCGCATGCCGTTAACTCTAAACGCCAATATCCGTGCGTCGAAGGAATCGACCGCCGCGCCGTGGTGCCGAGAGCGAACAGGCTGCCCCGTAGCATCAAGGGATGACCGTTCCCCGCCTTTCCGTGTCCGCACAGCCCGCAATCGACTCCGAGGTCGACGTCCTGATCGTCGGGGCGACCTCCTCCGGCGACACCGGCGTATTGTTCGCCGACCCTGCCTTCGCGGGCCTGTCGGCGCAGCTCGCTTCCCTCGGCGTCACCGGCGGCCGCGACCAGCTCGTGCGTCTGCCTGCCTCGGTGGGTGCGGCCCGCAGCCTCGCCATCATCGGAATCGGAAAGGAGTCGACGGTCGACGCCCTCCGCCACGCGGCCGGATCCGCAGTCCGCCAGCTCACCGGGGTATCCTCGGTCGCGTTCGCGTTCCCGGCCACGACTGCGGAGGATGCCGAAGCCATCCTCGAGGGCGCGGCGCTCGGCGCGTACTCGTTCACGACCTACCGGCACAGCTCCCTGGCCGCCACCAAGCTCCCCGCCGAGGAGATCGTCGTGCACACCGGGCTGGACCTGGGCGACGTCCCCACGCGTGTCGGTATCGTCGCTGACGCGGTGAGCCTGATCAAGGACCTCGTCAACACTCCCCCGTCAGATCTCTACCCGGAGTCCCTCGCCCGGCTCGCCGTCGAAGCGGTCGACGCCCAGCCCGGCCTGCCGATCGAGGTGCGGGTGTGGAACGAGGATGAACTCGTCGCTGACGGCTTCGGCGGGATCGCCGGCGTCGGCCAGGGCTCAACCCGTCCGCCGCGCCTGGTCAAGGTCACCTACTCGCCGGCCGGCGCGACCAGGCACCTCGCCCTCGTCGGCAAGGGCATCACCTTCGATACCGGCGGACTCTCGCTGAAGCCGCCGGCATCGATGGTGGGCATGAAGTACGACATGACCGGGGCGGCCACCGTCCTTGCGGCCACGCTGGCCGCGGCCCGGCTCGGGCTCGACCTGAAGGTCACCGCGTGGCTCTGCATCGCCGAGAACATGCCGTCCGGATCGGCGATCCGGCCCAACGACGTGCTCCGGATCCGCGGCGGCCAGACCGTTGAAGTCCTCAACACCGACGCCGAAGGCCGCCTGGTGCTCGCGGACGGCCTCGTCGCCGCGGGCGAAGAAGCGCCGGACGCCATCATCGACGTGGCCACCCTGACCGGGGCCGCCATCGTCGCCCTCGGCACCCGGTACTACGCGGTGATGGGCGAGGACACCATGGTCGCCAGGGTCCTCGACGCGGGCAAGGCCGTCGGCGAACAGTCCTGGCCGATGCCGCTCCCGGATGAGCTCCGTCCCCTGCTCAACTCGGATGTCGCGGACATCGCGAACGCGAAGATCGGCAGCGCCGCGGGCGGAATGCTGCTGGCCGGCGTCTTCCTCCGTGAGTTCATCGGTACCCTCGGCGAGGGCGATGACGCGGTGAAGATCCCGTGGGCGCACCTGGACATCGCCGGCCCGGCCCACAACACGGGCAGTGCGTTCGGGTTCACGGGGGTCGGACCGACCGGGATTTCGCTCCGAGCGTTGCTTCGACTGGCCGAGGACTTTTCACGCCCGTAGTACAGTCGAGGAGGCAAGATAAGCTTGCCGATCAGCGAATGCCTGCGGCGTCGTCTTCCATGACGCCCGGCAAACCGAGTTTGTGATGCACGAGGGAGTATCTGGGTGTCGGAACAGAATTTTGACCTTGTCGTTCTCGGTGGAGGAAGCGGTGGATACGCAGCGGCGTTGCGTGCGGTCCAGCTTGGCCTCACCGTTGGCCTGATCGAGAAGGGCAAGCTCGGCGGCACCTGCCTCCACCTGGGCTGCATTCCGACCAAGGCGCTGCTGCACTCCGCAGAAGTTGCGGACGTCAGCAGGGACTCCGCGAAGTACGGTGTGAAAACCCAGTTCGACGGTATCGACATGCCGGCGGTCACCGCGTTCCGCGAAGGGATCGTCGCCTCCAAGTTCAAGGGGCTGCAGGGACTGATCAAGGCCCGTGGCATCACCGTCATCGGCGGTGAGGGCCGGCTGGTCTCCCCGACGACCGTGCAGGTCGGCGAGGACACCATCGTCGGCAAGAACGTCGTCCTGGCCACCGGTTCGTACTCCAGGTCTCTGCCCGGCCTTGAAATCGGCGGGCGGGTCATCACCAGCGAGCACGCCCTCGAACTCGACTACGTGCCGCGCAAGGTCGCCGTCCTCGGCGGCGGCGTCATCGGCGTCGAATTCGCCAGCGTCTGGAAGTCCTTCGGCGCCGACGTCACAATCATCGAGGCGCTTCCCCACCTGGTCCCGAATGAGGAAGAATCCGTTTCCAAGCAGTTGGAACGTGCCTTCCGCAAGCGCGGCATCGAGTACTCCCTCGGCATCCGGTTCCAGAGCGTCAGCCAGGACGACAACGGAGTGGTCGTCACCCTCGAAAACGGCGCCACCGTCGAGGCTGACCTCCTCCTCGTGGCCGTCGGTCGCGGCGCGGCCACCGCGGGACTCGGCTTCGAAGAGGTCGGCATCACGGTCGACCGCGGCTTCGTCATCACCGACGAGCGCCTCGCCACGAACATCCCCGGCGTCTACGCCGTCGGCGACATCGTGCCCGGCCTGCAGCTCGCACACCGCGGCTTCCAGCAGGGCATCTTCGTCGCCGAGGAAATCGCGGGCCTGAACCCGATCGTGGTCGAGGACGTCAACATCCCGAAGGTCACCTACTGCGACCCCGAGATCGCTTCGGTCGGCTACTCGGAGGCCAAGGCGGCCGAGAAGTTCGGTGCCGACAAGATCTCCACGTACGAGTACAACCTCGGCGGCAACGGCAAGAGTTCCATCCTCGGCACGAGCGGCTCGATCAAGCTCGTGCGCGTCTCGGACGGTCCCATCGTGGGAGTGCACATGATCGGCGCCCGCGTGGGCGAGCTGATCGGTGAGGGCCAGCTGGTCGTGAACTGGGAGGCGTACCCCGAGGACATCGCTCCCTTCCTGCACGCGCACCCCACTCAGAACGAAGCGCTCGGCGAGGCCTTCCTGGCCCTGGCCGGCAAGCCCCTGCACGCGATGTAGCAGATCCCGGCACTCACACTCTCAGTAAGCTAATTACAGACAAATGGTTTTGAAGGAGACAGACGCATGAGCGAATCCGTTAACCTCCCGGCACTCGGTGAGAGTGTCACAGAGGGTACGGTAACCCGCTGGCTTAAGAACGTGGGCGACCACGTCGAAGTCGACGAGCCGCTGTTGGAAGTATCGACCGACAAGGTGGACACGGAGATCCCGTCCCCCATCGCGGGAATCATCGAGGCGATCCTGGTCCAGGAGGACGAGACCGTCGAGGTCGGGACCCCTCTGGTGACCATCGGAGACGGCTCGGCAGCAGCGGCCCCCACCGCCGCACCGGTCGCCGAGGCTCAGGTCGCCGCACCGGCACCCGTCGCGGCTCCGGTCGCCGAGGAACCGGCATACGTGGCGCCCGTCGAGGCACCGGTTGCCGCACCGGCGCCCGTGGCACCGGCGTACGTGGCGCCCGTCGCAGCTCCGGTCGCCGCACCGGCCCCCGTGTCCGCACCGGTCGCCGCTCCGGTGGCCGCACCGGCCCCCGTGGCCGCGCCTGCCCCTGCAGCAGCACCGGCAGCCGAGCCCGTGTCCCGCGGCTCCCACGCCGGGACCAGCGGCTACGTCACGCCGATCGTGCGGAAACTCGCCAACGAGGCCGGCGTCGACCTCTCCACCGTCTCCGGCACCGGGGTCGGCGGACGGATCCGCAAGGAAGACATCGAATCGGCCAGGGCCACGGCATCCGCCACGGCCGCGGCGCCGGCCGCACCGGCCGTGGAGGTTTCGCCCCTGCGCGGTACCACCGTTCCGATGTCCCGCCTCCGCAAGGTCGTCGCCGAGCGCGCCGTCATCTCGATGCAGTCGTCGGCGCAGCTGACGACCGTCGTCGAGGTCGACGTGACCCGCGTGGCGCTCCTCCGCGACAAGGTCAAGGGTGCCTTCCAGAGCAAGACCGGCAACAAGCTCTCCTTCCTGCCGTTCTTCGCCCTGGCCGCGGCCGAGGCGCTGCAGGCGAACCCGATCATCAACGCCACCATCGACGGCGACTCGATCGTGTACCCCAGCCAGGAGAACATCAGCATCGCGGTCGACACCGAGCGTGGCCTGCTGACCCCTGTCGTCCGCAACGCCGGCGAGCTCGACCTGGCCGGCTTCGCCGCTCAGATCGCCGACCTGGCCCAGCGCACCCGCGACAACAAGCTCAAGCCCGATGAGCTCTCCGGTGGCACCTTCACGCTCACCAACACGGGGTCGCGCGGCGCGCTGTTCGACACGCCCGTCGTCTTCCTGCCGCAGAGCGCGATCCTGGGCACCGGCGTCGTCTACAAGAAGCCGATCGTCGTCACCACCGACGGCCTCGACTCGATCGCCATCCGCTCCACGGTGTTCCTGGCGCTGTCCTACGACCACCGCATCATCGACGGCGCGGACGCCTCCCGCTTCCTCGTCATGATGAAGCAGCGCCTCGAGGCCGGAGCCTTCGAAGCCAACCTGGGCATCTGAGGACCACGGCAGTCGACGGGTTCGCCCGTCAGTAGTCGAAGATCTGCCTGATCCGCCAACCGGCCTCGCCCTTGACCACAAGGACCGAGGCCGGTTTGCTGTTTCCGTGCGCGGAAGCCTCGGTCAGGACGACGGCCACCAGGGCGATGCCTCCCCTGCGTTCGACCAGGGACGGCGCCGATTCTCCGGCCTCCTCGGCGGGCGCAACGGCGTCCCCCTGGTGGGACGACCGGGCGGCCTGCCCATCCGCTGCCAGCGCCGCGGATCCGGCCTGGTCGACGCCGTCCAGGCAGGCCACGGATGCCGCACGCAGGCACCCGGCGCGCAGGCGCAGCAGCACCCGCACCGCCTGCACCGGCTCATCGCCCTCGACGGCCGCGCGATCGGCCGCCAGGTCGCCCGGCACCGCGGTTGGCGCCGGGGAGGCCGGCTGAGGGGACACCGACGAGGGAGCCGCGCCCACCGCCACCGGGGACGTGGCGCCCGAGGCGGGGCCGGCACTGCCGCCCCGCGCCTCGGGCTGATAGCCGAGCGTGAGCAGCAACACCGCGCCCGCGGCGGCGATCAGCGAAGACACGAGGAGCGGACCTCGATGTGCCCGGAGTCCCACGAACAGGCGGTGACGCAGACGCTGCCACGGCCGGGCATCCGCCTGCCGGCCGGTCAGGCCGCGGAGCAGAGTGTTGAGCCGGCCGAGCAGCGTCCGGGCTCGGCCGGATCTCCGCGCAGGCCCCGGCTCGGGGCGATCGCCGTTCCCCGGCTGAAGGTCGCCGGCCGGGCCGGCCACCGCCCGGCTGCCCCGGAGGGCTCCGGTGGCGGCCCAGCCGGCCTCCCGCTCGGACCTGCGCCCCGGGGAGGGCACCCAGGGGGACGCCGCCGAGGAGACCGCCGAGGCCGGCGACCACGCGAACAACCGCCGCTCGAGTTCGTCGAGCAGGCGGTGCACGGGAAACCCCGGCGGGATCGACTCCAACCATCCGGCCGGTTCAGGCACGGCCGAATCCCCGCTCGTCTCGACACGATCAAGCACTCCCCCCGCGAAGGCCGACACCCGCAACGCCGCCTCCTCGAGACAACTTCGGAGTTCCGGTCCTGGCGGCGGCAATTCCCGAAGCCGCCCCAACCCGGTCAGAACCGGTCTCCCGGTGCGATCGAAGATGACCGCGGACTGGGCCAGCCCCTCGTGCACGTAGCCCAGGGCCAGCAGTGCGGCCAGCGCCGCCAGGATCGGCGCCAGGATCGTCACCGCCTCCCCCGGCGCCAGCAGCCTGCCGTCGCTGAGCAGCCTGCTCAGCCGGCTGCCGGAGAGATACTCCTGCACGATGCAGACTCGTCCGTCGGAGAGCGTGGCCAGGTCGATGAGCGAGGCGAATCGCGTCCCGGTCGATTCGGTCAGCACCCGGAATTCCCGCTCGATCACGGCCCCAGCCGTTTCCGGGCGAAAGATCTTCAGGGCCACAGGCGGACGAGTGCCGGCCTCGACGGCGCCCTGCAACGCTGCGGTGGAAACGCCGAGGTAGACGTCGGCGCGTTCACTGGCGCCGAGCCGGCGCAGCACCCGGTACCCGGCGACGACCGCCCCGACCTCCGCCGAACCGGACGTCGAAGCCCACGTCGACCCGGTTGCGGAGCCGGGGTCGCCGGCGGCCGGAACCGGATCAGGGTCACGGCGCGCTCTGTTCCTCACCCGCCGGATTCTGCGCCCCCGGGCGACGCAGCGGGGATGCTTGTGCCGGTTCCGGGGAGATCCGGCCAGGGCGGCAGACGCCGAGGACAAGCTGACCTAGACTGGCCTGATGCTCGACTTTGTCGTCGCGGGGCTAAGCGCCAACTCCGTGCCGTATGTTGAGGGCCTTGAGCTCCAACGCGCAGTCCACCGTTCGGTCGTTTCCGGCGAGAAACCCGACACCGTCATCTTCCTCGAACACCCCGCCGTGTATACGGCCGGGAAACGTACGGAGCCGGAGGAGCGTCCCACGGACGGCACCCCCGTCATCGACGTCGACCGGGGTGGGAAGATCACCTGGCATGGACCGGGCCAGCTGGTCGGCTACCCGATCCTGCGCCTGGCCGAGCCCATCGACGTCGTCGGCTATGTGCGGATGCTGGAGGGGATCCTGATCGAGGTCCTCGCCGAGTTCGGCATCGAGGGCCGCCAGGTTCGCGGCCGTTCCGGCGTCTGGGTCGGTCCGGACGGTTTCGAAGAGAAGATCGCGGCCATCGGCATCCGCGTCGCCGAAGGAGTCACCATGCACGGATTCGCCCTCAATTGCAGCAATTCCCTGGACGCCTATGGGCGCATCATCGCCTGCGGCATCCGGGACGCCGGCGTGACGACGATGTCGCGCGTGCTCGGCCGTGAGGTCGCCACCTCCGAACTGATCGAACCGATCCGGGCCGGTTTCCTCCGCACCATGGCGGTGGCGGCATGAGCGCCGTGCCCGAGGGCCGCAAGATGCTCCGCCTGGAGATCAGAAACGCGGAGACGCCCATCGAGCGCAAGCCCGAGTGGATCAAGATCAAGGCCAAAATGGGCCCCGAATACCAGAAGATGCAGAACCTCGTCAAGAGCGAGGACCTGCACACGGTCTGCCAGGAGGCCGGCTGCCCCAACATCTACGAATGCTGGGAGGACCGGGAAGCAACATTCCTGATCGGTGGCTCGCAGTGCACCAGGCGCTGCGACTTCTGCATGATCGACACCGGCAAACCGGCCGAGTACGACCGGGACGAACCACGCCGCGTTGCCGAGTCCGTCGTCAAGATGAAGCTGCGCTACGCCACCGTGACCGGTGTCGCCCGCGATGATCAGCCCGACGAGGGTTCATGGATCTACGCCGAGACGATCCGGCAGATCCACCAGCAGAGCCCGGGCACCGGCGTGGAGATCCTCGTACCGGACTTCTCGGGCAATCCTGACCACCTGGGCGAGGTCTTCTCGGCGAAACCGGAGGTGTTCGCGCACAACGTGGAGACGGTCCCGCGCATCTTCAAGCGGGTGCGCCCGGCGTTCCGCTACGACCGCTCCCTCGACGTTCTCAGCCAGGGCCGCAACGCGGGCCTGATCACCAAGTCCAATCTCATCCTGGGCATGGGCGAGGAACGGGCGGAGGTCAGCCAGGCCCTGCAGGACCTGCACGACGCCGGAACCGACATCATCACCATCACCCAGTACCTGCGTCCCAGCGCGCGCCACCTGCCGGTCGCCCGGTGGGTGAAGCCGGAGGAGTTCGTCGAGCTCAAGCACGAGGCTGAGGCGATCGGTTTCATCGGGGTGCTCTCCGGCCCGCTGGTGCGTTCCTCCTACCGAGCCGGGCGTCTCTGGGCCCAGTCCATGCTGGCAACCGGTCGTGAGGTGCCGGCTGAGCTGCGCCACCTGGCGGATGCGACGCTCGGGTTCGCCCAGGCCGTCAGCTGAACCGAAAAACGGTCACCCTCCATGCGGGCGACTCGGTAGTCTTGGAACCATGGCACGCAGCAAGGACAAGACTCCCCGCACCCCCAAAGAACCCGGCCGCTTGAAGCAAATGTGGCAGGTGTTCCAGATGACGAGGCGTTACGACTCGAACATCGTCCTGTTCATGATCCTGGCCTTCCTGATCCCGGTCGCGATCAGCCTCGCGCTCGCGTTCGTGTTCTCCCCCGGCAACGTGGTCACCATCGTGCTCTGGGTGATCGCGGGAGCCCTCGGCGGGCTCCTCGCCATGCTCATCATCCTGGGCCGCCGCGCCGAGAAGGCCGCCTACTCGCAGATCGAGGGCCAGCCCGGCGCGGTCGGCGCGGTGCTCCGCAGCTCGCTCAAGCGCGGCTGGGTCGGAAGCGAGATGCCCGTCGCCGTCAACGGCAAGACCCAGGACGCGGTCTACCGCGCGGTCGGTCGCGGCGGCGTGGTGCTGATCAGCGAGGGCCCTCGCACCCGAACCGCACGCATGCTCGACGAGGAACGGCGCATGGTCACCCGGCTGGGCGGCAGCATCGCCGTCACCGTCATCTCGGTCGGACCGGACCCCGACGCCGTTCCGCTGCACAAGCTCGCCCGGCGCCTCACCCGGATCAAGCCGACCCTGACCAAGGCCGAAGTCCTCGCCGTGAACAACCGCCTCTCGTCCATGACGAAGAAGCTCCCGATTCCCAAGGGCGTCGACCCGATGAAGGCCCGGCCGCAGCGCGGCAACTAGCCGAGCCCGGCATCCGTCAGCTGCGGATGAGGACGGTTCCGGCGATCTTGTCGTGGAATCCGCGCTGGTCCGAGTCCCAGACCAGCGCGGGAATCGCGAACCCCAACAGCACCGAACGCAGCGCGGGGCGCCAGACGCCGGCCCAGCCGCCGGTCAGCGAGATCACCCGGAGCCCGACCAGCCGGTGCCCGATGCTGCCGCCGATGGTCGGAATGAACACGATTTGCAACAGCACGAACATGCCGCTCACCGCAAACCCGTTGTAGTCCGGGAACGTGTAGTCGAAGGCCCAGAACGCGGCCCCCGTGGCCAGGACCTGGTCGATCGCCAGCGCGGCAATCCGGCGGCCCACCCGGCCGACCGAGCCTGCGCCATGATTGGGCAGGCCCAGGCGCTCCCCCGGCCACCGGCTGGGCGGAAGCTGTCCGAAGGTGGTCGGTTTCGAGGATGCGGCAGACACGCGATGAGTCTAGCGAGCCGCCCCCGCTGTAACATGTGTGAAACATAAGCGTCACTGTCGGGTAATGCCGCCCCACTAACCTCAATGGAGCCGCAGTGCGCGACTTTTCGAGATTAACGCCCACGTCGTTTGGAGTAAAACCGCATGTTCCGCGATTCGTCAGAAGTGCTCAAATTCATCAAGGACACCGACGTCAAGTTCCTTGACATCCGTTTCACCGACCTGCCGGGTGTGCAGCAGCACTTCAACATCCCCGCGTCGACCGTCGACGAAGATTTCTTCACGGTCGGCCAGATGTTCGACGGATCGTCCATCCGCGGCTTCGCGTCGATCCACGAATCCGACATGCAGCTCATCCCCGACGTCACCACCGCGTACATCGACGCCTTCCGCACCGAGCGCACGCTGATCATGCTCTTCGACATCTACAACCCGCGCAATGGGGAGATCTACTCGAAGGACCCGCGCCAGGTTGCCAAGAAGGCCGAGAAGTACCTCGCGTCGACCGGCATCGCCGACACCGCTTTCTTCGCTCCCGAAGCGGAGTTCTATATCTTCGACGACGTGCGCTACGAGGTCAACCAGTACTCGAGCTTCTACTCCGTCGACTCCAGCGAGGGCGCCTGGAACTCGGGCCGCAAGGAAGAGGGCGGAAACCTCGCCAACAAGACGCCGTTCAAGGGCGGCTACTTCCCGGTCAGCCCGGTCGACCAGCACGCCGACATGCGCGACGACATCTGCCTCAAGCTCATCGCGGCCGGCCTGATCCTGGAGCGCAGCCACCACGAGGTCGGCACCGGCGGCCAGGGCGAGATCAACTACCGCTTCGACACGATGGTGCACGCGGCCGACGACCTGCTCAAGTTCAAGTACATCGTGAAGAACACCGCCAGCGAGTGGGGCAAGACGGCGACGTTCATGCCGAAGCCGCTCTTCGGCGACAACGGCTCCGGCATGCACACCCACCAGTCCCTCTGGGCCGGCGGCAAGCCGCTGTTCTACGACGAGGCCGGCTATGGCGGACTCTCCGACGTCGCGCGCTGGTACATCGGCGGGCTGCTCAAGCACGCCCCGGCCGTGCTCGCGTTCACCAACCCGAGCGTGAACTCCTACCACCGCCTCGTCCCCGGCTTCGAAGCTCCCGTCAACCTGGTCTACTCGGCCGGCAACCGCTCGGCATCCATCCGGATCCCGATCACGGGCACGAACCCGAAGGCCAAGCGGATCGAATTCCGCGCGCCCGACGCCTCCGGCAACCCGTACCTCGCCTTCGCCGCCCAGCTGATGGCCGGCCTCGACGGGATCAAGAACCGGATCGAGCCGCACGAGCCGGTCGACAAGGACCTCTACGAACTGCCGCCCGAAGAAGCCAAGAACATCCCCCAGGTTCCCGCTTCCCTCGAGGCCGCGCTGCTGGCCCTCGAGGAGGACCACGACTTCCTGCTGGCCGGGAACGTGTTCACGCCCGAATTGATCGAGACCTGGATCGACTTCAAGCGCGAGAAGGAAATCAAGCCGCTGGCCCAGCGCCCGCACCCGTTCGAGTACGAACTGTACTACGGGGTCTAAACCGCACCGGCGGCTGAACCAGTCGTCGCAGCGATGACACTGAGAAGGGCCGCACTCCCCCGGGAGTGCGGCCCTTCTCGTGATCCGGCCTCAGCCGAACGCGAGCAACGGACAAGAGGAGGCCGCGGTCAGCCTGCGAAGGGCCCGGCGCGTTCGACGGGGCCGTAGAAACGTCGTTCGAAGACTGCCCGTGCGCGACGGGTCACGGCCAGGTAGTCCTCCTCGAGCCGGTTTGCCGAGCCGGGCGGGTATTCGAGCACCCGCGCGACGCCCTCCAGCTGGATCCGGTCGGCGGGGAGCACGTCCGCGGTCCGGTTCGTCCAGAGGGTGATCGCGGAACGGCACCGGGAGGCGAACAGCCAGGCCGCCCGGAGCGTCTCGGCATCCGCTTCGCTGACCAGATCTGCCTCCACGGCGGCCCGGAGCGCGCCGAGGGTGGACGAGGTGCGCAGCGCCGGAATACGCGCCGCATGCTGGAGCTGAAGCAATTGCACAAACCACTCGACGTCGCTGAGCGAGCCGCGCCCCAGCTTGAGGTGCCGGTTCGGGTCGGCACCTTGAGGGAGCCGTTCGCTCTCGACCCTGGCCTTGATGCGCTTGACCTCCCGCACCTCCTGCTCGCCGATGCTCTCCGGGTAGCGCACCGCGTCGGCGACCCGGTCGAAGTCTCGGAGGAGCGCTGTGTCGCCGGCGACACCGCGGCCACGCAGCAAAGCCTGGGCCTCCCAGGTCAGCGACCATCGCCGGTAGTAGGCCTCGTACGATTCGAGGGAACGGACCACCGGCCCGTTCTTGCCCTCGGGGCGCAGGCCCATGTCCAGGTCCAGCGGAAGGCGGTTGTCGTCGGTGAGCCGGTTCAGTTCCCGCACGATGAACTTCGCGCGGTCATGCGCCGCGGTCCCTTCGAGCGTGCCGGCCCGGAAGACGTACATGACATCGGCGTCGGAGCCGAACCCGAGTTCGGCGCCCCCGAATCGGCCCATCCCGATCACGGCGAATTCGATGCCGTCGGTGGGGCCGTCCGGCTCCCCCAGCAGGTTCGTCCCGCGGATGGCGGCCGTCACCCCCTGGATGATGATGGCCGTCACATCGGTGAGCCCGGCCGCAAGCTCGTCGATCGACAGCCGCCCGAGAATGGCGGAGAAGGCGAGCCGCAGCACCTCCCGGCGCCTGGCGGTGCGCATGATCGATGCCGCCGCGTCGGGACTCTCGTGCCTGGCCAGCACCGCACGGGTCTCCTCCTGGAGAACGGCAACCGACCGGGGGCGCAGATCGTCCTCGTTCTCCAGCCAGGCCACGGACTCCGGGATCGTCTCGAGCAGTTCCCCGATGAAGCGGGAGGAGGAGAGAACACGGGTGAGCCGTTCGGCCGCGCCGGACGAGTCACGGAGCATCCGCAGGAACCAGTAGGTCGACCCGAGGCTGTCGCTGAGCCGCCGGAAGGACAGCAGGCCGTAGTCGGGATCCGCGCCCTCGGAGAACCATTGCAGGAGCACCGGGAGCAGGTGACGCTGGATGGTCGCCCGGCGGGACACCCCGCCGGTGAGGGCCGCGATGTGGCCGAGGGCTCCCTTGGTGTTCCGGAACCCGATCGCGGCAAGCCGCGCCTCGGCCTGGGCACTCGTGAGGTTGAGTCCCTCCGCAGGAAGCGCGGCCACGGCCGAGAGCAGCGGACGGTAGAACAGTCGTTCGTGCAGGCCGCGGACGCGGCGCTTGACCTCGGCCCAGCGCACGGTCAGTTGCGGGGCGCTCGTGGCCAGCCCCGTCGCCCGGGCGAGAATGCGCAGGCTCGCCTCGTCCCGGGGCATCAGGTGGGTGCGCCGCAGCCGCTCCAGTTGCAGCCGATGCTCCATCAGCCGGAGGATGCGGTAATCCTGGGCGAATTCGGCCGCTTCCGCCCGGCCGACGTATCCGCTGTCCGCCAGCGCTGACAGCGCCGGAAGGGTGCCGGCCTGGCGCACGGCGGGGTCGGCCTGGCCGTGCACGAGTTGCAGCAGCTGCACGGTGAATTCGATGTCGCGCAGCCCGCCGGGGCCCAGTTTCAGCTGCACCGCGACCTCGTCGTCCGGGATGTTCTCGGTGACCCGCTCGCGCATCCGTTGTACCGATTCCACGAAGTTCTCGCGGCTCGCGCTGGTCCACACCTTGGGGGCCACCGCCTGGATGTAGCGGTGGCCGAGGTCCAGGTGGCCGGCGAGGGGCCTGGCCTTGAGCAGGGCCTGGAATTCCCAGCTCTTGGCCCAGCGCTCGTAGTAGGCAAGATGGGATTCGAGGGACCGCACAAGCGCCCCGGACTTGCCTTCGGGCCGGAGATTCGGATCGACCTCCCACAGCTCGGCTTCGATCGTCGGCTGGTTTAGCCCCCGCATCATCAGGATGGCCAGCCGGGTGGCGATGTCGACCGCCCGCGATGCTTCGAGTTCCGTGGCCGGGTCCGCCTCCGCGACGAAGATGACGTCGACGTCGCTCACGTAGTTGAGTTCCGCGGCGCCGGCCTTGCCCATTCCGATCACGGCCAGCCTGGTGGCCCGAACCTCGGCCTCGGGGAAGACCCCGGGCGCGGCCACCGGCCCGCTCGTCATGCTGCGGGCCACGGCCAGTGACGCCTCGAGCGCAGCGGCCGCGAGGTCGGCGAGTGCCCGGGCGACGCCGTCAAGGCCGGCCACCGGGTCGGCCTGTTCCAGGTCGAACGCCGCCAGCTCGGCCAGGCGCCTGCGATACCGCACCCGCAGGGCCACCCAGCCGGCGTCGTCCACGAGCGCCGCGAACCCGTCGACGGCGCCCACCGAATCGAGGAGGTCCGCCGTCAGCGCCGTGCCGTCGGGCAGGCCGGCACGGGACTCCGCAAGCACTCCCAGTTCCTCGGGATGCCGAAGGAAGAACTCGGCCAGCCCGGTCGAGGCGCCGAGAACCCTGAGCAGGCGCAACGGAGCACCAGGCCGGGCGAGCAGTGCCCGCAACTCGTCCGGCGCCTGACGAAGCAGCGCGAGCATCCCCGCGAGGGCGCCGTCCGGGCTCGCCGTCCGGGCGAGCAGAGGCAGCAGAACCGACGGCTCGGGGCCGCCCAGATCGGCGACCTCCTCAAGCCGGCCCCTGACCTCGTCGAGTTCGGCGAAACCGACCCGGGCCAGGTCGGTCAGAGTCAGCGGTTCCCGCTTCATTGCGTCCCGTTCCTCGGCGTGGGTCAGAGCATCTCCAGGTTCTTGTCGAGCTCGAACGGAGTCACCTGGGAACGGTATTCCTTCCACTCCTGGCGTTTGTTGAGCAGCACGTAGTTGAAGACGTGCTCGCCGAGGGTTTCCGCGACCAGCTCGGATTCCTCCATGAACTGGATGGCGTGGTCGAGACTCGCGGGAAGCTGGCGGTAGCCGAGCGCCCGGCGCTCGGTGTCGCTGAGCCCCCAGACGTTGTCCTCTGCCTCCGGCGGCAACTCGTAGCCTTCCTCGATCCCCTTGAGCCCTGCGGCCAGCATGAGGGAGTAGGCAAGGTACGGATTCGCGGCGGAGTCGATCGCGCGGTACTCGATCCGGGAACTCTGGCCCTTGTTCGGCTTGTAGAGCGGCACCCGGATCAGTGCGGAGCGGTTGTTGTGTCCCCAGCAGACGAAGCTGGGCGCTTCGTCACCGCCCCAGAGCCGTTTGTAGGAGTTGACGAACTGGTTCGTCACGGCCGTGATCTCCGGCGCGTGCTTGAGCAGGCCTGCGATGAACTGGCGGCCGGTCTTCGACAGCTGGTACTGGGCACCCGCCTCGTAGAACGCGTTAGTGTCGCCCTCGAAGAGGGAAAGGTGGGTGTGCATGCCGGAACCGGGCTGGTCGGACATCGGTTTGGGCATGAATGTCGCATACACGCCCTGCTCGATCGCGACCTCTTTGATCACGGTGCGGAAGGTCATGATGTTGTCCGCGGTGGTCAGGGCGTCCGCGTAGCGCAGGTCGATCTCGTTCTGCCCCGGGCCGGCCTCGTGGTGGCTGAATTCCACCGAGATGCCGAGGTCCTCGAGCATCCGGACCGATCTGCGCCGGAAGTCGTGCGCCGTGCCGCCTGGCACGTTGTCGAAGTAGCCGGCGGAGTCGACGGGGGTGGGCCCGTTCTTGCCGTACTTGGACGACTTGAGCAGGTAGAACTCGATTTCGGGGTGTGTGTAGAACGTGAATCCGCGTTCGGCCGCCTTCGCCAGAGTGCGCTTGAGCACGTTGCGCGGGTCGGCGACGGCGGGCTGGCCGTCCGGCGTGGTGATGTCGCAGAACATTCGGGCCGTCGGGTCGACCTCCCCGCGCCAGGGCAGGATCTGGAACGTGGTCGGGTCGGGGTGGGCCAGCACGTCGGCCTCGAAAGAACGGGTGAGCCCCTCGATCGCGGACCCGTCGAATCCGAGCCCCTCCGCGAACGCTCCCTCGACCTCAGCCGGCGCGATGGCGACCGATTTCAGCGTGCCGACGACGTCGGTGAACCACAGCCGAATGAACTTGATGCCCCGTTCCTCGATGGTCCGAAGAACGAAATCGCGCTGCTTGTCCATTCACGCCCCTTCTTGTTGCTCCCTAGGTTACTGGCTGGCGTCGCATCCGGGGTGAAACGGGCCGCCGACCGCCCGAATGCCGCTCTGACTACACTTGAGGCATGCCAGAGCCGACCTCGTCCGACGTGCCAGCAGCCGTCACCACGCAGAACCCGTTTGTCCCGGCGCCAGCCGGACCCAAACGGGTGCGAACCAGGCACTTCCACAACGCCAAGCAACAGGGCATCCCGATTACCGGCCTGACCAGCTACGACATGCTCACGGCGCAGATCTTCGACGCGGCCGGGATCGACTTCCTCCTGGTCGGCGACTCCGCGGGCAACAACGTGTTCGGCTACGAGACGACCCTCCCGGTGACAGTCGACGAACTCATCCCGCTCACCCGCGCCGTGGCTCGCGCCGTCACCCGCGCCCTCGTCGTCGCGGACATGCCGTTCGGCTCATACGAGACCGGCCAAACCGAGGCGCTGCACACGGCCGTCCGCTTCATGAAAGAGGCCCAGGCCCACGCCGTGAAGCTGGAAGGCGGGGTTCGCAGCTACAAGCAGATCAAACGCATCGTGTCGAGCGGCATCCCGGTGATGGGGCATGTCGGTTTCACCCCGCAGAGCGAGCACGGCCTCGGCGGGCACATCATCCAGGGGCGTGGGGACGACGCCGAGCGCCTGATCGAGGACGCTCTGGCCGTGCAGGAGGCCGGTGCCTTCGCCGTGGTCCTCGAGATGGTTCCGGCGACCGTTGCCGCGAAGGTCACCGCGCGGCTGGAGATCCCGACCATCGGTGTCGGTGCCGGCCCGGACGTCGACGGCCAGCTTCTGGTCTGGACCGACTTCGCCGGAATGACCGACGGCCGGGTGCCGAGGTTCGTGCGCCAGTACGCGAACGTGCGCAGCGTGCTGACGGATGCCGTGCACCGGTTCAAGGACGACGTCCAGACCGGCGCGTACCCGGGCCCTGAGCACAGCTACGAATAGGCGTTAGCGCCCTTCGGCCGCATCGTCGGCGGCCCACTTGGCGCTGTTCGCCCGCAGCTTCTCCAGCGCGTGGGACGCCTCCTCCCGGGTCGCGAACGGGCCGACCCGGTCGACGGACGGGGACTCGAAACCCTGTTCGACCGCGCCGGTGCGCATGTTGTACCAGAACTGCTCTCGCTCATCTTCGGACATAAGCTTGATCCTATGCCTAAGGATTCCATCGGTCACCTGCTCCCCGGAACGGTGTCCCCGACCCGTCCCGTGCCCCGCCACATCACCCGCCCGGAATACGTCGGGAAGGAATCACCGGCCCGATTCACCGGGTCGGACGTCTATTCCGCGGAGAAGATCGAACTCATCCGCGAGTCCGGCCGGATCGCGGCCCGGGCGATTGAAGCGGTCGGGCGGGCGATCCGTCCCGGGGTCACCACCGAACAGCTCGACGCGGTCGGCCACGACTTCCTGGTCGCCCACGACGCCTACCCGTCGACGCTCGGCTACCGCGGGTACCCGAAGTCGCTGTGCAGTTCAGTCAACGAGGTGATCTGCCACGGCATCCCCGACACGACCGTGCTGGAGGAGGGCGACCTCGTCAACATCGACATCACCGCCTTCAAGAACGGCGTGCACGGGGACACGAACGTGACGTTCATCGTCGGCCAGGCCAGCGACGAGGTCACCCTGCTCGTCGAACGCACTCGCGAGGCCCTCGCGCGCGGCATCAAGGCCGTAGCCCCCGGCCGCCAGGTCAATGTGATCGGCCGCACCATCGAGTCCTACGCCAAGCGCTTCGATTACGGCGTCGTGCGCGATTTCACGGGACACGGCGTCGGCGAGGCCTTCCACTCCGGGTTGATCATCCCGCACTACGACTCCGCGCCCGTCTATGACACCGTGATGGAGGTCGGCATGGTGTTCACGATCGAACCGATGCTCACCCTGGGTTCGCCCGATTGGGACATGTGGGCCGACGACTGGACCGTCACCACCAAGGACAAGAGCATCACCGCGCAATTCGAGCACACCCTCGTCGTCACCGAGACCGGTGCCGAGATCCTGACGCTTCCCTAACCGGTAGGTTCTAACCATGAGTTCAACCACGGCAATCGGCATCGACATCGGCGGCACCGGAATCAAGGGTGCGGTGGTCGACCTGTCGACCGGCACGCTCCTCTCCGATCGGGTGAAGCTGCCCACGCCGAAGGGCGGTCGTCCGGCGGACATCGTCGACACGGTGAAGGACCTGCTGAAGACCGTCTCCGACAAGGCCGCGGCCCCCGACCTCCCCGTCGGGATCTGCTTCCCCGCCATCGTCAAGAACGGCCACACCATGTCGGCGGCGAACGTCTCCGACAAGTGGATCGGCCTCGCCGCGGAGAAGCTGTTCGAGAAGGGACTCGGCCACCCCATCCACTTCGTCAACGACGCGGATGCCGCCGGTTACGCCGAGTCTCAATTCGGAGCCGCCAAGGGCGTCCCCGGGGTCGTCATCCTGACCACTCTCGGGACGGGCGTCGGAACCGCTCTGCTCAACGACGGCATCCTGGTGCCGAACACGGAGCTCGGACACCTGCAGATCGACGGCGTCGACTATGAGACCAGGGCGGCGTACTCCGCCAAGGAGCGGGAAGACCTGAGCTGGGAGAAGTGGGCCGGCCGCCTGCAGAAGTACTATTCGACGCTCGAGGCTCTCTTCTCCCCCGACCTCTTCATCGTCGGCGGCGGCGTATCCAAGCACCACCAGCAGTTCCTGCCACTGCTGAACCTGAAGACACCGATCATCCCCGCGGTCCACCGGAACAACGCCGGCATCCTCGGCGCGGCCGCTCTCGCCGTCAAGAACCGCGCCTGAGGCTGAGGCCGTGGCTCCGCCGCTGACGGACCTGCCTGGTCCCTGCAGACCGGGCGAAGTAGGGGAATGGGCCGGCTGATACGCCGGGTTCTGTCCCGGTGCGCGAAGCACCATGGACGGTCATCTATCTGGGGACTACGTTGCCGCAGCCCTCTAGCGGTCTACCCGGAAACTCGGCGAGCCGCCTTGACGTTTCCTGTCTGACCTTGCTCCGGACGAGGTTTACCAAGCCGACCAGGTCACCCTGGCCTCTGGTGGTCTCTTACACCACCGTTTCACCCTTACCTCCGGCCGAAGCCGGTGGCGGTCTACTTTCTGTGGCACTGTCTCGCGGGTTGCCCCGGGTGGGTGTTACCCACCGCCCTGCTCTGTGGAGCCCGGACGTTCCTCGCCATCCGTTGCCCTGCGGCACCGGATGTCGCGACCGTCTTGCCGACCCATTCCGAGAGTCAATCCTACAGGGGCGGACGGCGACTCAGATCCCGGACTCCTCCGTGCGCACGAGGATCGCGCCGCAGTCCGGGCAGAACAGCACCTCGTCGGCCGGCGAGGAGCGGACGGCATCCAGGTCGCTGCCGGTCAGGGTCATCGTGCAACCGCTGCAGGTGCGGGCTCGCAACAGGGCCGCCGCGTTGCCGCGCCCCGACACGAACCGCTTCTCGTAGAGCGCCGCCAGCTCGTCGGTGATGCTGCCGGCGATGGCCGCACGGTCCCGGCGCAACTCACCGAGCTGACGGTTCAGGTCGGCGAGGCTCAGGTCCCGAGCCTGCTCGGCTTCGGCGACCCGGGCGGCGATCGCGTCGCGTTCAGCCTCCACCTCAGCGACGGCGGCCTCCGCCTCCTCGAGCCGTTCCATGACGGCGATCTCGATCTCCTCGAGCGCCAGGAGACGTTTGCGGAGCGCGGTGAGCTCGGTCTCGAGCGCCTGCACGTCCTTCACCGAGGAGGTGTGCTGAACCCGGTCGGAGTCCCGTGCGATCCGCTTCTCGACCACGTCGACATCCGACTCGATCCGTCGCAGTTCGATTCGGATGTCTTCCACGGCGCCGCTGCGGGTGCCGAGGGTCATCCGCGTCTTGTCCGCGGTGACGGCGAGTTCCTTGAGCTCGGCGTGCTGTGGAAGCGCCTTCGTCTGGTGCTCGACCTGCTGCAGCCTGATGTCGAGGGCCTGAAGCCGGAGAAGCTCCTTCTGTTCTGCTGGAGATGCCTTCACTTGTGTCCTGACCTTCGGGGTATTGGGCTTGCGGTATTGAGTTGGAACGGAATGGTGAGTTCTGGGCAGGTTACTGCACGATGACGAAGTCCCACGGATCGGTGCGCAGGTCGCTGATGGTCACGCGGACTCCGGGCAGCTTCGCCCGGAGGGCATCTGCCGCGGTGTCCAGCCACAGCCATTCGCTGGCCCAGTGTGACACGTCCATCAGCGCCGGCGTGTTTCCGTTGAGGAGGGCCTGTTCGCGAGCCTCGGACGCCGGGTGGTGCCGCAGGTCCGCGGTGATGTAGACATCGCTTCCGACCACTCCAGGGGTGCCTAGGAGCGAGTCCCCGGCGCCGCCGCACACGGACACGGTCTCCACCGTGCTGCCGTAGTCGCCGGACACCCGCACGCCCGAGGCGGTGGCGGGCAGCAGATCAGCGACCCGGCGAGCCAGCCCGCCCAGCGTGGTCGGGTGTTCCAGCCGTCCCACGCGTCCGATGCCCGTTCCAGGCGTCGACCCTTCTGTGATCGGCCGGCTGTCGACGAGGCCGAGGCGGCGGGCCAGGATGTCCGAAACACCGTCGGCGACGACGTCCGCGTTGGTGTGCGCGGCGAGCAGCGCACAATCCGCCCGGATCAGACGGCTGAGGAGTGCTCCCTTGTACCGGTCGGCGGCAACGGATGTGACCCCGCGGAGGAGCAAGGGGTGGTGAACCAGGAGCAGGTCGGCACCGGATTCGATGGCCTCGTCGACCGTGATCGCCACGGCGTCGACCGCGAGGTGGATGGCGTCGATGCCGCGCGCCGGATCACCGCTGGCCAGGCCGGGCGCGTCCCAGCCTTCTGCCCCGGCCAGCGGCCACAATTCGTGGACGGTGCGGGTGACTGCGGCGAGCGAGAATGACACGTCGCCAGCCTACCGTCGGCCGAGCTCAGCCGCCTTCCGGCTGAGCCGCCCGATGCGCGGCCGGGCGGGAGGTCGGCGTCTCAACGCGGCGGCCACCAGCGGCGAAGCCCCCGGCGCAGCGCGCCCTGGAACACGGTCTCTTCCGGTTCAACCCGTGCACTGGCTCGCGGCGGCGGGACCCCGACCGCCACATCGTCGGCGTCGTCCGGCAGGTCCTCGTCCACGCCGGCCGGGAGCACGGGATGAGATCCCGTTGTGGGCGGTCCGGCAGTCGAGGTCTCCCCCGATGCACCGCTGGGACCACCAGCGGCAGCCAGGGAAGGCTGGGCAGGGCCGGGCTGTGCAGGGCCGGCCGGATCCGGGCCTGCGCCGTCAGTGCCGGGAGGTGCGAGGGGATCCTGCCCCGGCGAGGCGAACTCGGGCATGGCCGCATTGTATCGAAGAATGCTCAGGTCTGTTCGGCGAATGGAGCGCCGGGCGCCGCGGCCGGCAGTTCCCGGTCAGGGAGCTCACCAGCCGAGCGTGCCAGGCGCACCTTTGAACGGACCGACCACCCGAGAGGTGATCCAGCCGCCGTAGAAGTCCCCGGGTTGCGCTTGCACGACCTCACCGTCCACGGTGCACGAGTCCATCCGGCCCGGGTAGACGGCCACCCGGTCGGCGAGTTCCTCATAGCCGCTCCACGGCGACGGGTAGGTCCAGGCCGCGGCCTCCTCGCGCCGGCCGGGCGCGATCACGGTCAGGTAGGCAGCCTGGCCCTTGTACTCGCAGATCGACCGCCCGTCGGCGGGCACCAGGCTGCCCGGGCGGAACGCCGTTCGCGGCAGGTAGTAGACCGGCGGGTGGCTGGTTTCGAGAACCCGCACGGCGTCGGACGTGTCCGCGATGACGGTGCCGCCCAGCAGGACCACCACCTGCTCGGTGCTCCGCTCGATGCGGGGCGGACGCGGGTAGTCCCAGACCGACTCCTGCCCGGGGCCGGGAACGACCGGCACAATACGCTCTGGTTTCATTCGGCCAGCGTACCGGGACCGACTGACCGATTCCGGACCGTGGCGGCCGGTTCGTGGTGGTGCAGTTCGGCGCCGAAGACGGCGGCCTGGGTGCGCCGCTGCATCCCGAGTTTTCCGAGCAGCCCTGAGACGTAGTTCTTGACCGTCTTCTCCGCGAGGTCGAGGTGTTCGCCGATCTGGCGGTTGGTCAGGCCCCGCGAGATGAGTTCGAGGACCTGGCGTTCCCTGGCGGTGAGGGTTGCCGCCGGTTCGGCCCGATCGGTCCCGAGCGCGGTGACCACGTGCGCGGCAACCTTCCGGGTGACCAGGGTCTCGCCCAGGGCGACCCGCCGGATGCTCTCGATCAGCCGCTGGCCACGGATGTCCTTGAGCACGTAGCCGGACGCCCCGGCCAGAACCGCGGCGTAGGTGGCCTCGTCATCGTCGAATGCCGTGAAGATCAGGCACTGCACCGTTGGGTTCTTCGACCTGATCGCACGGCAGACGTCGATCCCGCTGCCGTCGGGCAGGCGCACGTCGAGAACGGCAACGTCCGGCAGCGTCGCGGCGACCCGCGCCACCGCCTGCCTGGCCGTCGACGCCTCCCCCACGACCTCGAGATCGGCTTCCGCGTTGATCAGATCGGCGACGCCTCGGCGCACGACCTCGTGGTCGTCGACCAGGAAGACGCGGATCATTGTGCCTGCCCTTCCCGTTCGGCGGTGAGTTGCCCGCTCCATCGAAGCAGGCTTCCGCCCGTGTCGACGGCGGTCAGGGACAGCGCACCCTGCCAGTTCCGGGCACGCGCCGCCAGATTGGCCAGGCCGCTTGACCTGTCGGCCCCGAGGGGCCCGACCCCGTCATCACGGATGTCGACCGTGATGGTGTCGCCGGCAACCCCGACGGACACCGTTGACTCGCTGGCCTCGGCGTGACGGAGCACATTGGTCAGCCCCTCACGGAGGACCGCCACGAGGTCGTCGGCCAGCGCGTCGGGGGTGAGCAGGTCGATCGGGCCGGAGAAGGTGATCCGCGGCGGGTTCTCGAAGAGCGGGCCGAGTTCGGCGAGCAGGTCGAGGATCCGGTGCCGAACCGACGGCCGGTCGGGGTGGATCTGGGCCGAGAGGGCGAAGACGGCCGTCCGGATCTCGGAGACGGCGGCATCGAGGGCCGTGACCTGGTCGAGGATCCGATTCCTGAGGTCCGGCTCGACAACCGTGCCGGCAATGGCCTGCAGACCCAGCCCGGCAGCGAACAGCCTCTGGATCACCTGGTCGTGCAGATCCCGTGCTATCCGGCTGCGGTCCTCGAGTACGGCCAGCCGCTGCCGCACCGCCCGGCCTCTGGCCAGTTCGAGTGCGACACCGGCCTGCGCGACGAAGTCGGTTGCCATCTCCAGCTCGCTGGGCGAGAAGCCGGGTCGCCCCGCCCGGCGTGACGCCGTCAGCACCCCGTCGGGCCGACCGCTCGTCCGCAGCGGAATCACCATTGCCGGTCCGATCAGGATCGCCCCGTCCGGATGCCCGGCCGCGCCGGAGGTCAGGAACGGCTGGCCGCTTTCCAGCGACCGCCCGCACACCGTAGCGGATGCCGGGAAGACGAGACCGCGGACCTGGTCGGCGAGCACGCCTCGTGCGGTGTCGACCAGGAGTGTCTCGGAGCTTCCGGGCACGACGACGCAGACGAGGTCGGCATCCGCGATCGCCGCCAGCCGATCGGCGAGCAGCGCCCGCGGGTCGTCGGCCCGTTCCGATAACAGCGCCGCGCTGATCTCGGCGGTGCCGGCCGACCACCGCTGGTGCCGCTGGGTCTCCTCGAACAGGCGTGCGTTCTCGATCGCGATCCCGGCGGTGGCGGCAAGTGCGCTGAGCAGTTCCTCGTCCTCGCCGCTGAAGGCGCCCGCCGCCGGTTCGGTCAGATACAGGTTCCCGAAGACCGTTCCGCGAACTCGCACCGGAACACCCAGGAAACCGTCCATCGGCGGATGTCCCTCCGGGAAGCCGACCGACCTGTCGTCGTCTCCGAGCCTGGCCAGACGGATCGGCTGCGGGTCATCGATCAAAGCCCCGAGCAGACCTCGGCCGACCGGCAGGTGTCCGATCCGTTCGGCCAGACCATCCGGCATGCCGACGTGGATGAACTGTTCGAGCCCGCCGTTCGACCCGATCACGCCGAGGGCGCCGTAGCGCGCCCCCACGAGTTCGACCGCGACGTCGACGATGCGGCGCAGCACGGCGGAGAGGTCCAGCTGCTCGACCACGGACTGGCTGGCCTGGAGCAGGCTGCGCAGGCGCACCTCCGGCTCGGTTGCCGCGGCCAGGAGGGGAAGCCGGTCGGTGACGGTGCTGAGCATGCGTTCAGGGGGCATGGTCCGCCTCTCGGTCTCTTGCACGGATTCTACTCGCGTGGGACGTTCGGCCCTTTCCCCACCGGGTTCACCCTGCGAACCTTGGTGAGACCGAGGAATGGTGCGGTTGTCCAGGATGAAACGGAGTCCGGTCATGGTCGAAAGAGTGGTCGTTGCCATCGACGGGGGCCCGGCCAGCACGGCCGCCCTCGACTGGGCCCTCGAACGGGCGAAGGGCCAGCCCGTGAACCTCGAACTGACGACCGTCGTCGAACTGGGTTGGGCCCCGGCGGGCAGGCCCGACGACGACTTCCGGCCGGTCTATGAACGGGCTCTCGCCGACGCGACCCGGCGGGTCGAGCATGAGGCCCCCAACGTCAAGAAGACGAGCTACGTGCGACGCGGCGTGCCGGCCGATGAATTGGTCAGGGCCTCGGAATCCGCTGATCTGCTGGTCATCGGCACGAACAAGACAGGGGTCCTGGCCGGCGCCGTCTATGGAACCCTACCCTTGCGCCTTGCCGCACACTCGAGTTGCCCGGTGGTCGTCGTGCCCGCCACCTGGAAGCCGAAGGCCGGGAGCATCGTTGCCGGATTCGCGGACGATGCCACAGCCGTGGGAGCGCTCGCCTTCGCGGCCGGCGAGGCGGTGCGACGGGGACGGGTGCTCGACGTCGTGCACGCCTGGTCGATTCCGGCCACCATTGCGGTCGAATACGGGGCGGTCATCCCGTTCGCCGAGCTCAGGGAGGCTCACTCCGCCATCCTTGCCGAGGCCGCCGGGCGCGTGCGCGCCGCCCACCCCGGGCTGGAGGTCAGGGATGTTCTCGAACAGGGTCCCGCGGCCATGGTCCTTGTCGGCGTTTCCGGGGAGGCCGAACTGGTCGTGGTCGGCACGCACGGCCGTGGCGCGGTCGGCAGTCTCTTCCTCGGTTCGGTCAGCCACGATGTGCTGCTCAACCTCAAGTGCCCCGTGGCGGTGATCCCGCGACCTGACCGCGTGCCGGACCCGGTGGAGCCGTGACAACCTATATCGGAGCTGACGGATCCGGCCCGAGTCGCTCAGCAATCCGCTGGGCACTCGCCCGCGCGGCCGGAGAGAGCAGCCCGGTCGTCCTCGTCCACGTCGTTGACGATGAATGGGGACTGCTCGGAGCGGGCTATGCCGCCGAGGCCGAGCGGCGGGGCCGGGAACTGCTGGATGTCGAACTGGCCGAGGCGGGGCGCCGGTATCCGGGAGTGGACGTGGGTGCCAGGATCGTGCGCGGCAGCCCGGCGTGGACCCTGGCCGGCCTGCCGTCCTCCGACGATCTCCTGGTTGTCGGAACCCACAAGACCGGTTTTCTGCACGGGCGCGTGCTCGGCTCCCGGAGTGTTCAGGTGGCTGCGGCCGCCCGCTGCTCGGTTGCGGTCGTACCCGACACCACCTTCGACACCAGGCGGGGGGTCGTTGTCGGCATCGACCGCTTCGACGCGTCCGCCGCCGCCGTCGTTCGCGGGGCGCGCGAGGCCGCCCGTCTGGGCCAGGACCTGCTGCTGGTGCACGCCTTGCCGGTGAGCCATGTGCACCCGTCCATTGATCTGGCGGGCAGCACGGGTGCGGCCCAACGGCTCCTCGCTGACGCCGCCGACCGCGCCACACAGGCCGCCCCGCTGATCACGGTTCGACGCCGGTTGGTGCACCGGGAACCAGCGGAGGCTCTCCTCGACGCCGGGAACGGCGCCTCGCTCCTGATCCTCGGAGTCTCCCACCCCCACGCGGTGACCCAGTCGGTCGTCGGTTCGGTCACCCACGACGTGCTGATGAATATCACGGTGCCCGTGCTCGTCGCCCGAGCCTGACGCGACCGGTACATTCAGGACGATTCGGCCTCACCCGGTCCGGCCTCGCTCGATTCGACCTCACCCGGTCCGGCCTCGCTCGATTCTGACCTGCTCGATTCTGACCCGCTCAGCGCGGGCCTGATCACCGCCACCGGGCAGGGCATCGTGAGAACGATCACCTGACTGACCGAGCCGAGCCAGAAGCGCTGCAGGCCGTGCCTTCCGTGGCTGCCGACGACCAGCAGCCTGGCACCGGCCGCGACCCTGGCCAACGTTTCTGAGGGAAGTCCAACCTCAAGGCGGAGGTCGAGGTCGAGGTCCGGATACTGCGTGGCCAGCCCGGCAACGGCCTCGGCCAGCACGAGGCGGTCGGAGTCGTCCGGCTCCATCGGCCAATCGATCAGCGCGGTTTCCGCCGTCCATGGGGTCGGCGCGCTCCAGCAATAGACGGCGGTCAACGGCTCATCGTGCCGGTCGGCCTCCTCGGCGGCGAACCGCACGGCCGCCAGCGAGGTGTCAGACCCGTCCACCCCCACTACAACGCCGCGACCCGGCGACTCCGCGCGGTCCGGGACCACCACCACCGATCCGGGCGCGCGAGCGGCGATCTGGGCGGCGCGAGTGCTGAACACGTAGTCACGGAACCGGCCGAGGGCGTGGGAGCCGACAACGAGGAGTTCCGCGCCCGCGGCCCTCTTCGCCAGCGCCGCGGTCGGGGACCCGACCAGCACTGTGGAGTGGATGTCGAGGTTCGGTTCCAGGCGGACCGCTTCGGCCAGTTCCCTGGCGAGTTCTGTCTCGGCCTGGGCCCGGGCAGTGCCCCGGAAGCCGGCCGGGATGTCTCCCCAGGTTTCGTCGACCACATGCACGAGATCGACCTCGAACCGGCGTGGCGCAGCGTACCCGAGGGCCCACCGCATGGCGCCCTCGTCCGTCGGCCGTCCGCTCAGCCCAACCACAATCCGCTTGTTCATCAGGTGCTCCTCCGCTGCCCGGCAACGCCACCATCGTCGCCGCCCAGGTCAGAGACGGATAGAGGCCAAGGTCCCGGCAACGAAACGGGCTCGTTCGAGGGAGAGGAAGACGATCAGTAGTCGAACTCGTCGAACTGAGGAGAGTCGAGACCGTCGCCCGTCCAGCCGACCAGCGCCGTATCCGCGCCGACGAGCGCTCGGCGGCGCAGGTCCTCGGACGTCCCTGACTCGATGAGTTCGCGGAGGATCGGCTCGCTCGTCACACTCACCAGTTGGCTGGACGCCCCGATCAGGAACCGGGCCCGGGCCGGCAGGCCCGAATCGGTGAGCACGGGGATGTCGACCACGTCGACCTGGCTCCGACCGCTCAGCGATTCGGCGTATTCCATCACCGCGTCAGCAAGATCGCTGCCCGTGACGACTGAACCCCCCGGGTGAAAAATGCGTTTCATGGTCGTCCCTCCGAAGCTCACCAAATGGCGGTGCTGCCGGGGTCTGGGGCGCGCTTTCAGTATAAAGCGATCCCTGCCGGCGAGCGAGCGTTCCCGGGGCATTTCAGGGGCAAGTCGCGAGGACCAGTCACCTCGCACCGGCCACCCGGGAATCGGCCACCCGGGAATCGGGCACCCGGGCGGGCTCAGAGCGACAGCCTGCGATTGACGACGCTTTCGGCCACCTCGACGAGGGGCAGGCCCTTGTCCCGGGCGTAGGACCTCAGCACGTCGAAGGCCTCCTCCATGTTCGAGTTGCGGGTGTACGCCACGACGCCCTTGGCCTGTTCGATGAGTACCCGGCTGTTGAGCGCATGCTGCAACTGCGCCCGCACGACGCCGCTCTCGCGCAGGGCCCGCTCCTGCAGGATGCCGATCGTGGCCGTGTCCGCGAGGGCCTGGACGGTGAGGAGATCGTCCGCTCCCAGGCCACCGAGGCGGTCCCAGAAGAGGTTGAGGGAGCCGATCGTCGTCTGACGCAGGCGGAGGGGAACGGAATGCATCGATTTGAAGCCCAATTCGAGCGCCCCGGCACGGAATCTGGGCCATTGGGGTGCCACGACGTCGAGGTCGGGGATCGCAACGGGCCTGCCCGTCGTGTAGCACTCTACGCACGGTCCGTTCCCGGCCCGAAGCTGAAGGATTTCGACGAGGCGGCTACGCTCGTTGGTCGAGGCGACAACCTCGAGTTCGTCGTTTTCGCCGGCGGAGAGGATGATGCCGACGGCGGACGCCTCGAACAAAAGGGCGCACTTGTCGACGAGCGTGTGCAACAGGTCGACGATGTCGTAGCCGACGACGAGTGTGTCCGCCAAAGTGACGAAGGTCTCAACCAGCTGACCTTCACGTGTCTTGGTCACAATGAACCCATTCTAAGAAGGACGTCGCACTAGGAGCCGTCGTATTCTGCCGGAAAAGTGATCTTCCGTGCCACTACATCAGTTGCAACGTCACGCACCGTCCTACCGTGAGAAAAAGCATAGCCGCGAAGCACGAGCAATGCATCCGCCGCCGGGAGGTCAAGTTGCGCCAACAGCATCCCGGTTGCCTGGTGCACCACCCGCCGCGAATATCCCTCTTCCTCGATCACATCGGGCACTTCCGGACGAGCCGGCAACGCTCGCCGGAGGACTTGGCGTGCGACCAGGTCCACGAGCACGGTCGCGTCGTCGATCTGCGACGTGGACAGGCTGCCGGGCCGGGTGGAGTAGAGGTCTACCGCGCCGATGTTGAGCGAGCCGATGAACATGGGGAAGGCGAAGAGACCGCCGACATCCGTTGTCGCGATGGCCCGGGCGAAAATCGGCCAGGAACCCGACGTATGCCGGATGTCGGCGCTGAGTACCGGCCGCCGGGTCGTCAGGGCCTCCCAGCACGGACCCTCGCCGAGGTCGAACTGGAACTCGTCGATCTGAGCGGCCCGGTCGTCGCTCGCGCAGACGGTTTCGGTCCCGAAAGGAGCGCCGAGGGTCGAAATCGCAGCGCCCGTGATCGGGAGGGCACGGAGGAACGGCCGGCAGAGATCGGGGTTGCCCTCCGCCGCCTCGGAAAGCTCCAGGGCGGCCGCGGCAAAGGCTCGACGGTCAGAGGACGCCATCACGCCCCCGCCCCGGCGTCGACCTGACGACGCGCGTGGAGGATCCAGGCTGGGAGCCAGGGAAACATGGGCCGTCACGACCTCTCAGCTCCTCAATGGAGCGAATGGCTTCCGTACTGGCTGGGAGCGACGCGAATCGCCGCACTCCTCACATCGTATCGCGGCACTCAGCGCCAGTGAACGTGGTGCTGCCGGACATTCGATCATGAGCCCCGTTCCGCCCGGCGAACGGGGCAGAGATTCGGCGTCCAGGGGTGGGCCCTACCGGGCTCGAACCGATGACATCCACGGTGTAAACGTGGCGCTCTACCAACTGAGCTAAAGGCCCCTGCGCTTCGACCCTGATGGGTCGCTCACCACTATACAGATTCCGCGCACGGATGCCGCGTGCCGGTTCCAGGACGGGCCCTACCCGACTGTCAGGCGGGCTGTAGTTCCTCGATCGCCGCCCAATACGCCCCCAGGGAACGGGGCTCGCCCGGGGCGGTGATGAAGCTCGCCCGGATGATGCCCTGTCGATCAACGAGGAACGTTGCCCGATTGGCGAACCCCTTGTCCTCGAGGAACACCCCGTATTCCTTGGCGACGGCACCGTGCGGCCAGAAATCAGCGAGGAGGTTGAACGTGTACTTCTCCTGCTCGCCCCAGGCGCGCAGGGTGTGCTTCGAGTCGACCGAGATGCCGATCACTTCCACCGCACTATCGGCGAAGAGCCCGATGTTGTCGCGCAGCTCGCACAACTCACCGCTGCAGATTCCGGAGAAGGCCAGCGGGAAGAAGACCAGCGCCACCGACTTCTCTCCCCGGAACTGGCTGAGCTGGATGCGCTGCCCGAACTGGTTGACCAGTTCGAAGTCGGGTGCCTGCGTGTCGTTTTCCAAAGCCATGGAGCGCTTCCTTTCCCTCGCCCACCGGTGAAGTGGAGCGCAGCGACACAGCCTAGCCCCGCCGGTTGTGGGAACCAAGAATGCCTCCTTGCACCCCGCGAAGAGCCCGCAGAGCGGCGTGCGCGGACCACAGCCGGAATCTGTAGGCTTGCGAAGTGCCATTGGTCCCACCCGACCGCAATCCGGCACGCCTAATTCGGCAGAACAGAACAACGGTCTGCCCAGGACAGAGAGGTCGATTGTGACTGTCAACGACCAGGACCCGTACTCGGTGAACAGCACGGATGCGGACCCGCAGGAGACCGCGGAGTGGTCTGAATCGCTGGATTCGCTTGTCGCCGCGCAGGGACACCAGCGCGGCCGGGAGATCATGCTGAGCCTGCTCAAGCGGTCCAAGGAACTGCACTTGGGCGTGCCCATGGTGCCGACAACCGACTACATCAACACGATCGCCGCCGGGAACGAACCGGACTTCCCGGGCGACGAGGACATCGAGCGCCGCTATCGTGCCTGGATCCGCTGGAACGCCGCGGTCCTCGTCCACCGCGCCCAGCGCCCCGGCATCTCCGTCGGCGGCCACATTTCGACCTACGCGTCCTCCGCCGCCCTGTACGAGGTCGGTTTCAACCACTTCTTCCGCGGCCAGGACCACCCGGGCGGCGGCGACCAGGTCTTCATCCAGGGACACGCCTCCCCCGGCACCTACGCCAGGGCCTTCCTCGAGGGCCGCCTCTCCCACGACCAGCTCGACGGCTTCCGCCAGGAGAAGTCCCACGGCCCGAACGGCATCTCCTCCTACCCGCACCCTCGCCTGATGCCCGAATTCTGGCAGTTCCCGACGGTGTCGATGGGCCTCGGGCCGATCAACGCGATCTACCAGGCGCAGACCAACCGGTACCTGACCAACCGCGGTATCAAGGACGCCAGTGACCAGCAGGTCTGGGCGTTCCTCGGCGACGGCGAAATGGACGAGGTCGAAAGCCGCGGCCAGCTCCAGGTTGCCGCGAACGAGGGTCTCGACAACCTCAACTTCATCATCAACTGCAACCTGCAGCGCCTCGACGGACCCGTGCGCGGCAACGGCAAGATCATCCAGGAACTGGAGAGCTTCTTCCGCGGCGCCGGCTGGAATGTCATCAAGGTGGTCTGGGGCCGCGAGTGGGACGACCTGCTCACGCGTGACGTCGACGGCGCCCTGCTGAACCTGATGAACGTCACCCCGGACGGCGACTACCAGACGTACAAGGCCGAGAGTGGCGCGTACGTCCGCGAGCACTTCTTCGGTCGCGACCCGCGCGCGCTCAAGCTCGTCGAGGGCTACACCGACGACGAACTCTGGAACCTCAAGCGCGGCGGCCATGACTACCGCAAGGTGTACGCGGCGTTCAAGGCGGCATCCGAACACAAGGGCCAGCCCACCGTCATCCTGGCGAAGACCGTCAAGGGCTACGCGCTCGGCCCGAGCTTCGAGGGCCGGAACGCGACCCACCAGATGAAGAAGTTCACCCTCGACAACCTGAAGACCTTCCGCGACAGCACCCGCATCCCGATCACGGATGCCCAGCTCGAGGAGAACCCGTACCTTCCGCCGTACTACCGGCCGGACGACAACGACGAGGCGATCCAGTACCTGCACGAGCGCCGCCGCGCGCTCGGCGGCTACCTGCCGGAACGCCGCAGCAAGTACACCCAGATCAACCTTCCGGGCGACGCCACCTACGCGCCGACCAAGAAGGGCTCCGGCACGCAGGAGATCGCGACCACGATGGCCTTCGTCCGGCTGCTCAAGGAGCTTCTCCGGGCGAAGGACTTCGGCAACCGGATCGTGCCGATCATCCCCGACGAGGCCCGCACCTTCGGCATCGACGCATTCTTCCCGAACGCGAAGATCTACAACCCGAACGGCCAGCAGTACACCTCGGTCGACCACGCCCAGCTGCTCGCCTACAAGGAGAGCCCGCAGGGCCAGATCCTGCACGTGGGCATCAACGAGGCGGGCGCCATGGCAGCCTTCACCAACGTGGGAACCTCCTACGCCACCCAGGGTGAGCCGCTGATCCCGATCTACGTGTTTTACTCGATGTTCGGCTTCCAGCGCACGGGCGATGCCATGTGGGCGGCGGGTGACCAGATGGCCCGCGGGTTCATGATCGGTGCGACCGCCGGCCGCACCACCCTCACCGGCGAGGGTCTCCAGCACGCCGACGGCCACTCTCCCCTGCTGGCCTCGACCAATCCCGCGGTCGTGTCCTACGACCCGGCCTACGGCTACGAGATCGGGCACATCGTGCGGTCCGGCCTCGAGCGCATGTACGGCGGGCAGCACCCCGACCCGAACGTCATGTACTACGTCACGGTGTACAACGAGCCGGCCGTGCAGCCGGCCGAGCCGGAAGAGGTGGACGTGGACGGTATCGTCCGCGGCATCCACCGCATCAACCACTCGCCGATCACCGGGCCCAAGGCCCAGCTCCTCGCCTCCGGCGTGGCGGTGCCGTGGGCACTCGAGGCGCAGGCGCTGCTCGCCGCCGACTGGGGTGTGTCGGCCGACGTCTGGTCGGTGACGTCCTGGGCGGAACTCCGCCGAGACGGCATCGCCGCGGAGGAGCACAACTTCCTCTACCCCGATGAGACGCCCCGTACCCCGTACGTCACGGAGAAGCTCGCCGGCGCAGCCGGACCGTTCGTCGCCGTGACCGACTTCATGCACGCCGTACCCGACCAGATCCGCCAGTTCGTGCCCGGCGACTTCGCAACGCTCGGTGCGGACGGGTTCGGATTCTCCGACACCCGGCCGGCCGCGAGGCGCTTCTTCAAGATCGACGGACCTTCCATGGTCGTTCGCACCCTCGAACTGCTCTCCCGCCGCGGAGAGGTGGACCGCAGTCTCGTCGGCCAGGCGATCGCGAAGTACCGTCTGTACGATGTGACCGCGGGCACCACGGGCTCGGCCGGGGGCGAGAGCTAAGGCCCCGTGGCACCCGCTCCGAAGACAAAGGAACAGACGCTCAGCTGGTTGCGCACGATTTCCGGCGAGCTGTCCACGGCGACCCTGAAACGGCTCGAGGACACGCTGCCCTGGTACGGCGACATGCCGCCGGGGCGGCGGTCAGCCGTCGGGCTGGTCGCCCAGGCAGGCATCACGTCATTCATCTCCTGGTTCGACGACCCGCGGTCCACGCCATGGATCGCGGCGGATGTCTTCGGCGCGGCCCCCCGGGAACTCCTCCGCTCGATCAGCCTTCAGCAGACACTGCAGCTGATCCGGGTCACCGTCGAGGTGGTCGAGGAACGGGTGAAGGACGGCAGCGAACTCCTCCGGGAGGCCATTCTGCTGTACTCCCGGGAGATCGCCTTCGGGGCCGCGGATGTCTACGCCAGGGCCGCGGAGGCGCGCGGCCTCTGGGACGTGCGCCTCGAGGCCCTCGTCGTCGACTCGATCCTCAGCGGCGAGTACGACGACGAACTGCCCAGCCGCATCGCCGCGCTCGGTTGGCACGGTCACGGCGAGGTGTGCGTCCTCGTCGGCACGACGCCGAAGATGCTCGACGTGGACCAGCTGCGGCGTTCGGCCAGGCACATGGCCGCGGACGTGCTGATCGGGGTGCAGGGCAACCGGCTGGTCCTGGTCATCGGCCGGGCCCACCCGAAACCGACCGAAGCCGAGGAGGCCATCGGCACGGCATCAGCCCTGAGCTTCATGGAGATCGCCGTTCAGCTGGAACCGAGCTTCGGCGCCGGGCACCTGGTGCTCGGCCACGAGGTTCCCAACCTCGTCGACGCGTCGAAGAGCGCCAAGGCAGCGCTGGCCGGGTTCGCCGTCGCCCGCTCCTGGCGGAATGCCCCGCGCCCCGTGCAGGCCGACGATCTCCTGCCCGAACGAGCCCTGGCCGGCGACCCCCTCGCCCGGGCGACGCTCATCCACCGCATC
The DNA here is from genome assembly GCF_004402705.1 of Cryobacterium mannosilyticum. Lineage (NCBI taxonomy): Bacteria > Bacillati > Actinomycetota > Actinomycetes > Micrococcales > Microbacteriaceae > Cryobacterium > Cryobacterium mannosilyticum. Next base: position 33,298 of record NZ_SOFM01000007.1, on the reverse strand, counting down.
TACCGCCCGCTCCAGGCGCACTCCACCGAACTGCTGACCACCCTCTGGTGCTACCTCGACAACGGCCGGTCGCTGGAGGCGACGGCCCGAGAACTCTTCGTGCATCCCAACACCGTGCGCTACCGGCTCAAGCGGGTGTCCGAGGTGATCGGCTACGACGCCACCGGGGCGCGGGAGGCCCTCATCCTCCAAGCGGCCCTGATTATCGGGTCGATCAGCGATCACGACGGTTCCACCCGACGCCGGTGACCGAGACATCCGATCTGGTGACTATCAACAAACGTTTCGCGAATACTTGGTGCGCACTCGACACCCGTTCAGGAAATGAGCTTGGGAGACTGGTCACATGATTGTTGTCGTCTGCCCCGGCCAGGGCTCGCAAACCCCCGGATTCCTCGAGCCGTGGCTCCGCGACGCAGGCTTCGCCGCCGGTCTGGACGAGATCTCGGATGCCTGTGGGATCGACCTCGTCCGGCACGGCACGATCAGCGACGCCGACACGATCCGCGACACGAAGATCGCGCAGCCCCTGATCGTCGCGGCGGGACTGCTGACCCTCGATGCCCTCCTCGCCGGTGGACGCCGCGGCCAGATCGCCGGTATTGCCGGTCACTCCGTCGGTGAGATCACGGCCGCCGCCGGAGCCGGCATCCTGAGCCCCGCCGAGGCGGTCGGCTTCGTGCGCGACCGTGGCAGCGCCATGGCCCGGGCGGCGTCCATCGAGCCGTCGGGGATGAGCGCCGTGATCGGCGCCGACGAGACGGAGCTGTTGGCCCGCCTCGACGAACTCGGGCTCGAACCGGCGAATTTCAACGGAGGCGGCCAGATCGTCGTGGCCGGCTCGCCCGACGCCCTCGCTGCCCTCGCCGCTTCCCCTCCGGCCCGAGCCAGGGTCATCCCGCTCCAGGTTGCGGGGGCCTTCCACACCCGGTACATGCAGCCTGCGGTCGAGCAACTCGCCCAGGTCGCTGCCGGGCTGACCCCCCACGACCCCACTCTGCCGATCTGGTCGAACCGGGACGGAAGCCTCGTCTCCAGCGGGGCCGGCTTCGTCGAGCTGCTGGTGGCCCAGGTCTCTTCGCCGGTACGGTGGGACCTGTGCATGGCGTCCTTTGCCGCTGCGGGAGTGACCGGCATCATCGAGGTCGCACCGGCGGGAGCCCTCGTCGGCCTTGCCAAGCGTGCGCTCAAGGGCGTGCCCAGCGTCGCGATCAAGACGCCGGACGATCTGTCCGCAGCGTTCGACCTGATCGACCAGCAGAACCAAGCCTGACCGAAAGAGATCATGACCAAGCCAACACTCCAGCAGTCGCACGGTCCCCAGTACACCCGTATTCTCTCCGTCGGCGCCGCCCGCGGCGACCTGTCGGTTCCCAATGCTGACCTCATCGGGCCGATCGATTCCTCTGACGAGTGGATCCAGCAGCGCACCGGGATCATCAGCCGTACCCGGGCCGGCCAGGACATCCAGGCCGTCGACCTGGCCACGGAGGCCGCCCGGGAGGCCATCGAGAAGTCGGGCATCGACCCGAAGCTGATCGACGCCGTCATCGTGGCGACCATCAGCAACGGCCGCCAGACGCCGTCGATGGCCGCCGTTCTGGCCGACCGGGTCGGCGCGAACCCGGCCGCCGCCTACGACGTGAACGCCGCCTGCGCCGGCTACACCTACGCGATCGCCCAGGCCGACGCCCTGATCCGCACCGGCGTGGCGCACTACGCCCTCGTCGTCGGCGCTGAGAAGCTGTCTGATCTGGTCGACCCGACCGACCGCAGCATCTCGTTCCTGCTCGGCGACGGCGCCGGCGCCGTCGTCATCGGCCCGAGTGACTACCCGGGGATCTCCAGCACGGTCTGGGGTTCGGACGGGTCGAAAGCCGACGCGATCACCATGAACAGCACCCTGCAGGAGTACCGCAGGGGCGAGACCGAGTGGCCGACTCTCCGCCAGGAAGGCCAGACCGTCTTCCGCTGGGCCGTGTGGGACATGGCCAAGGTCGCCAAGAAGGCCCTCGAGGCCGCCGGAATCGAGAGCGACCAGCTCGCCGCGTTCATCCCGCACCAGGCCAACATGCGCATCATCGACGAATTCGCCAAGCAGCTGAAGCTCCCGGCGTCCGTCGTGATCGCCCGGGACGTGGCCACCACCGGCAACACCTCCTCGGCGTCGATCCCGCTGGCCACCCACCGGCTGCTCCAGGAGCACCCGGAACTGAGCGGCGGCCTCGCCCTCCAGATCGGCTTCGGAGCCGGCCTGGTCTTCGGCGCGCAGGTCGTCGTCCTCCCGTAGATCCCCCGCAAGACCTCTAAACTGAATCTCGGTCATACGAGAGACACCCCCAAGGAGAAAAAAATGGCATTGTCCACCGAAGAAGTTCTTGCCGGCCTGGCCGAGCTCATTAATGACGAGACGGGCATCGCTGCCGACACGGTCGAGCTGGGGAAGTCGTTCACCGACGACCTGGACATCGACTCGATCTCGATGATGACCATCGTCGTCAACGCGGAAGAGAAGTTCGACGTGAAGATCCCCGACGAAGAGGTCAAGAACCTCAAGACCGTCGGCGACGCCGTCGACTTCATCGTCAAGGCACAGGACTAACCCCACCAAGGAACAGGCCGGCCGGCAGCTGCCGTCCGGCCTGATCTGTGGGTCAGGCCCACCGTTTCCACGCTGATAGAGAGTCTCGTCATGACCAAAAAGATCGTTATCACCGGCATCGGGGCGACCTCCCCGCTCGGCGGCACGGCCGCCGAAAGCTGGGCGGCCCTGCTCAATGGCGAATCCGGTGCCAGCACGCTGGACCATGAATGGGTGGAGCGCACCCAGCTTCCCGTGACGTTCGCGGCCCAGGCGAAGGTCCCCTCCAGCGAGGTGCTCGCCCGCCACGAGACCAAACGCCTCGACCCCTCCAGCCAGTTCGCCCTGATCGCCGGGCGCGAGGCATGGGCGGATGCCGGCTCCCCCGAGGCAGACCCCGAACGACTTGCCGTCGACTGGGCCACCGGAATCGGCGGGGTCTGGACCCTCCTCGACGCCTGGGACACGCTGCGCGAGCGCGGCCCCCGCCGCGTCCTCCCGATGACCGTCCCCATGCTCATGCCGAACGGCCCCGGAGCGGCGATCGGGATGGACCTGCACGCCCGCGCCGGCATCACCACTGTCGTGTCCGCGTGCGCCTCGAGCACTGAATCACTCGTCAACGCCTACAACCGGCTTCAGGCCGGGCTCGCCGACATCGTCATCGCCGGCGGGTCCGAGGCCGCGATCCACCCGCTGCCGATTGCGTCCTTCGCCGCCATGCAGGCGCTGTCCAAGCGCAACGACGACCCGGCGACCGCGTCCCGCCCCTACGACATCACCCGGGACGGCTTCGTGCTGGGCGAGGGCGCCGCCGCGCTCGTCGTCGAGACCGAGGAGCACGCCAAGGCACGTGGGGCACGCATCTACGCCGAGCTCGTCGGCGGCGCCGTCACCAGCGACGCGTACCACATCACCGCCCCCGACCCCGAGGGCTCGGCGGCCGCCCGCGCCATGATCACGGCCATCCACAACGCCGGGGCCTCCTTGTCGGATGTCTCGCACATAAACGCGCACGCCACCAGCACCCCGGTCGGCGACATCGCCGAATACAACGCGCTGCGCCGCGTCTTCGGTGACCTGCTCGAGGGCATCCCCGTCTCGGCGACCAAGGCGTCCACCGGCCACCTGCTCGGCGGCGCCGGCGCGATCGAAGCGCTGTTCACCGTGCTCGCCCTCGCCGACCGCATCGCGCCGCCGACCATCAACCTGGCCAACCAGGACCCGAACATCCCCCTCGACGTGGTGACCACGCCGCGGGCGCTTCCGGCCGGGGATCTCCTCGCCATCAGCAACTCGTTCGGATTCGGCGGCCACAACGCCGTCGTCGGGTTCCGCTCGGTGTAGCCGCGCCGGCCCTGTGGCACAGAATGACCCCGACCGGGTTCCGGTCGGGGTCATTTCTTTGAGATCCCTCGTATTTCGCTCACGCGCCACCGGGAAGAGTCAACCGGTCAACGCGCCATGCGCCATCCTCGGGGAGTCGATGTCGTTCAGCCGACCTTGTGCAGCCAGACGACGGAGTTGAAATCGCTTGCGTGGCGGAACGGTTCGAGTTCGTCGTCCCAGGCCTGCCCGAGCGCCAGGCGGAGTTCCCGGTGCAGTTCGAGGGCGTTCGCCCCGGCGCGTTCCATGGCGCTGCGCACCCGGTCCTCCGGGATCACCACATTGCCGGCGGTATCCGTCTGGCTGAAGAAGATGCCCAGGTCGGGTGTGTGCAGCCAGCGCCCGCCATCGGTGCCGAGCCCGGCATCCTCGGTCACCTCGAAGCGCAGGTGTTCCCAGCCGCGCAGCGCCGAGGCCAGGGTCGCGCCGGTTCCCGGCTCGCCCTCCCAGTAGAACTCGGCCCGCTGGGCGCCCTTGAGCACCGGCTGGTCTGACCAGTCGAAGTTCACCGCCTCACCGAGCGCGCGACCGACCGCCCACTCGACGTGGGGGCTCAGCGCACGAGGCGATGAGTGCACAAAAAGTACTCCTCGCGCAGACGGTGCCTGGCGAGTCTGTGTTGCCGTTGTTGCCGCCATCGTTTCTTCTCCGTTCTGTGAGATGCGTCTTCCCCAACGACCTCTGAACGAAACACTGCTGAAACGATGCGCACTGCAGCGAAGCTGTGAACTTGTACGGCCCTTGGGCCGCTAGCGCAATTATGCCTCAGCCGACCGTGAAATCACAAGGATCTGCGCGGCGTTGCCTGATCGCCTTGGGCATACTCGGTATGGTTATCGAGGAATCTATCGGAGGCCCTGTGTCCGTTCGCACCACCCTGCTGGCGATCCTCACCATTGGACCGGCCTACGGTTTCCAATTGCACGGCGAACTGGAGTCGCGAACGGCCGGTCGCCGCGCGGTCAATGTCGGCCAGATCTACGGCACCCTAGAGCGGTTGGTCAAGCAGGGGGCCGTCGAGTCGGGAGGGGCGACAGCCGACGGCCTGCCGTTGTATCGCATCACGACCTCGGGCCGGGCGGAGGCGCTGGACTGGCTCATATCGGTCGAGAGCCCGCGCGGCGAGGAGTGGAACGATCTCGTCGACCGGGTGCTGCTCGCCTCCTCGCTCCCCCACGTCGACTCCCTCGCCCTGATCGGGCGCTACCGCGAGCATTGGCTCGCCAGCGCCGAGCCCTCCGGGAACCAGGCGTCCCCGATCGGACAGGAGCTGCTGGAGGCCGGTGCGCGCACCGCCCTCGCCTCCGCCGCGGTCGCCTGGCTGGACTCCGTCGGGGAGTCGCTGCTGGATCCGCGCGCCGCCACCTTCCAGCGCGGACTGAGCGCCGTGAGGCCGCGCCGCGGCCGGCGCCCCGTGCCCGTCGCCTGATCCCCTCGGCAGGTTCGGTTCAGGCGGACCGGCTCATTTCGCCTGGTCGTAGCTGTCGACGGTGGCGACGGTGAGCAGGAAATCGACCGGGAAATCGCCGAACAAGTGCCGGCCGGCCGTGGCCGCCGCCCGGGTCACGATCCGCTCGACCTCCTCCACCAGACCCGTGGGGGTGTGCACGATGACCTCGTCGTGCAGGAAGAAGACAAGGTGGGGGGCGTCGGAGAAGACCGGGGAGGCTCCCGGAACGGTTCCCTCCGGTGCCCGCAGCAGGCGGAGTTCCCGGCGGATCTCGGCCATCCAGCAGAGCGCCCACTCCGCGGCGCTGCCCTGCACGATGAAGTTGCGGGTGAATCGGCCCCAGTCCCTCGCCTGGCTGCGCGCCCGGCCCTCGTCGGCATCCGTCGCCCCGGGGTGGTAGGCCTGCGCCTGCGTTGCCAGCCAGCTCTCGCCCGGACGGGGTGAGGAACGGCCCAGCCTGGTCGTCACCGTCTCACCGCGTTCGCCGGCCCGGGCGGCCGTCTCGGTCAGGGCGAGAGCGCGAGGGTAGGCCCTGGCCAGGCGGGGCAGCAGGCGCCCGCTCTCCCCCGTGGTCGCGCCGTACATCGCGCCGAGCATGGCCACCTTGGCGTGGTCGCGGGTTTCGACGACGCCGCTGGCGACGATCCCGGCATAGAGGTCGGTGCCCCGGCCCGCCGTTGCCATGGCGGTGTCGGCCGACAGCGCGGCCAGGATGCGCGGTTCCAGTTGCGCGGCATCCGCCACGACGAGTTTCCAGCCGTCGTCGGCGATGACGGCTCCGCGCACCTGTTTGGGCAACTGCAACGCTCCGCCACCGCGGGTGGCCCAGCGGCCCGTCACCACCCCGCCGGGAAGGTACTCCGGGTGGAACCGGCCGTTGACGATCCAGGTGTCCATCCAAAACCAGCCGTTGGCGCTGAGAAGCCGGGCGAGCTTCTTGTACTCGAGCAGCGGCGCGATGACCGGGTGCTCGAGCTTCTGCAGCTCCCAGGCGCGGGTGGAACTCATCGACAGGCCGACCCGCTGGAGGGCGCGCAGCAGGTCCTGCTGGGAATCCGGGTTCACCTGGGGGTCGCCGAGTTCGGTTCGGATGCGGCGGGCCAGGCTCTCGAGCTTTTCCGGCCGCAGGCCGGGAGCCACGCGCGGGCCGAGCTCTCGGGTGAGGAGCCGGTCGTGCACCTCGGTGCGCCAGGGCAGCCCGGCGAACTGCATCTCGGCCGCAATCAGGGCACCGGCCGATTCGGCGGCCAGGAGGAGGCGGAGCCGACCGGGCTCCGCGCAGGCGGCCACTGCGGCGAGCTGCAGCCGGAACTCTGCCTGCGCGTCGGAGTCCGATGAGGCCTCAGCGGTCCCATCCTCGGCGAAGCCGAGGTCGAACAGGGTCGAGCCGGGTGACGGTTCCTCCGGCAGAACGACGAGCCCGTTGTCCCAGCGGCTCGGGGCCGCCGTGGCAAGGTCGCTCGTCGCCGTCAGGGACGATTGGCGGAGGATGGCGTGGCAGAGGCGCAGGTCGTGGCCGCGTTGCACCCGCACCCCCGCGGCGAGGAGCAACGGGTAGAGCCGCGACGTGTCTTCCCAGACCCAGCGGGGCGACCCCTCTTCGGCCGCGATGACCTCGCCCAGGAACTCGGCGAACGAGAGCCGGCGCGCGGGCGCGATCTCGAGCCCCGTGGAGTCGAGGGGAACGACGAGGAACTCCCCGTTGCCGGTCCGTCCGGCCAATAGGTACACGTTCCATTCTGCCCGGTGCCGCCGACGGCGGTGTGCGCGCGTGCGCCGGTGTTTTCGCCGGCGGTGTCACGCACCGGCCCAGAACTCGCGCAGAAGATCGACGGTCTCGTCATCGGAGAGCTGGTGGAAATCCTGGTAGAACGGGCCGATCGCCCAGAAGTCCTCGGGTGACTCCAGGACGACGACCCGGTCCGCGACCTCCCCGAGCTCGGCGATGACCCGGGCCGGTGCGACAGGCACCGCGACCACCGCCAGGGCGGCCCCCTGGCTCCGAAGCTCCGCCAGCGCCTTCCTGATCGTGGCCCCGGTCGCGATGCCGTCGTCGACGACCAGCGCGACCCGGCCCGTCGCGGGCACCGGCGGCCGGGCGCCGCGGTAGCGGATGCGGCGGCGCTCCAGTTCGGTCGATTCGCGGCGTGCTGACCGGCCGGCTCCGGAACCGCCGACGAAGAGGAGGTCGAGGGGGGCGTGCAGCCGTTCGGCGATCCTGACGGCGACCGGAACACCTCCCCTGGGCAGCGCGTAGACCACCGGGTCGTGAAGGTCCAGCACCGCCAGCCGATCGGCCAGTCTCCGGCCGGCATCGCTCCTGTCCTCGAACATGGCTCTCCCGCTCGGTTTCCCCCTCGCAACGGGGTTGCAGCCCTGCGTCGTCGATCCTGCCGTGTGCGGAGCCGTTTGTCGATGCCGGCGGGGTTCGTCCCTGAGCGGGAACCGTTAGGTTCACGGCCCGCGGCGCATGGGAATCGTAAGGACTCCGACTCTTGGGTCAGTGCCGGTGTCTACTCGTGCTGTACCACTCGTATCCGGCCCCGACCAGGGGCACGGTTCGCCCCGGATGGAGATTTCTTGTGTTGGACCTCGTCTACCTGCTCGGCGTGATCGCCGTGTTCGCCCTGCTCTGGGTCGTCGCCCGGGGGGTGGAGCGGCTGTGATCGTCTTCGACGTCATCGCGGCGGTTCTTGCCGTCGCCGCCGTCGGCTACCTTGTCTTCGCCCTCGTGAAGCCGGAGCGGTTCTGATGGTCGTGTGGCTGGCCGTGCTCCAGGCGCTGACCCTGGCCCTCCTCCTCGCGGTGGTGCACCGGCCCCTCGGCGACTACCTGGCGAGGCTCTACCTGTCGCAGAAAGACCTCCGCGTCGAGCGTGGCTTCTACCGGCTGATCGGGGTGGATCCTCGATCCTCTCAAACCTGGCAGTCCTACCTGCGCAGCGTCCTCGCGTTCTCCCTGGTCGGGGTGCTGTCGCTCTACGCGCTGCAGCGCGCCCAGGCGATCCTGCCCTACTCGCTCGGCCTGCCTGCCGTCCCGGCGGGACTGTCCTTCAACACCGCAGCGTCGTTCGTGACCAACACGAACTGGCAGTCCTACTCGCCTGAGGTCACCCTCGGCTACAGCATCCAGATCCTGGGACTCGCCGTGCAGAACTTCGTCTCCGCCGCGGTGGGCATCGCGGTCGCGATCGCCCTGGTCCGCGGCTTCGCGGCGCACCGGACCGGAACGATCGGCAACTTCTGGGTCGACCTGACCCGCGGCATCCTGCGGCTGCTGTTGCCGCTGTCGATCGTGGCGGCCATCGTGCTCATGGTCGGCGGGGTCATCCAGAACTTCAACGGCTTCACGGACCTGACCACGCTCAGCGGAGGGACCCAGACGATTCCGGGCGGGCCGGTCGCGTCGCAGGAGGCGATCAAGGAACTCGGCACGAACGGGGGCGGCTTCTTCAATGCGAATTCGTCCCACCCGTTCGAGAACCCGTCGGCCTGGACGAGCCTGTTCCAGGTGTTCCTGATGCTGGTCATCCCGTTCAGCCTGCCGCGCACCTTCGGCGCCATCGTCGGCGACAGGCGGCAGGGATACGCGATCCTGGGCGCCATGGCCGCGATCTTCGCCGTCTCGCTCACCCTGCTGACGGTGTTCGAGTCGTCCGGATCCGGCACGGCCCCGCAATCGGCCGGCGGCGCGATGGAGGGCAAGGAGACCCGTTTCGGGATCGCCGGCTCCGCGCTCTACGCCACCGCGAGCACGCTCAGCTCAACCGGGGCAGTGAACTCGATGCACGACTCATTCACCGCCCTGGGCGGGATGATGCCGATGCTGAACATGATGCTGGGCGAGGTTGCCCCTGGCGGCGTGGGAAGCGGACTCTACGGCATGCTCATCCTCGCGGTGATCACCGTGTTCATCGCCGGCCTCCTCGTCGGCCGCACGCCGGAGTACCTCGGCAAGAAGATCGGACCGCGCGAGATCAAACTCGCCAGCCTCTACATCCTGGTCACGCCGAGCCTGGTGCTGGCCGGGACGGCGCTGAGCTTCGCCATCCCCGCGGTGAGAACGGATGTCGAGGCAACCTCGATCGCGAATCCGGGCCTCCACGGCCTGTCCGAGGTTCTCTATGCTTTCACGTCCGCGTCGAACAACAACGGCTCCGCGTTCGCGGGCCTCACCGCAGACACCCCGTGGTTCAACGCCGCGCTCGGCGTGGCGATGCTGCTCGGCCGTTTCCTCCCGATCGTCTTCGTCCTCGCCCTGGCCGGCGCGCTGGCCGGCCAGGTACCGGTCCCGGAGACCAGCGGCACCCTGCCCACCAACAGGCCCCAGTTCGTCGGTCTGCTGATCGGAGTCACGATCATCATCACCGCCCTGACCTATTTCCCCGTACTCGCGCTGGGTCCCCTGGCGGAAGGGCTGCAGTGAACACCATGACGACACTCACGGATTCCACCGACGTGAACGGGAGGTCAGGCCCGGAGCGGAAGCGAACCGCCAAGCCGGGCGCCATCGGCTCCCGGCAGCTGGTCGCGGCCCTCCCCGGCGCCCTCAGCAAGCTCGATCCGCGCCGGATGTGGCGCAATCCCGTCATGTTCATCGTCGAGGTCGGCGCCGCACTGACGACGGTGCTCGCCGTCGCCGAACCGTTCCTCGGCGGCCCCGCCCGATCCGGGGGCGCGGCCGTGCCGCCGAGCTTCACCGCGGGCATCGCGGCCTGGCTCTGGCTCACCGTCGTTTTCGCCAACCTGGCCGAATCCGTGGCGGAGGGCCGAGGCAAGGCCCAGGCCGACAGCCTCCGCCAGACCCGGACCAGCACGAGCGCCCACCGGGTGACCGGCTACGACCCCGCCGTTCACGGCGGCGCGGAGGGACAGGACCTCGTGACACTGTCCTCCGCCGACCTCAGGGTCGGCGACACCGTGGTCGTCGTAGCCGGCGAACTCATCCCCGGCGACGGCGACATCGTCTGGGGAATCGCCACCATCGACGAGTCGGCCATCACGGGCGAGTCCGCCCCGGTGGTGCGGGAGTCCGGCGGCGACCGCAGTGCGGTCACCGGTGGCACCCGGGTGCTCTCCGACCGGATCGTGGTGCGGATCACCAGCAACCCCGGCGAGACGTTCGTCGACCGGATGATCGCGCTCGTCGAGGGGGCGTCTCGTCAGAAGACTCCCAACGAGACGGCCCTCGGCATCCTCCTGGCAGGCCTGTCCATCGTCTTCCTCGTCGTCACGCTCACCCTCAATCCGATCGCCGGGTACTCGGCCGCGGCCGTCAGCGTGCCTGTGCTGGTCGCCCTGCTCGTCTGCCTCATCCCCACCACCATCGGCGCGCTTCTGTCGGCTATCGGAATCGCGGGAATGGACCGGCTTGTGCAGCGCAACGTGCTCGCCATGTCAGGGCGGGCGGTGGAGGCCGCCGGCGACGTGACCATCCTGTTGCTCGACAAGACCGGCACCATCACCTACGGCAACCGGCAGGCGCGCGAGTTCTCGCCGCTGGCCGGGGTGGTCGAGTCGGAGCTGGTGCGGGCCGGAGCCCTGTCCTCGCTCAGCGACCCGACCCCGGAGGGGAAGTCGATCGTGGATCTCGCGGCCACGACCGGGTTCCGGCACCAGGGCAGCCTGGAGGGTGAGATCGTGCCCTTCACCGCGCAGACCCGGATGAGCGGAATCGACCTGGCCGACGGATCGTCGATCAGGAAGGGCGCCGGTTCGGCGGTGCTCGCGTGGGTGCAGGAGACCTCCGAGCTCGACCCGGCCGTGTCCCGTGAGCTGGATGATGCCGTGGCCCGGATCTCCCGGGTCGGCGGAACACCGCTGGTCGTGGCGGCGGCCGACGGCCACGGAGCCCGGCGCATCCTCGGCGTGGTCTACCTCAAGGACATCGTCAAGGAAGGCATCGCCGAGCGTTTCGCAGAGCTTCGGGCCATGGGCATCCGGACCATCATGGTGACCGGGGACAACCCACTCACCGCGAAGACCATCGCCGCCGAGGCCGGGGTCGACGATTTCCTGGCGGAGGCGACGCCGGAGCAGAAGCTCGCCCTGATCCGCCGGGAACAGGAGGGCGGCAATCTCGTCGCCATGACCGGTGACGGCACCAATGACGCACCCGCTCTGGCCCAGGCCGACGTCGGCGTGGCCATGAACACCGGGACCAGCGCCGCAAAAGAGGCAGGCAACATGGTCGACCTCGACTCGGATCCGACCAAACTGATCGATATCGTACGAATCGGCAAACAGCTCCTGATCACCCGCGGCGCCCTGACCACGTTCTCCATCGCCAACGACCTCGCGAAGTACTTCGCAATCATCCCGGCCATGTTCGCGGGGGTGTTCCCCGGCCTCGCGGTGCTCAATGTGATGCAACTTCACTCGCCGGCGTCGGCGATCATGTCCGCGATCATCTTCAACGCGGTCATCATCATCGTGTTGATCCCGCTCGCACTCCGCGGCGTCGCCTACCGGCCCCTGGCCGCGTCCCAGATCCTCAGCCGGAACCTGCTGGTCTACGGCCTCGGCGGAGTGATCGCCCCCTTCATCGGCATCAAACTCGTCGACCTCGTCGTGGCCCTGGCTCCCGGGTTCTGAAGCCCGACGAGTTCTGAGCCCCAAAGAAACGGATAGCAGCACCATGGCCTCACCTCGTACGAACACCCGCCACTTCGGAGTCGCCCTCCGCGCCATGATCGTTCTGACCGTCGCGCTCGGCCTGGCCTACCCCCTGGTCGTGACCGCGATCGGCCAGACCGCCATTCCTGGCCAGGCGAACGGATCTCTGCTCCGGCAGGGAGGGCACGTCGTCGGTTCTGCGCTGATCGGGCAATCCTTTACCGATTCAACCGGCGCGCCACACCCCGGATGGTTCCAGCCACGACCCTCCGCGGCCGGCACCGGCTATGACGCCGCGGCGTCGGGCGGCAGCAACCAGGGTCCGGAAAATCCCGCCCTGGTGTCCGAGATCGTCCGCCAGAAACGTGCGATCGCCGACTTCAACGCGGTGGCGCCCGATCGGATCCCGGCCGATGCCCTGACCCGGTCGGCCTCCGGCCTAGACCCCGACATCAGCCCGGCCTATGCGTGGCTGCAGGTGACCCGGGTCGCCGCTGCCCGCCACGTGGCCGTGGCGGAGGTTCGGCGGCTGGTCGAGTCTAGGATTGCGGCACGGGAACTCGGTTATCTGGGCGAACCGACGGTGAACGTGCTCGAACTGAATCTCGCCCTGGCGGGGCTGAAAGGCTGACGATGAAACGCGGTCGGCTTCGTGTGCTGCTGGGCGCGGCCCCCGGGGTCGGCAAGACCTACGCCATGCTCGAGGAGGGGCGCCGGCTGCAGGGCGAAGGCAAAGACGTGGTGGTCGCGGTCGTGGAGACCCACGACCGCGCGGCCACCGCCGGGATGCTCGAGGGGCTCGGGATCGTGCCCCGGGTCACGGTACGGCACCGGGACGTCGAGTTGACCGACCTGGACCTGGATGCGGTCATCCGCCGCAACCCCCAGATCGCACTGGTGGACGAACTTGCCCACACCAACGCGCCCGGCCTGGCCCACGAGAAACGCTGGCAGGACGTTCAGGCCCTGCTCGAGGCCGGAATCGATGTGATCTCCACGGTGAACATCCAGCACATCGAGTCCCTCAACGACGTCGTGCACCAGATCACCGGCGTGCCCCAACGAGAGACCCTGCCCGACGCCGTGCTGCGTGCCGCGGACCAGGTCGAGGTGATCGATCTGGCGCCCCAGGCGCTCCGCGACAGGTTGGCCGAGGGCAACGTCTACCCGGCGGCGCGGATCGACGCGGCCCTGTCCAACTACTTCCGGCTCGGCAACCTGACGGCACTGCGCGAGCTCGCCCTGCTCTGGCTCGCCGATGAGGTCGACACCGCGCTCCAGGCGTATCGCGCCGAACACGGGATCGACAGCAAGTGGGAAGCGAGGGAACGAGTCGTCGTGGCGCTCACCGGCGGCCCGGAGGGTGAGACCCTCCTTCGGCGTGGGGCCAGGATCGCCGGTCGCGCCGCGGGCGGCGAACTGATCGCGGTGCACGTGATCAGCCAGGACGGCCTCCGGTCGCCGCACCCGGGCGCCCTCGCCGCCCAGCGCGCACTGGTCGAGAAGCTCGGTGGAACCTATCACCAGCTCGTCGGCGATGACATCCCGACCGCGCTCGTCGCCTTCGCGCGCGCGGCGAACGCCACCCAGCTCGTGGTCGGGGCCAGTCGCCGCAGCCGCCTGCGTGCGGCGTTCAGCGGCCCAGGCATCGGGGCGACCGTGGTGCGCGAATCCGGGGACATCGACGTTCACGTCGTCACCCACTCTGCCGCCGGCGGCACGATCACCCTGCCCCGGCTGGGCGGGGCCCTCACGCCGAAGCGTCGCCTGGCCGGGCTCGCCCTGGCGCTTGTCGGCGGCCCGCTGATCACCTGGATGCTCGTGGCGCTGCGCACGGAGGAATCCATCACGAGCGAGGTGCTGAGCTACCAGCTCCTGGTCGTCCTGGTCGCGCTGGTCGGCGGTCTCTGGCCGGCGCTTTTCGCGGCCCTCCTTTCAGGGATCACGCTTGACTTCTTCTTCGTCGCGCCGCTGTACACGATCACGATCGCCGAGCCACTGCACGCGGTCGCCCTCGTGCTCTATCTCGTCAATGCGGGCCTGGTCAGCTACGTCGTCGACCAGGCGGCCAGGCGCAACCGCAGCGCTCTGCGCGCCGCCGCCGAATCGGAGCTCCTGGCGACCGTCGCCGGGAGTGTCCTCCGTGGCGAAGACGCGCTCAAGGCGTTGCTCACGCGCACCAGGGAGGCGTTCCACCTCACCGGGGTGAGGCTCCTCGACGGCCCCGAGGTGCTCGCCGCAGCGGGTACTGCCGGGGACGAGGATCAGGTCTCGACTGTTCCGGTGGGCAGCCGGGCGGTGCTCGAGCTGCGCGGCGCCGAACTCGACGCCTCCGAGCGGCGGCTGCTGGCGGTGATCGTGAGCCAGCTCGACGCCGCGCTGGAGCATCGCGACCTGGCCCGCACGGCCAGCGCGATCGGCCCCCTGGCCGAAGCGGACCGGATGCGCAGCGCCCTGCTGGCTGCCGTCGGCCACGACCTCCGTCGGCCGTTGGCCGCGGCAACCGCTGCGGTGAGCGGGCTCCGCTCCACCGACGTCACCCTGTCCCCCTCCGACCGGGACGAGCTCTTCGAGACCGCCGAGGAGAGCCTCGCCGCGCTGTCCGCCCTCGTCACGAACCTGCTCGATGTGAGCCGGCTCCAGGCCGGGGTTCTCGCCGTCTCCCTCGGCCCGGTGGACGCCCCCGAGGTCATCCTGCCGGCCCTCGACGAACTCGGCCTGGGTCCGGCCGGCGTCGAACTTGACCTTCCCGCCGACCTCCCGCCGGTGCTGGCGGATGCCGGCCTGCTCCAGCGGGTGATCGTCAACCTCCTGGCCAACGCCATCCGGTTCTCCCCGCCCGGTACCCGGGTGCTGGTCTCCGCCAGCCAGTTCGCGGGCAGCGTCGAGCTCCGAGTCGTGGATCGGGGCCCCGGCATCCCCGTCGACCGGCGCGACGAGGTCTTCGTGCCGTTCCAACGGCTCGGCGACACCGACAACCTCACCGGGCTGGGCCTCGGACTGGCCCTGGCCAAGGGGTTCACCGAGGGGATGGGCGGCAGGCTCTCCGCCGAGGACACTCCCGGCGGAGGCCTCACCATGGTGCTGTCCCTCCCCGCGTTCGACCGCGCGCCGACCCCGAAGGGAACCGAATGAGAATCCTGATCGCGGACGACGACCCGCAGATCCTCCGCGCCCTCCGGATCACCCTGACGGCCCGCGGCTACGACATCGTCACCGCCCAGGACGGCACTGCGGCACTCAACGCAGCAATTGAGCACCACCCCGACCTGGTGATGCTCGACCTCGGGATGCCCCACCTCGACGGGCTGGGGGTGATCGCGGGGCTCCGCGGCTGGACGCAGGTGCCGATCCTCGTCGTTTCCGGCCGCAGCGGCGCGGCCGACAAGGTCGACGCCCTGGACGCCGGGGCCGACGACTACGTCACCAAGCCCTTCTCGATCGACGAGCTGCTCGCCCGGATCCGTGCGCTCACCCGGCGCGTGTCCTCGGCCGACGACGAACCCGTCATCGTCTTCGGCGACGTCACCGTCGACCTGTCGGCCAGGAGCGTCAGCCGTCAGAGGCTCGGGCGGCCGGAGCCCGTTCGTCTGACTCCCACGGAGTGGCGCATCCTCGAGTTCCTGCTGCGGAACCCTGGAAAGCTGGTGCCTCGGCAGTCCCTGCTCACCGACATCTGGGGTCCGCACCACAGCACCGATTCCGGCTACCTGCGGCTGTACCTCGCCCAACTGCGCAAGAAACTCGAGCCGGACCCTTCCCGGCCCCGGTACCTGTTGACCGAGGCCGGAATGGGCTATCGGTTCAGCCCCGACCCCTGAGATAT
The DNA here is from genome assembly GCF_004402705.1 of Cryobacterium mannosilyticum. Taxonomy (NCBI): domain Bacteria; kingdom Bacillati; phylum Actinomycetota; class Actinomycetes; order Micrococcales; family Microbacteriaceae; genus Cryobacterium; species Cryobacterium mannosilyticum. The sequence continues at coordinate 17,441 of NZ_SOFM01000007.1, read as the reverse complement.
GACGTGAACCCGGCGCTCACTCCTCGTCGGAGGAATCGGTCGAGTGGTGGCGCGAGTCCCGGTTCCAGTCCTGGCTCGAATCGTCGCTGTGGCGGTCGCCGGCCAGCGCGATTCGGGTCACCTTGCCGATCGGCTGCGGCGCCCCGGTCGCATCCGGCACCACCGAATCGGTGGTCAGGTACAGGTCACCCTTCCGCAGTTCGATCGCGGCCGGCGACGAGATCGCGGTCAGCACTCTCGGCGTGTCCGATCCGCTCTCCAACACGGACACCTGCCCCGTGCCATCCGACCCGCCGAAGTGCTCGGCGACGTAGATCCTGCCGGACCCGCGGGACACCGCCAGCCCGGTCGCACCGACGAACCCGGTCGCGACCAGTTCGACGTCTCCGGAGTCCGGGTCGACCCGGTGCACGGATCCGCGCGCGCCCAGGCTCGCGTCCTCAGGCCCGCCCGGCAACGTCGTGACGTAGAGCCAGCCGTCGGGGCCGAGTTCGACGTCCGTCGGCACCGGCTCGAACCGGTACTCGTGGTCCGCAGCGCAGGCGGGCAAGCCGGCGGCGGCGGCGATCTCAGCGGTGATCAGGATCGGGTCTCCGGTCGGCAGCACTGCCACGGCGGACACGGTTCCGTCGTAGTCGACGCGCAGGATGGCGTTGCCGCCCGCATCGGCCACGTACACGGCATCAGACAGCGCCAGGCTCGCGTAGGAGTGGGTGTCGACCACGCCGGAGTATTCGGCGGGCGGTCCTGCCGGGTCGAACTGGGCAGCACAGGTCGAGTCGAGCCCGTCGGATGCCGGTGTCCAGAGGATTGCGGAGAATCATCACGGCGCCGAACCCGATGACCCGTCCCGTGGGTTCGACAGTCTGCGCACGGCGCAGTTAAAACCCCGGCAGAAGTGCGAATTCCTGGCGGTGATCCTGACCTGTGAACCGCTGCCACCTTATTGACATCCCGTGGCCCCGGGAGCACTATGAGTCTCAAATCCGCCCCATCGATCAGACCGGGCGCGCCGCGATCGGGAGGCATTGTGCAAATTCCGGCTCAATTCGACTATGTACGGGCGAGCACGATCGAAGACGCCCTCGCCCTGCTCGACCGCCACGGCCCGGAATCCCGCGTCGTCGCCGGGGGGCACAGCCTCCTGCCGATGATGAAACTGCGGCTTGCCAGGCCGGAGTGGCTGATCGATATCAACGACCTGTACGAACTCGATTTCATCCTCCCCGAGGCGACCCAACTACGAATCGGCGCCCTGACCCGTCACTCGACGCTCCTGGAATCAGCCGACGTGGCCAGGCTCTTTCCGATCGTGATCGATGCCGAGCGGGTGATCGCGGATCCCATCGTGCGCAACCGCGGCACCATCGGCGGGTCGCTCTGCCAGGCCGACCCTGCCGAGGACCTGGCCACGGTGTGCGACGTGCTGCGCGCCCAGGCCGTCGTGCGCGGCCCCGGGGGCGAGCGCATCCTCACGATGGACGAATTCCACAAGGGGCCCTACGAGACGGCGGTCGCGCAGAACGAGTTGCTGGTCGAGATCCGGTTCCCGATCCGTCCGCGTGCGGGGAGCGCGTACGAGAAGGTCGAACGCCGGGTCGGCGACTGGGCCGTCGTGGCGGCCGGCGCAGCCGTCAACCTCGCCGAGGACGGGTCCGTGGACGATGTGGCCATCGGCCTCACCGCGGTGGGCCTCGACGGCACCATCGCGGAGGCGGAGGCAGTGCTCCGCGGCCGGCGGCCCTCTGAGGAGCTGTTCGAGGAGGCCGGGAGGATCGCCGCACTGGCCTCGATGCCCGTCGCCGACCAGCGCGGGCCGGTCGACTACAAACGGCACCTTGCCGATGAACTCACCCGCAGGGTCCTGCGTCGTGCGTGTGCGCGAGCTCTCGAAACCCAGACCACGACAACGCAGGAAGGCTGAAGTCGATGCAGATCAGCATGACCATGAACGGCGATGAGATCACCCGTGAGATTGAGCCTCGAGTGCTCCTCGTCCACTTCATCCGCGATGAGCTGAGACTCACCGGCACCCATTGGGGTTGCGACACGTCGAACTGCGGCACCTGCGTGGTCCTGATGGACGGCGTCCCGGTGAAATCCTGCACCGTGCTCGCGGCGATGGCGGACGGCCATGCCATCACGACGGTGGAGGGTTTGGCGACGGGGGCGACCCTCGACCCGGTGCAGCAGGGTTTCATGGAGGAACACGGGCTGCAGTGCGGCTTTTGCACGCCGGGAATGATGCTCACGGCGCGGGCACTGCTCGACCGGAATCCGCACCCGGATGACACCGAGATCCGCGAGGCCATCTCCGGGCAGATCTGCCGCTGTACCGGGTACGCCACGATCGTGCGGTCGGTGAAATGGGCCGCCGAACACCCCGTAGTCACAGAGAACGCTGGAGAAGAGGTCCCGGCATGACCATCACAGAGGCCCACGCCCCGAACCCTGCAGCCGGCGACGCGGATCGCCCGATCGGCTACGGCCGCATCCAGCGCAAGGAAGACCCCCGTTTCGTGCGCGGCAAGGGCCACTACGTCGACGACATCGTGCTTCCCGGGATGCTGCACGGCGCCATCCTCAGGTCGCCGGTGGCGCACGCCCGGCTCGTCTCCATCGACACCACCCGGGCCCTCGCCCACCCCGGTGTCGTCGCGGTGATCACGGGCCAGGACCTGCTCGGGCTCAAGCTGGCCTGGGCGCCGACCCTGTCGGCCGACGTGCAGGCTGTGCTCGTCACCGACAAGGTGCGCTTCCAGGGCCAGGAGGTCGCGTTCGTGATCGCCGAGGACCGGTATGCCGCCCGCGACGCCCTCGAACTCATCGACGTCGACTACGACGTTCTCCCGCCTGTGATCGACGCCCGCCACGCCCTCGACCCAGGGGCCCCGGTCATCCGGGATGACATCGAGGGGCGCACCGACAACCACATCTTCGACTGGGAGGCCGGCAACGCCGCCGAGACCGACGCGGTCTTCGCTTCCGCCGACGTCATCGTCAAACAGGAGATCGTCTATCCGCGGTCGCACCCGGCCCCGATGGAAACCTGCGGGGCGGTCGCCGACTTCGAACCGATCGAAGGCGCCCTCACCCTGTACGAGACCAGCCAGGCCCCGCACGCGCACCGCACCCTGTTCGCGATCGTGTCCGGAATCCCCGAGCACAAGATCCGGATCGTGTCCCCCGACATCGGCGGCGGGTTCGGAAACAAGGTCGGCATCTACCCCGGCTACATCCTGGCCGTCGTCGGGTCGATCGTCACCGGCCGCCCGGTCAAATGGGTCGAGGACCGCTCGGAGAACCTCATGTCGACGTCGTTCGCTCGCGACTACATCATGCAGGGAGAGATCGCGGCCACGAAGGACGGCAAGATCCTCGCCCTCCGCACGAACGTGCTTGCCGACCACGGGGCGTTCAACGCGACGGCGCAGCCCTCGAAGTACCCGGCCGGCTTCTTCCACATCTTCACCGGCAGCTACGACCTCCAGGCCGCGCACTGCAAGGTCACCGGCGTGTACACGAACAAGGCGCCGGGCGGGGTCGCCTACGCCTGCTCGTTCCGGGTCACCGAAGCCGTTCTCCTTGTGGAGCGGATGGTCGACATGCTCGCCCGGAAACTGGAGATGGACCCGGCGGAGCTCCGCCTGAAGAACCTGATCAAACCCGAGCAGTTCCCGTACAAGAACAAGACGGGCTGGGAGTACGACTCCGGCAACTACGAGCGGGCGCTGCGACTGTCGATGGAGATCGCCGGCTACGACGACCTGCGACGGGAGCAGAAGGAGAAACGTGCCCGCGGCGAGCTGATGGGGATCGGCGTCTCGTTCTTCACCGAGACCGTCGGAGCCGGCCCGCGCAAGCACATGGACATCGTGGGCCTCGGCATGGCGGACGGCGCCGAGTTGCGCATCCACCCGACCGGGAAGGCCGTCGTGCGGATCTCCGTGCAGAGCCAGGGCCAGGGCCACGAGACCACATTCGCGCAGATCGTGGCCGAGGAGATCGGTATCCCCCCGGAGGACATCGACGTGGTGCACGGCGACACCGACCAGACCCCCTTCGGCCTGGGCACCTACGGGAGCCGGTCGACCCCGGTCAGCGGCGCTGCGGTCGCCCTCGTCGCCCGGAAGGTGCGGGAGAAGGCGAAGTTCATCGCCGCCGCGATGCTCGAAACCCGGCCGGAAGACCTCGAATGGGAGAAGGGACGCTGGTTCGTCAAGGGTGACCCGAGCGTCGGCAAGACCATGGCCGAGATAGCCATGGGCGCGCACGGCACCGTGGCCCTGCCGGAAGGCATCGACGGCAACCTGGACGCCGAGGTGACCTACGACCCGCCCAACCTCACCTTCCCGTTCGGCGCCTACATCTGCGTCGTCGACGTCGACCCGGGAACCGGCCACGTCAAGGTGCGCCGGTTCATCGCCGTCGACGACTGCGGCACCCGGATCAACCCGATGATCATCGAAGGCCAGGTGCACGGCGGCCTGACCGACGGCGTCGGGATGGCGCTGATGCAGTTCATCGGCTTCGACGAGGCCGGAAACAACCTCGGCGGGTCGTTCATGGACTACCTCATCCCCACATCGATGGAGGTTCCGAACTGGGAGACCGGGTTCACCGTGACTCCGTCGCCGCACCACCCCATCGGGGCGAAAGGAGTGGGCGAGTCGGCAACGGTCGGCTCACCGCCCGCCATCCTGAATGCCGTGGTGGACGCCATCTCGCCACTCGGCGTCACGCACATGGACATGCCGTGCACCCCGGCCAGGGTCTGGGCCGCCATGCAGGGCCGCGCGACGCCGCCGATCTAGGATGCCGGTCGTGGGCGGGGCACTGGAACAGCGTGCCCAGGAACTCGCCGGTCGGCGCGAAGCGTTCGTGCGCGCCACGGTGGTGCGCGCCCAGCGGCCCACGAGCGCCCACGCGGGTGACACGGCGCTCCTTCACGCCGACGGGCACCTGGACGGATTCGTCGGCGGCGCCTGCGTGGAGGCCTCCGTCCGGGAATACGGCTTGCAGGCGCTGTCCGCCCGCGAACCGCTCCTGCTCCGGGTCGTCGCCGGGGAACCGTCGCACAGCAGGGAGGACGGCGCCGTCGAGGTGTCGAACCCCTGCCTGAGCGGAGGCGCCGTCGAGATCTTCCTCGAACCGTCCGTGCCGGCGCCCCGCGTCGTCGTGGTCGGGGCGACCCCCGTCGCGCGGGCCCTGGCGGTGCTGGGCACCGGGCTCGGGTTCGAGATGGAGCTGGCGGACGGCGCGGCGACGGAACCCCACCCCGACGACGCTGCCCTGATCGTGGCATCGCACGGCCACGACGAGGAAGCCTCCCTCGAGGCCGCGCTCCGTGCGGGTGTCCCCTACGTGGCCCTCGTCGCCAGCGCGAAGCGGGGTTCCGCCGTGGTTGCCTCCCTCACTGTCGAGGACGGGCTGCGCTCCCGCGTGTTCAGCCCGGCCGGGCTGGACCTCGGCGCCAGGACCCCGGCCGAGGTCGCGCTGTCGATCCTGGCCCAGCTGGTCGCCGAGCGTGCCGGGCAGCGATCGCCCGGAACCGCGGCAGCCGTGGCCGTTCCGGCGACCGCGATCGACCCCGTCTGCGGCATGAGCGTCGCCGCCGTCGATGCCACCCCCCACGTGGAACTCGACGGACTCACGACCTACTTCTGTTCAACGGGCTGCCGCGCTGCCTTCCTCGCCGATCCGGAGCGGTATGCCAGCCCAGCCTGAGGCGAGGGTCGCCGACGCACTCGGGCGGACACGATGACCCAGTCGGCCCGCGCAGGCGCCGAAGACGAGGTGAAGGCGCTCATTCCCGACGTGGATTCCCTGTTGGCGAGGCTCGACGAGATCGACTATCTGGCGGACTCCGGACTGGCCACCGCGCTGTTCCTGGCCGTGCGGATGCCGCAGCCGATCCTGCTCGAGGGTGAGCCGGGCGTCGGCAAGACCGAGGCCGCGAAGGCGCTCGCCCGCGTGCTCGACACGCCGCTGTTCCGCCTGCAGTGCTACGAGGGAATCGACGCCGGCGAGGCCCTCTACGAGTGGAACTATCCTCGCCAGTTGCTCGGGATCAGGCTGGCCGAGGCGCGCAACTTGACCCTCGCCGAGACGGAGCTGTTCGGTCCGGAGTACCTGCTGCGACGCCCGCTGCTGGCGGCCATCGAGCATCCGGGGCCGCGCCCGGCCGTGCTGCTGCTCGACGAGATCGACCGTGCCGATGCCGAGTTCGAGGCGTTCACGTTCGAGCTGCTCGCCGAGGCCGCCGTGACCATCCCGGAGCTCGGCACCGTGCGGGCCAGCCACCCGCCGATCGTCATCCTCACCTCGAATCGCACCCGCGACCTGCACGACGCGCTCACCCGGCGCTGCCTGTACCACTGGATCGACTACCCGGCACCCGAACGCATCGCGGAGATCGTGCGGCGACGCGTGCCGTCCAGCGCGGAGCCGCTCGCCCTGCAGGCTGCGACCGCCATCACGGCGCTCCGCTCGCTCGACCTGGCGAAGCCGCCCGGCATCGCGGAGGCGATCGACTGGGTGTCGGCGCTGGCCGTGCTGGGCGTCGACCGGCTCGGCCCGGCGAGCATCGACCACACCTGGGGATCGATTCTCAAGAATCGCGACGATCTCGACCTGGCCCGCTCGCGCGGGACCGCGTGGCTGATCGGTGCGGACCATGGCTGAGACCCAGGCAGTCCGGGGTGAACCCCGGGTGGAGGCCGCCGCCCTTGCGGCCGGGTTCAGCACCGCTCTGCGCCGGGCAGGGCTCCCGGTGTCCCTGGACCGAGCCGCCCGGCTGGCGGAGGCGCTCCGGCTCGTCCCGCCGTATGCCCTCGGTCCGCTGTACTGGACGAGCCGGGTGGTCCTGGTCACCTCCCAGGACCAGCTGCCCGTCTTCGACGGCGTGTTCACGGCGGTCTTCGGCGGGCTTCTCGACCCCGCCGACAGCCGGGGCGACACCACGGCCCCGCCGTCGATCGGCGCCGAACCCCGCTCCCGGCCGGCCCCGCCTGATGACCGCCCGCTCGGAGCCGACAGCGCCGAACGCGCGCCGCAGCCGCCCGCCCTCGTGCCGGGCGGCGACTCGTCCGGCTTGGACGCCCCGGAGCGGGAGACGGTTCTGATGATGGCCTCGGCCGAGGAACGGCTGCACGACATGTCTTTCGCCGAGTTGACCGTCGACGAGATCACCCGGATGCGCCACCTCGTGCGGCGGATCTCCCTGTCAACGCCGACGCGCCTGAGTCGCCGCACCCGGGCCTCCGCGACGAGCACCGCCCGGCTGGACCTCCGGCGCACCGTGCGGGCCGCAGGCCGCACGGGCGGGGACCCGGCCCGTCTCGTCTACGCCCGGCGCCGCCCCCGGCTGCGCCGCCTCGTGTTGCTCTGCGACGTCTCCGGCTCGATGGAGCCCTACACCAGGGTCTTCCTGTCCCTGCTCCAGGGCGCGGTGTCCGGCGCGCAGGCCGAGGCGTTCGTGTTCTCAACCAGGCTGACCCGGCTCACCAGGCAGCTGGCACTGCGGGATCCGGACCAGGCTCTCGCGCAGGCCGCTGCGGGCACAGAGGACTGGGCCGGAGGCACCCGCCTGGCCGACAGCATCCGACGGTTCATCGACGACCACGGCCGACGCGGACTCGCCCGCGGAGCGGTGATCGTGCTGATCTCGGACGGTTGGGCTCAGGACGACCCGGCAGAGGTCGACGCCCAGATGGCGAGGCTCAGGCGGCTGGCCTTCCGGATCGTCTGGGTCAACCCTCGGAAGGTGGCGCCGGATTACCAGCCACTCGCGGGCGGCATGGCCGCCGCCCTGCCCTACATCGACGCCTTCGTCAGCGGTCACAGCCACACGGCCCTGGCGGAAGTGGCGGCGGCGATCCGCGCCGACCGCATTCCACAATCCGCGAACAGAGGGACGAAATAATGCAACTCGACAGCACATTCACCGTTGTGGCCCCGATCGACACGGTGTGGGAGACCCTGATGGATTTCGAGCGCGTCGCCGGCTGTGTTCCCGGCGCCGAGGTGCTCAACAAACTCTCCGACGACGCCTACCAGGTGGGAATGAAGGTGAAACTCGGCCCCGTGTCCATGCAGTACAAGGGTTTGATGAACGTGATCGAGCGCGATGCGACCGCGCACCGTGCAGTATTCCAGGGCCGCGCCCAGGAGGCCCGCGGGCAGGGCACAGCCCAGGGCACCGCCACCCTGTGCCTCGTCGAGACGGACGGCACGACCACTGGCACGGTCAGCGCAGAGGTGGACCTCTCCGGTAAGGTCGCTGCCATGGGGAAGAGCATCATCGGCAGCGTGACCGACCAGATGATGGCGCTCTTCGCAGACAACCTGCAGGCCATGGTCACCGGTTCCGGAACGGAACCCACCGCGCCTCCGGCCGCCGGCGAACCGGCCGCGGCCCCGGCGGACACGGCGCCGGCCGGGTCGCAGACGTCGCCGCCTCCCGTGTCCCGTCCGCTCCAGCACCAGGCCCCGCGCACGGCCGCCACGAGCCTGAACGCCCTGGACCTCGCCAAGGGGATGCTGGCCGACCAGCTCAGCAACCCGGGGAAACTGATCGGCCTCCTCACCGGGGTGGCCTTCCTCGCCTACCGGATCGGCCGCGCGGTCGGCCGCAGGAGCTCCCGATGATGCGTTCCCCCGTCGACCATGCGTGACATCATCGACGCCCTGATGCCCGGCTGGCGGAGCGGAGGCACCGCCGGCCTCGCGACAGTGGTGCGCACCTTTGAGTCCGCCCCGCGCCCGGCAGGTGCTTCGATGCTGGTCACCCCCGACGGAGCGGTCACCGGCTCGGTCTCGGGCGGGTGTGTGGAGGGTGCGGTGTACGACGTCGCGACCCAGGTCGCGGCGGACGGCCGGCCTGTCCTCGTCCGGTACGGGATCAGCGACGATGACGCGTTCTCGGTCGGGCTGACCTGTGGCGGAATCCTCGACGTGTTCGTCGAGCCTGTCTCGCAGCACACATTCGCCCAGCTGGACGACGTCTGCGCCGATATCGCTGCCTCCCGTCCGGTGGCGGTGGCGACGGTGATCGGGCATCCGGATGTCGACCTGATCGGCCGGCACCTCGTGGTCAGGCCGAACGGGTTCGAGGGTGACCTTGGGTCTGACCGGGCGAACCGAGCCGTGAGCGACGACACCCAGGGTCTGCTGGCCGCCGGCCGCAACACGACTCTGACCTACGGCCCCGACGGTGAACGGCAGGGTGAGGGGATGCGGGTGTTCGTCAACAGTCAGGCGCCCCGGCCACGGATGTTCGTGTTCGGCGCCATCGACTTCGCCGCCGCCCTGACCCGCCTGGCCGCGTTCCTCGGCTACCGCGTCACCGTCTGCGACGCGCGGGAGGTGTTCGCGACGCCCGCCCGTTTCCCGGACGCCGACGAGGTGATCGTCGCGTGGCCGCACCGCTACCTGGCCGAGCAGTTCGCGGCCGGCCTCGTGGACTCACGCTCGGTCATCTGCGTGCTCACCCATGACCCCAAGTTCGACGTTCCCCTGCTCGAGCTGGCCCTCCGCGCGCCTCAGGTGGCCTACATCGGGGCGATGGGCTCGCGCCGCACGCACCTGGACCGTCTGGCCCGGCTCCGGGAGGCCGGACTCGACGACGCCGACCTGGTCCGGCTGCACAGCCCGATCGGCCTCGACCTCGGCTCGCGGACCCCCGAGGAGACGGCTGTGTCGATCGCCGCCGAGATCATCGCCGGGCAGTGGGGCGGCACCGGGCAGCCGCTCGGCACCCTCGACGAGCGCATCCACCACGACGACCTCGACGAGCCGGCCGAGCACGCGACATTGTGACCCCTTGCCGCGGCAGGGACACCTTCCTAGACTCGGGGCAGAACCGACACTGGCCAGAACCGAATCTGGGCATGACCGGCGGTCGGCCCATTCGAAAGCGAAAAGCGAGGAGACCGCGATGGCACTTGAATTCGGAGTTTTGGCTCTCGTCGAAGCGAAGCCCGGCAAGGAACAGGACGTGTGGGACTTCCTCAACGGAGGCCGGGACATCGTGCTCGGCGAGCCGGAGACCCGCACCTGGTACGCGTTCCGGGTGGACAACGCCACCTGCGGGATCTTCGACACGTTCGAGACCGAAGAGGGCCGGCAGGCGCACCTCGCCGGCGCGATTCCCAAGGCCCTGGCCGAGCACGGTCCGACCCTCCTCGCCAAGGACCCGGACATCCGATTGATCGAGATCGTTGCCGTGAAATGACATTGCCGGGAGCTCTGACCTGAGGACCGGGGCCGGCGCCTATCCGTGCACTGGGAGCGGCGTTACGCTGGCGGCATGAATGACACCGGTACTCACGGGCAGGGCCTGAGCGAACGATACGTGCACTTCATCGACTGGTTGGATCAAAAACTCGTGCGGGCGATGGGTCCGGCTCCCCTGGGCCCCTACGACGCGGTTGTGAAACGTGTCGGTGAGGCGGTGTGTCCGGTCTGCGGCCGTCCGATGGCCGAGCACACCATTGACCATTCCACCCAGAACGCGGTCCTCAACTGCCCGGCGGAGCACAAACCGCAGCCACCAGACGGGCCGGTCAACGAGTTCGGCATGCCCAAGCCGCGCGACTGAAGCCCGCCGGCGGAGCCGGACAGAGCCGCACAGGTGCCAGTACAGCGCCCGGCTCAGCGAGCCGGTGCCCGACTCTGTGAATGCTCTCGTCTTCCACGGCACTTGCCGGGGCTGCTGCCAGCTTCGCCCCCATACGGTTGTTCTCCACGCCCTGTTCCGGTGGCGCTTTCGCGAAACGACCTGAGGATGTCCATGACAACCAGCACGGCCGAAACCGTCGCCACACGCGGCCCATCGAGCATGAGCAAGGTTCCCGAACCGACCCTCGTCTTCTGGATCATCAAGATCCTGGCGACCACGGTCGGTGAGACCTTCGCCGATTTCCTCGCCACCAACCTGAACCTGGGCCTGACCAACACGACCTATGTGATGGGCGCCCTCCTCGCCATCGCCCTGGTCGTCCAGTTCCGTTCCGTCCGGCACGCGCCGAGCATCTACTGGCTCGCCGTGGTGCTGATCAGCGTCGTCGGCACCCTGATCACCGACAACCTGACCGACAACTTCGGTGTCAGCCTCGAAACCACGACCATCGTCTTCGCCGCCGCCCTCCTGGCAACCTTCATCGCCTGGTATGCCAGCGAGAAGACCCTCTCCATCCACACCATCACCTCCACGAGGCGGGAAGCCTTCTACTGGCTGACGATCCTGTTCACCTTCGCCCTGGGCACCGCTGCCGGTGACCTCATCGCGGAAGGCCTGAACCTGGGCTACTGGGTGTCGGCACTCATCTTCGCCGGAGCCATCGCGCTCGTGGCCGGCTCCCACATCATCGCCCGGCGCGGCGCCGTGTTCGCGTTCTGGATCGCCTACATCCTGACCCGCCCGCTTGGCGCGTCCCTGGGCGATTACCTCTCCCAGCCTCGTCACGATGGCGGCCTCGGGATCGGAACCGTCGGAACGAGCGCCGTCTTCCTCACCGCGATCCTCGCGCTCGTCGTCTACTTGACAGTCCAGAAGCGCCCGGCGTCCGCCGAGGCAGCAAGCGGCGAGTAGCCGGACACGGGAAATCGGCGTGGGACTACAACTGTTCAGCGTGCGAAGCGTGCAACGCGTTCGCCGGATTCACCCTCGCGATCGTGATCCTCAGAAGCGGGCGGGGGCGGTGAGTTCGCCGATGGAGCCCCGGGCGTTGAGCCAGACGTTCAATTCGTCCGCGGGCACTGGCCTGGACATGTGATAGCCCTGGGCTTGGTCGCAGCCGAGGGAGACGAGCTCGTCGTACGCCCCAGCGCTCTCGACGCCTTCGGCGACCATGCGCATGCCCAGACTGTGGGCCAGCCCGATGGTCGAGGCGACCAGGGCTGCGGCGCGGGCATCATCGACCATGGGGGTCACGAAAGAACGGTCCAGCTTGAGTTCGTCAATGGGCAGGTCCCGCAAGTAAGACAACGAACTGTACCCGGTGCCGAAGTCATCAATGGAGATCTGAACACCGTGCAGGCGGAGCCGCGTCAGGATGTCCCGGGCCCGGTCACGGTCGGCCATGAGGAACTCCTCAGTGATCTCGAACTTCAGGACGCCCGGTGGGAGATGCCGGGCGGTGAGCATGGCGGCCACCTCATCGGGCAGGTCAGTGTCGATCATGGAACTGGCCGAGAGATTCACAGCAACCGTAAGGTTTCGGCCTTCCGCGAGCCAGACGGCGGCCTGGTCCAGGGCGATGTGGAGCACTACTCGGGTCAGGGCCCGCATGAGTCCGGCTTCTTCGACCAGAGTCAGGAAAGCGTCCGGGTAGAGCAGGCCACGTGTGGGGTGGTTCCAGCGCACCAGGGCTTCCACATCGTGGACGTCGCCGGCGGGCAGGTTGATCTTGGGCTGGTAGTGCAAGACGAACTGGCCACTCGTCAGGGCGGCTCGCAGCTCATCGACCGTGCGCAGTTGCGTGGTGAAGTCGGTGTCGTCGCCACCGCCGTAGGCGTGAAAGCCGTCGCCAGAGGCTTTGGCCTTGTACATGGCCACGTCGGCTTTGCGCAGCAGGGTGTCAAGGTCATGGCCGTCGCCGGGGAATAAGGCGAAGCCGATGCTCACCGCGCTATGGACTGCGACGTCATCCAGGGCGAACGGCTCGGCCAGTGCCGCGCAGAGCTTGGCTGCCACCGCGGTGGCCTGCTCGGCGCCCGCGCCGTCGAGCAGGAGCGCGAACTCATCACCGCCCAGACGCACCAGGAGGTCTCCCGAACGCAACTGCTCGCTCAGGCGGCCACCCACCTGGATCAGCAGCCTGTCTCCGGCCTGGTGGCCCAGGCTGTCGTTGACCTCCTTGAACCTGTCCAGGTCCATCAACAGCAAAGCGTAGCGCTCACTAACCGGATCCCCCATCCGAGCGCCCGCTTGTGCATACAGCGCCCGCCGGTTCGGCAGACCGGTCAGATGGTCGCTCGTCGCCTGACGGCGCAAGTCCGCCATCCGCAGAATCTGACGAAAGGCCACCTGAGTGCGAGCTGCCGCCGCGAAAACCGTGGCCCCGGCCAACACAACGGCCAGAGAAGACACATAAGTCCGAGTGCCCATCACCAGTACCCCGAGCCCAGCGAGGGTGGCGAGCCCCGACATGATCAGGGCCGCCGCACGGGTCGGGGCAGGCAGATCTGAAACTTTCGACACGGTTCGGTGCGCCGAACCGTGCACATACAGCGCGATCAGGGCGATCCCGATCGCCCAGAGGGCGTCGAGTGGAGTTCCGAGCACGTAGGTGTCCGTGGTCACCTGCAACGCGTAGACAATGTCCGCCAGTGTGTAAAGCATCAGCCCTAGGATCAGCACGACCAGCCGATCGCCCCCACGGAAACCACGCACGACCACTATCCCCGTGACGGCTGCCATCAGGAACATGTCCATCAGCGGGTAGGCGACCGCCACGGCCGTGGCCAACGACCAGGAACCCGCCAAGGCTGAGGCCATCACGGGGTTGAGCACAACTGCCAACACTGCGGCCGCCCCGAGCGAGCCCACGGCACAATCCAGCCACACCGACCGCGACTGCCCGCGAACGTCGCGGCGCACCAGCAGGACCAGCATGACCAGCATCAGCAGATAGAAAAGCATGTAGCCGAGGTCACCCGGGTTGGGGAACGAGGGTGACCAGTCGCTGGTCAATGGGGCGTAATAGGTGTCCCCGACAGCCAGGAAGGTCATCGCCAGAGCAGCGAGCAGGACTTCCCTGCGACGAGACACGGCCCGGGCGACCGCCAGCCAACACACCACCGCGGGCAACCAGGACGTCGACAACGACAACCAGAGATCCACCGCCGGATGAGATTCGCCGCCCTGCCAGACCACTCCGCCCAGGTAGGCCGCCGCACACAGGCCCATTGTCCAGACCAGGACGGCATCAACCCGCGCACGCATCATGGCCTCATCACCCACAATCCCAGGGTGACACTGACGGGCCGGGCGAGAGTCGCGTCACCGCTAACGCACGCACACTGCGTCGTGAACATAGCCCTCTCCCCCCAGATCTGCCCATAATCTACCCGCCCGTTGAGGCAGATTGCTAAGAGGAATGGTCTATCGGAGGCGATCGCCCCTAAGTGGGGGAACGGCTCAGCATCCTTGCCCCGTTCGTTCTCGATCTTTCCGAGACCTGGCGGTCTGCAGTGGCCGTTGAGCGTTCCACGTCTGGAACGTCATGCTCGACCTCGACACCCACCGCGAATGGACGGGCGCCTTCCACGAGGGATCGACCTACGAGGGCGGCTGGGGCCGGCATTCTCTACGCGCAGTTCTCCCTCCACGCCCGCACGCTCGGTTTGGTGATGCAACCGTTGAGCCAGGTCCTGCAGGGATACCCGACGATGGCTGTTCCATACGCGGCCATCCACGCGGAGTACGCGCCTCACGGCCAAACGGTTCAGATGCTCCTGCGCACATCCTGATTCGACGGTTGACTCAGGCGATCAGGCCGGTCTCGGTCCGCCGAAGTCATTCGGTGCGGCTGCGTCGGAGATCTGGGTGGGAGGCAGATCGTCCGGTGCAACAGGCCGCGAAATGAGATAGCCCTGCACCGCGTCACAACGCAGATCGCGCAACAACTGGAGTTGGCAGGGGCGTTCGACGCCTTCGGCCGTGACCGTGAGCCCGAGGGCGTGTGCGGTGTCGATGATCCCGCCAACGAGCAGGGCGTCCGCGGGCGAGGAATCGATGTGGTCGATGAAGGTCTTGTCGATCTTCACCGTCGTCAGCGGCAGGCTGCGCAGCAGGGCGAGGGAGGAGAAGCCGGTGCCGTAGTCGTCCAGGGCGATGCTGATCCCGGCCCCCCGGAGCTGTTCAAGTTGCCCGATCGCCCGGGGCAGGTCGGTGATCGCGGCGCCCTCGGTGATCTCCACCTGGATCAGTGCGGGGGGAACACCATGCCGGGTCAGGGCCTCCAAAAGCTCGGGAACGATGGTGCGCGCCGCGAGTTGAAGGGGAGACACATTGACCGCGACCCGGCGCGAGGTCCCTGCATCCAGCCAGGTCCGGGCCTGGGCGCAGACCTCGTTGATGACTCGCTGTCCGATGCGGTGGATGTCGCCCGACAGTTCCATGATCGGGATGAACTCCGCAGGCGACACCGCGCCCAGCACCGGGTCGGTCCAGCGCAGCAGCGCCTCCACGGCTGAGCAGTCGCCGCTGGCCAGGTCCAACTGGGGCTGATAGTGCAAGCTGAACGCGCGAGTCTCGAACGCCTCCGGCAGCCGACGTCGGATCAGCGCATTCCGCACGATCGGCGCGGCCTCGCCATGCCCATCGAGACGCGCGACCTGGCGCTTGCCGGCCTGCTTGGCCTTGAGCATCGCCCCGTCAGCGTGGCGCAGCAGCGCATCAAGCGGGCTCAACTCCTGTTCCGCGGCGACATCACCGGCCATCGCGATGCCGACCGACGCCGACACGTGCAGCAGGTGTCCGTCGCAGACGAACGGGACCGATGCACCGAGCACGACCCGGTCGGCGATGGCGCGAAGCTGCCCTTCATCCACGTCAACCAGCAGAACCGCGAACTCGTCGCCGCCCAGGCGGGCGAGCACATCCGTCGGGCGGATGACGTGGCGCAGCCGTTCGGCGAAGCCGACCAGGATCTCGTCCCCGGTCTGATGTCCGAAGGTGTCGTTGATAGCTTTGAAACCGTCGAGGTCGATGTAGAGCACCCCGAGTCGGGTGATGTCCCCGGCATCCTCGATCGATGTGCTGCCACGCTCCTCCAACTGCCGTCGATTGGGCAGCCCGGTCAGCGAATCGTGCAACGCGGCATACCGGAAATCCGCCGACAACCGTTCGAAGATCTGGGACACCGAGACGACCCGTGGGCCATCGTCGGTCAGCACGAGCACGTCACGATAGCGGTTGCCCTCGGGCAGTTCCAGCACGCGCTGCGCCGCGGTGGCCAGGGACATCGTGCCGGGCAGGAAGAAGGAGTTCTCCGGCACCATCTGCCTGGCCGTGGACCGGGCATGCAGGCCGCGCCCGTAGCCCAGCCGCCCGGTCAAGGTGAACTCCACCTGCTCCCGAGACAAGAGGAAATGAACGCCGTCGTCATGCACGACGAGCGAACGAAGCTGACGGTCCGCGCGAAACACCCGGTCGATCTCAGTCACCGGCGTCGCCGCGGAAATCACCTGGACGCCCGTCGCCAGGTCCGCCAGACAGACGACCCGATTGTCGCGGCCCACATCGGTGCCAAGAATGGTGCTCATGCTTCATCGATACCCGATTCAGGTCCCTGGCCCAATTCCCCGCGCCGGAGTTCGCCGACTGTTCAGCCGCCTTACCCCTGGGCAGCGCCGTCGGCAGCCCCCACCGCGCCGTCGACGAATCACGCCACCTCGTACAGGCCCTCGAGTGCGCTGCTGATCGAGCCGAAACTGCCGATCGCCTGCGTTTGGTCATTCCGTAGCAGGAATCCTCGCGGCGTGCGCTGGATCATGCCCGCAAATTCATTCGTGACCTCATGACGGACTTCCCACAGGGCAGGGCCCGCCATGACGACTGAGAACAGCTGTCCGTGATCCATCGATGTCCCTCAGCTCCCGTGCGCCTGCGGATGTCTTCCGCACCACAATCCTGATCCCCCTCAAGCCCGGCGACGAGAGTCCATTCGGAGAACACACGATGAAGAGTGCGCAACCACGGTTGAAGGCGATGCGCTCAATACGGGGCGTCCGGAGTTGCAGTGACGAAATACGAGATGGCCGCCTCCAGGCTCGTGAACCGGGCGTATTCGACGGGATCCACGAATTCCATGACCTCGTACGCGCCGCGATTCTTGTCGATGAAGCCCACGAGGGACAGCGCATTGTCGGTCGCGATCCTGCGGTCGCCGATCCTCCACTCGTGCTCGGACAAAGCGACCACGTGAAGGTCGTCTCGGGTGCGAGTTCGCGATCGACCAGTGATCATGATGATTCCTCTCTTGCAAGTCCCCTCGCAGGATACATTCGCATTCCGACGATCTGTTGTGCGCCATGGCGGTCTCGTTGGAATGCAGCACCGAGTCGGTGCTCGCTTCAGAGCGACTCCTGGATCTCGCCCGGGGAAATCACCACCCACAGGGATTCCACGTCCAGGCCGAGTCCGAGCGACTCAATGAGACCACA
The DNA here is from genome assembly GCF_004402705.1 of Cryobacterium mannosilyticum. NCBI lineage: Bacteria > Bacillati > Actinomycetota > Actinomycetes > Micrococcales > Microbacteriaceae > Cryobacterium > Cryobacterium mannosilyticum. The sequence continues at coordinate 269 of NZ_SOFM01000007.1, read as the reverse complement.
CACAGGGCTCGCCTTCCGCGTGAGTGGCCACCGCGCACAACCAACGCCCGTGGCCATCGGGCGGAGTTGCCAGTCCTCGCGAAATGGCTGTGACGGACGCGCGGTAGGAGCCGTTGCCGAGCACGTCCGCGCAGTCTCGATAGTCGCCGGCAAGGGTTCGGCTTGCGGTCTGCGGTGACCCGTTTGTTCAGGACAGCTATTGGAGTTTCACTTTATGCGGCTGTGAGGGTGAGTTCGGCCAGTTTCTCGGCGGGTGTGGCGTAGTCGAG